>NZ_CP025791.1:1543333-1870000 GCF_002886045.1 Flavivirga eckloniae | reverse complement strand
CCTACCAATTCCTGACAAACTCCGAATGCTATAAAATGTTGATCAGCAGTGAGGGCATGGGTGCTAAGGTCCATGTCCGAGAGGGAAAGAACCCAGACCATCAGCTAAGGTCCCCAAATGTATGTTAAGTTGAAATAACGCGGTTGAACTGCTTTGACAGCTAGGATGTTGGCTTGGAAGCAGCCATTCATTTAAAGAGTGCGTAACAGCTCACTAGTCGAGCGGTTCGGCATGGATAATAATCGGGCATAAACATACTACCGAAGCTATGGCATCGAAAGATGGGTAGGGGAGCATTGTAGTGTCGTCGAAGGTTTGCCGTGAGGCATTCTGGAGAAGCTACAAAAGAAAATGTAGGCATAAGTAACGATAATGCGGGCGAGAAACCCGCACTCCGAAAGACCAAGGTTTCCTCAGCTATGCTAATCAGCTGAGGGTTAGTCGGGACCTAACGCGAACCCGAAAGGGGTAGTGGATGGACAACAGGTTAATATTCCTGTACCTGCTCACGCTAAAAGTGACGGAGGCGTATATTTGGTGCGTGCTGACGGAATAGCACGTTGAAGCCAGTGGCAACACGGCGATAGTACACTGAGGCCTCGGCCAAGGTGATAATCCAGAGAAGCGACTTCCAAGAAAAGCGAGTGAAGCAGCCCGTACCCCAAACCGACACAGGTGGTTGGGATGAGAATTCTAAGGAGCTCGAGAGATTCATGGCTAAGGAACTAGGCAAAATAGACTCGTAACTTCGGGAGAAGAGTCGCCCCGCTTATGCGGGGCCGCAGTGAAAAGGTCCAGGCGACTGTTTATCAAAAACACAGGGCTATGCTAAATCGAAAGATGACGTATATGGCCTGACACCTGCCCGGTGCTGGAAGGTTAAGTGGAGGGTTTAGCTTCGGCGAAGATCTCAAATGAAGCCCCAGTAAACGGCGGCCGTAACTATAACGGTCCTAAGGTAGCGAAATTCCTTGTCGGGTAAGTTCCGACCTGCACGAATGGTGCAACGATCTGGACACTGTCTCAGCCATGAGCTCGGTGAAATTGTAGTATCGGTGAAGATGCCGATTACCCGCTGTGGGACGAAAAGACCCCGTGCACCTTTACTATAGCTTAGTATTGGTTTTGGACAAGTAATGTGTAGGATAGGTGGGAGACTTCGAAGCAGCGTCGCCAGGCGTTGTGGAGTCATTGTTGAAATACCACCCTTTGCTTGTCTAGAGTCTAACTTTCATCTGAAAGGACAGTGCTTGGTGGGTAGTTTGACTGGGGTGGTCGCCTCCAAAAGAGTAACGGAGGCTTCTAAAGGTACCCTCAGCACGCTTGGTAACCGTGCGCAGAGTGCAATGGCATAAGGGTGCTTGACTGAGAGACCTACAAGTCGATCAGGTTGGAAACAAGAGCATAGTGATCCGGTGGTTCCGCATGGAAGGGCCATCGCTCAAAGGATAAAAGGTACGCCGGGGATAACAGGCTGATCTCCCCCAAGAGCTCACATCGACGGGGGGGTTTGGCACCTCGATGTCGGCTCGTCACATCCTGGGGCTGGAGAAGGTCCCAAGGGTTGGGCTGTTCGCCCATTAAAGTGGCACGCGAGCTGGGTTCAGAACGTCGTGAGACAGTTCGGTCTCTATCTACAGTGGGCGTTAGAAATTTGAGTGGATCTGACTCTAGTACGAGAGGACCGAGTTGGACAAACCTCTGGTGTATCAGTTGTTCCGCCAGGAGCATTGCTGAGTAGCTACGTTTGGAAGGGATAAGCGCTGAAAGCATATAAGCGCGAAACCCACCACAAGATGAGATTTCTTTAAAGGGTCGTGGGAGATGACCACGTTGATAGGCTACAGGTGTAAAGGCAGTAATGTCACAGCCGAGTAGTACTAATAACCCATAGGCTTATTGTACGCCTGTTTTTTTACGCTTCGACTTCGCCCAGCGAACAAAAAGCGATATGAGTAATAATGTGAATCATGTGTGTTTTTTTCAGTATGTTAAGATATTAATCTTTCTTTTAAAGAAAGAGATCCTGAAACGAGTTCAGGATAAAGACTTAAGGTGGTTATAGCGATGGGGCTCACCTCTTACCATTCCGAACAGAGAAGTTAAGCCCATTAGCGCCGATGGTACTGCATTTGTGGGAGAGTAGGTCGTTGCCTTTTTTGGAGACCCTTCATAGAAATATGAAGGGTCTTTTGTTTTTATACATACCCATAATTAATAGATCCAATACCACTTAGAGGGCTTACTAGTGACGTGGCAATCTGTTTTTCAAATAGATTTGATTAGAAAGATTTATAACGTCTAAATTATTTAAGCGTTTTTAGTGTATAACTCGTAGTTGGTTTCTTATCTTTAGTTCGTTTTTATAATCAACACAATGACAGAGAATAGAGAGCTTGATTTAGCCTGGAATTTTGTTAATAATACCGATAGAAATGTATTCTTAACAGGGAAAGCTGGTACTGGGAAAACTACTTTTTTGCGCAAGCTAAAAATGAAATCTCTAAAACGTATGGTTGTCGTGGCTCCTACAGGAGTTGCTGCTATTAATGCAAAAGGCGTAACAATACATTCTTTTTTTCAAATGCCTTTTGGCCCACTTTTACCAGATGCCGACTCAAGCACTAATTCTGGTTTTAATCGCAAGTTTAGCAAGAATAAAATAAACATTATTAAATCTCTTGATTTATTAGTCATTGATGAGATTAGTATGGTTCGTGCCGATTTACTTGATGGTATCGACAGGGTTTTAAGACGCTTTAAGAATAGAAATAAGGTGTTTGGAGGGGTACAAGTATTAATGATAGGCGATCTGCAACAATTATCCCCTATTATAAAAGAAGATGAATGGGAATTGCTGAAGTCTTTTTATAAAAACGGATTCTTTTTTAGTAGTCAGGCCTATATGCAGTGTGATGCCATTACTATCGAGTTAAATCATATTTATAGACAGGATAACCCTAAGTTTATTAAAATTCTTAATGAAATACGCACTAATGCGCTAACGCAAGCTTCGGCAGAAGAATTAAACAAACGTTTTCAGCCAGATTTTGTGCCAGATGAAAAAGAAGGCTATATCTCTTTAACAACGCATAACAATAAGGCTGAACATACCAACAACGCAGAGCTAGACAAACTTAAAACAGAGGAGCGTACATATAATGCCGTTGTAGAAGGAAAGTTTCCAGAATATGCCTATCCCAATAAAGAAGAATTGACTTTAAAAGTTGGTGCGCAGGTCATGTTTATTAAAAACGATAGCTCAACCGAAAAGCGTTATTTTAATGGGAAGATTGGTAAGGTGATTCATTTGGATAAAAGTGAAGTAATTGTACACTGCCAGGAAGATGATTTTAATATTGTAACTACACCAGAAGTTTGGGAAAATATTAATTATACTGTAGATAAGGAAACAAAAGCCATTACCGAAAATAAAATAGGATCTTACACACAGATGCCCTTGCGATTGGCATGGTCTATAACGATACATAAAAGTCAAGGATTAACTTTTGAAAAAGCTATTATTGATGCGCAAGGCGCTTTTGCTCACGGACAAACCTATGTAGCATTAAGCAGATGTAAATCTTTAGAAGGTTTGGTTCTTAAGAGTAAAATAAGCTCTAATCACATCATCAGTGATAATCAGGTGTTATCTTTTAGTAAAACTGCTGAGGAAAATCAACCGGACGAAAACATTTTAAAAGCATCGCAATCGGAGTTTCAGCTGAATTTAATAGCAGAATTATTTGATTTTTATAAATTTCTGCATCCTATAGGACGTATACTTGATATTTATTATAAGAACAGAACTAGTATTGAAGGTCAGGTGGAAGCCCCTTTAAATACCATGAAATCTTGTGTTACGGAGTTACTAAAAGTAGCTAATGCGTTTAAGGCACAGCTTAAAACGCTATCTGAAACGTTAGAAGCTCCCGAGTCGAGCCCAGAGATTCAAGATCGTTTTATAAAAGCAGTTGGTTATTTTGTGGAGCAAACAAGATTACATTTAAGTTCTGCAGCCAAAACTTTTGGTTTTACTACAGATAATAAGACGATTGAAAAAGATATCATTAAACAGTTTGATACTATAGAAGAATTATTAGCGTCTAAACTATTATATTTTGAAGGCTTAACGACAGGTTTTAACGTAACAACCTTTTTAGAATTACGAGCGAAATCTGTTTTTCTTGCTAAAGAAAAACCTAAAAAACCTCGAAAAACGGTTATTGATGGTACGACAAATTTAGAGCTATTCGAATTGTTACGTGAGTTACGAAACGAGATAGCCAAGCAAGAAGATTTGGCACATTTTCAGGTGTTTACACAAAAGGCTTTGTACGATATGTGCGAAACTTTACCAACCAATAAACAAGAGCTAATACAGGTTAATGGTATGGGGAAGGTACGTGTTGAAAAATATGGAAATGCTATTTTGGAAGTTATTCGAGGGTATTGCGACGAGCATGATATTGAAACATCTGCAGCTAGTGAGATAGATTTTTTTGAAGATCCCAAACCTAAACCAAAACGACAGAAAGGGGATACTAAAAAGATATCTCTAGACTTATTTAAAGCAGGTAAGTCTCCAGATGCAATTGCTTTAGAAAGGGATTTGAACGTAAATACTGTTATAGGGCATCTGGCCAGCTTTATTTCCTTAGGAGATGTGAAAATTACGGATTTAATGCCTGAAGCACATTATAAGGAACTAAAATCCATTATTCCTAAAACAAAATTTGAAAATCTGTCTGATTTAAAACATCAAATAGATGATAAATATACTTATGGAGAACTACGTTTGGTGCTTGATAGTTTAAACAATCAAAAATGATTAAGTAGTCTGTAGTCTATTCGTTTTTTATGTAGCTCATTTTTAATGCATATTTGGTTAATCCAGCCAAGTTTCTAACATTGAGTTTGGCGATAAGGTTTTTTCTGTAACTTTCTATGGTATGCTTGCTCAAAAATAATTTGTCTGCTATTTCCTGTGTTGTGTACTCTTGTGCTATTAGCGTAATAACATCAATTTCTCTTTGGGTAAGTTTAATCTCCTCTTGTTTCTTTTTAGAAAATTTATTTTCTATATAGATGTCTTTTATTTCTTTAGAGAAATATTTTTCTCCCTTTAGTATTGTTTTTATAGCTACTAAGAATTCATTCTTTTCAGCATTCTTGGGAACATAACCATCTGCATCGTGTTCGATAAGATTATCGATCATTTCGGCATTGTTATGCATGCTAACAATAAGGGTTCTTATATTTTTCTTTTTCTCTTTTACAATTTTGTTAAGAGCAATACCGTCCAGTTCTGGCATAGAAATATCTGTTATAATAAGATCTACCCTTTCATCAGGATTAATCTCCAAATATTTAACAATTTGCTCTCCTTTGGTGGCAGTTAGTAAGATGTTATATTCACTTTCTAAATTTAAGATGCTAAGCATACCATCTAAAAACATCTTATGGTCATCTACAATAATTAAGTTATACTTCATTTTTATTTTTGGTTAGAGTTGGAGTTTCTATATTTATTATGGTACCTCTATTAATTCTGGAATCAACATGAAGGGTACCGTGAAACTTATTTAATCTATTTTTTATGTTCTTAAATCCAATACCTTCTTTATTGTTTTTTAGGTTAAACCCAATGCCATTGTCTTCGAACATAATATTCAATTCATTTTCTATTAAATTTATTTGTAACTCAATATAGTTGGCTTTGGCGTGTTTAATGGTGTTGGTTGTTAGTTCTTGAATAATTTTGAAAATTTCTATTTGAAGGTTTTCATCCAAGAGATCTACCTTTTTTCTGGGGTATACGGTAAAAGCACTGTTAGACCCCCAAATACTATTGATATACTCTTCTAGTACATCGCAAAATTTATTTTCAATAAACTTTTTAGGAATTAAATTATGGGAAAGGCTTCGAACGAGCTCGTAGGTATCATCTATTTGATTGTTGATTGTACTTAAATAACCCGTTTCGGTATTGTTATTTATTGAATTGTTGAGTTTTAGTTTTATAGCTGCCAGGTTTCCCCCAATGCTATCATGTAATTCTTGAGCAATACGCTTTCTTTCTTTATCCTGACCCTTTATGGATGCTTTAATTACTTTTAATTCTTGATCTTTGATTAATGATGAAATTTTTTGTTCACTTATTTCTTCTTGTTTTTTGTTTAATTCACTTTGCGTCTGAAGTTTTTGATAGTAAATAATAAGTAAACCAATAATTGGAATGAGTAGTATTAGAAAGGAATACAAGATGGTGTTTTTGATACTCTTTTCTCTAATGAGTTCTGTTTCCTGAATTTCTTGATCTTTTTTTAATAGTGCAATTTCGTTGAGCTTTTTTTCTGATGCATTCTGAAAGGATAAAATTTGGTTTTCGTTTTCCTTTTTTTCCACCTCTTGTTGCAATTTAAGGTTCTTTATGGCCTCGTCTTGATTTTTAAGTTCTAATTTTCGATTATAATTTTCTACTTGCAGTACCTTTATTTCTTTTTCTTTTTGTAGGGTTTTATATTGTACCTCTAACTCATCAATTTCTTTGTCTTTTTGCAATTTGTTAATAGAATCTTTAACCCTGAAAGATTGTGTTGCACAATGAAGTGCCTTTTTATAATCGTGTTGCTCAATGTAAATATCTTTTAAGTTATCGTAAATAATCTTTTCTTCATTTAAGTAACCTAATTCTACAGCATCGTGCAAGCCAGATGAATACACCATTTCCGCATTTTTATAATTTTCTAAATCTACATAAATACTACCTATTTTAAGACGAGCAATTAAAGCAAGCTGTTTGTACTCTTTTTTTTCTGCTATTTCGATGGCTTCATTGTACAGTGTGATGGCTTTATTGAAATCGTTTTGATCTTGATAGTTTGTAGCCATGTTTATTTTAATTACCACAAGAGCACTATATCTTTCATCTTCCCTAACAAGTTTTAATGCCTTTTGGTAATATTCATTAGAAGACTTATAATCTTTTAGTTTTGAATAAATAGTACCAATATTAATAAGGCTTCCATATATAATCTCTTTATCTCCTTTATAGGTTAAACATTCCTTAAACAGCTTTAACGAACGGCTATAATTACCCATTTCTCTATAAGCATTGGCTAGTCCATGGGTGTGTGTGTAATAAAGGTTTGTTTCATTGTATTTTTGTGAAATGTCAATACCTTTTATATGCCATTTGCTGCTTTCTTCGTATAAGCCTTTCTTTTTATAGTTGATAGCAAATAAATTGTAAACTAAACCATAAAGTCTATCTTTTAATGAGTCATTTTCGACTAATGCTCCGACTTTCAACGTTTGATTGGCGTAGAATAAGGAAGAATCGATTAATTCCCTGTTGTTAAAATAATGTGCCAATAGTAGGTTAGCATTAGTTTTAGATCGCGTATCCAGTTTTCTTTTTAGTAATAGATTATGGGCAATTTCACGGGCTTCTTTTTCCTTGTTATTATTGAGAAGATTAAAAGCTTGATCGATTTTTTCTTTCTCTTTGTATTCTATATCGATGCTTTTTTTTATGTGTGGCTTCACATCTCCGTTAGCTTGAGCCAGAAGAAAAAGCGACATGGTATAGAGGTTAATTACAACAAGTTTTCGTAAAAATCGGAGCATATAAACAAATGTATTAATTTTTACAGAATACCGACATTCTTGAAATTAAGATTATCTGTATCGGTTTGTAATTAATAACTAACTCTTTATTATTTTAAAAAAAAGACATATTACCAGAACGTTCTATATTTCTTAATATCATAATGCCGTATCATTTAATTAATACGACATTATGAAATAAAGTAGGTGTGTAGTGTATTCTTTTATACATGTTAATATATTGTACACCTAAAAGACTTTAATTTATTACGGTGTTTATCTACAATAGATTTTTGCGACCGTAATTAGTTAAAGAGTGGGGGTTAAAAAGCAGGCAAGAAAGAAGCCACGATTATCCAGATCCCTACTATTAAACCTAGAATTCCAAGTTTACCCTGTTTTGGTGCTAGCTTTTCTCTTAAACGCATCCCTTTTTCGGCTCCAGCTTCACTTTTTGATAAAACGAACTTATTAATTAAACCAAAACCTAGCATGAAACCTAGAACAGCTTCAATTATATTTCCTGCTAATAATGTAATCCACCATACTGGGTAAAGTGTAAGACTTCCAATACTTAATATAGACGAAATAATACCCCAAACTCCCCAGAAAAAGAATCCGAATCCGATCCAGCCTTGGTAAGGCTCTATTTTTGCTAGAAGTTCTTTGGCGTTTGGTTTTTTAGCTAGCAATAATGATGGTACTGCTATAATACTTAATAAGATTAATGTGATTCCCCAGGTCATAGTTTTTAGATTTTAAGGGTTAATATTAGTTTATTGTTTGTGATGTTTTTTTAGTACGTGATATAAAGACCAAAAATTCACATTACAAAGATGGGGGAGATGCCTGGAGTAGAAAACACCCTTTTTAGTGAAAATCTATACCCTGAAAACAGGGGGGAGCGAAGTTGGTTTGGTTAACATTTTGCTAGGTTAATGTGAGTTTTTGTTTGAATTGTGCTTAAATGTATCCTCTTCAACCGAGTCATCTATTTTTATAACTATGAATTGAGTATTGTTTTTAAACGTTTAGAAGTGTCTTTATTTTTTGAAATTTTTCCAAATCTGAAAAAGGGAGTTTTTGCCGCGTAGTTCAAATCCAATAAGTTCGTATGTGATTCAAGTTAGTAAACGTTGTATACCCATTTTTAAGAATTTTTATAATCGAATAAAAGTTCTGATAATTCGCTAATATTATACCGTTTTCCGTTTAAACTTTACATTAAAGTCAAGGTCTGTTGCACAGCGCCATAACCATTCTAAAGGCCCGTAATAGTAATTCTTGTTCCAATATTTACTTATATACGCCTGTACAAAGAATATAACACCCCCAAGGATTAAACTCCAGGTTGAACCTAAATAACGATACATAGCTAATCCAAATCCATAAAAGAATATTACGCCAAAAAGGGCTTGCGCAACATAATTGGTAAGACTCATTTTACCATAGGCCGAAAATAGTTTAAATATAAATGCATGTTTAAATTTGTTATAGACCAAAATGGTTAAACAAATGATGGTAGAAGTAATGCATAAATTAATAAACGAAGTTAATAACGTACCCATAAATTGTTTTTGCATAGCTGAAAAATCCATGGTCAGCAATTCTTTCTTAACAAAGAATAATATGGCATACAGTATTAAACTTGTTATTAGGGTGGTTTTAATACCCTTTTTACAAGCATCGATTTGCTCAAATACCCTTTTTCGCCCCAGTATTATCCCTACTATAAAGAGCGCTATAAGTTGAAGATACCTGCCGTTGTTAAATGTCCACGCCCATGCGGTTATTCTACCTTTCCAAAAATTATAACTCATAACATCGTAAAGAGAACCTGTGGCATAAATGTCGTTGCCAATGGCAAAATGTCCTGTTAACGGTTCTACATATTCGTAATTAGGAGTAATAAATGTTTGAACTAGATGGTATAAAAATGGTATCTGAATAATCAATAAAACAATTATTAGCCATAAATATTTTGTTTTTACTTTATACAAAGGAATAACCGGTAGAGATAACAGTGCGTAAATATGAAGTATATCTCCTCTGTAAAAAAGGGAATGAATAAAACCAATTACTAGTAAAATAAGCATTCTCCAGAAGAATTTTGTACTGTAATTTATTCCTTTTGATTCTTTGTTGTTCATTTGGATGTAGAAACTTAAACCAAATAGTAGGGCAAATATAGAATAGGCTTTTCCGCTAATTAGTAGAAAAGTAGCATGCATGACTTGAGAATCAAAATTGTTTGAAAACAGAAAGTTAATCTCAGGTTGTTTAAAAAAATCGAAGTGCTCTACGTAGTGAATTAGCACGATTAGTAAAAGTGCGATGCCTCTTAAAGCATCAACAATAACTATTCTTTCTCTTTTCATGATTAGGGCTGAGCGTTTTAGTAATTTCTTATAATTAAAAAGTTATGGAAGATAATTAATTTACGTGAATTTAAAAAAGGAAAACGGGCATACTATTATAGTGGTAATTTAGTATGGTCTGCAATTTTATTGTCGTAGAATCTAGGTTAAGGGAATCGTAGTTATATCGCCTGTTATTTGCCTCTTTTTTGTAGTTCTGTGATAATTAACTTTTCCAAATCATTATGTTTTATTTTCAATGAACTGGATATTATAGAAAGGGGAGAACCGTACATTTTAGAATTGGCTTTCATGGCTCGTTTGGAAATTGCGTTTTTAGCTCGGTCAATGTATTTTTCGGGATTGTTGGTTAGAACCATTAAGGTTTTTGTTGAAGCAACTTGAACCGTTTTTACGCCTGTAATATCTCTCCACTCAATTAATCCGATACTCGTTGCATTTGTGTTATCGTTTATGCCATTTTGGTCAATGGTTAATCCTATTTTGCTGTCAAATAATTTTCTTGCACCAAAGACTAAACAGAGTCCGAAAAAGCCAGCAGAAGCTATTCCTATAATTCTTAAAACATGAGGGTTTCGAAATTGGGATAATGCAAATTTTTCAGGACTAACTATAAATAGGAGACCTATTGCAACAAAGATCATTGCGCCTATTAGTAGTAACACGATTTTGGTTTTACTTAATTCGATTTCAATTTTGTCATCCATATTTTTGTTAAAATCAGTTCAATAAATTTAAAACAATTTGTTTAATTGTTTTAAAAATCCCAGTAAATAGTTTTGGTATGAGGACTGAAATGCCATTGAACTTACTTTTCAAGCTTCTATTAAATCTATTTCTTAAAGTTTATCTATAAGTAAAAGTGTTTTAAGGAATCATAGCGGGTTCAGGAATGCCTAAAGCATTATATAAACTTGCATTAGCGTTTAAGGATTTAATTTGTAACGTATTTGCTTTTAGGTTTGCTTCAAGTAATTTTTGTTCGCGAGAGTTGATTAAAAACACAGAACTTTCTCCTAATTGAAATTTGCGTTCCTCGGCTCTTAACATTGTTTCGTAGTCTTTAACAATATTATTGATCAATACGTTTTGTTTCTGTAATGAATTTATTTCGGTATTAATAGCCGTTATTTTATTCTGAAGGGATAATGAAGTAGAAACTCTTTCGAAATTAGCATCTTGTAATTTTAAATTGGCTAATCGTACGTTACCACGCTCCTTGCGAAGAAATAAAGGAAAACTAAAGTTTAATCCAGCTTTATAATTTGCTGTGTTAAAGCTGTTAAATTGATCGACATCCGGAGTAAGAAAGTTGTATTGTAAATCGAGCTTAGGTAACAGTTTGTTTCGTTTTAAAAACCGATCTACTTTAAGACTTTCTACTTTAGCATCTAAACTTCTAAGTTTGGGATGATTTGTTAGCATTTCAAGATCGTTCATAACCTCTTCAAGATATAGAGAACTTTCTATAACCGAATTGTTTGGCGACTCTGGTAACACGGTTTCTTGTATTTCCAAAGGAATATCGTTAAGCCATAAATAATTACTCGCTTTTAAAGCTGCTTTTCTCATTTTTAAGCGGGCAGCTTCCAAATTAAGGCGCCTGTTTTGTATTGTTATCCGAGTTTCAATAGTATCAATAGCGGCCTTGTCTCCTGTTTCAACGCTTCGTATTACACCTTGAAAACGCACTTCGGCATTATTAAGAAATCTTGAGTATATGGTTTGTTCGTTATGTGCTTCTACCCATTTAAAATAGGCCTTACTAGCTTCGAAAACGAGATTGTTTACCAATAAATCCCTTTCTGCTTTTGTTTGATTTACAAAGAAACGTGCCTTTTTTAGCATAGCCATACGCTCGTTTATTAAAAAGCCTTGGGCTACAGAAAAGGATACACCGGCAGCATACAGTCCGCCATCTGGTAAGGTTTGGTTACGATTTAGAAATGCTCCCATATTTTCTTCAAAGTTTGCTTTAAATTCAATACCATACCAGGTTGGTATTTTAAAGGTTGCATTTAATTGATCGTAATATTCTGTTTTTTTAAACTTCTTTCGGTTGTAATCAATTTCAATTTTTGGGTCAAAACCACCTCTTGCACGCAATAGGTTTGCCTCGCCTATACTTAATTGTAAATTAGCTTGTTTAAGTAAGGGATGATGCTGTTTTACGTAACCCAAATATTCTTCAAAAGTTAATATGCGCTCTAATGAATTTGAGTTTTCTTGAGCAAAGCCTATTTGCACCAAAACACATAAAACGAGTGTTGCTATATAATTAGTTCGGGGACTCATTATTTTTTAGTTTTAGCTTTCGTTTGTTGTTCATTATCTGGCGTGTAGTAATTAGGGGGAAAACCATTAAACTGTCGCCATATCTCATACCATATAGGCACATTTTCAAGCAAGGCTATGGTGAAGGCTCCAGACCCTACACGTACGCCTTTAGGCCATGTTTCTTCATCTTTATCTGGTGCAATGAGCACACGAAACTTCCCGTTTTCGCTAATAAAAGTTTCAATAGCAACTATTTTTCCAGCATAGGTTCCAAAAGACGCATTTGGCCATCCTCTAAAGAAAATAGCAGGCCATCCGTCAAATTGAATACGAACGTTTTCACCTGGATGAATTAATGGTAAATCAATAGGGTTTACATAGGTTTCAACAGCTAAATCGTAGTTAGCAGGCATAATGCCAACAAGCTTTTCACCTTCTTTAAAAGTCTCTCCCAAACCTGCCCTTAAGGCTTTGTTAATGTAGCCGTTTTGTGGCGCCGTAATATAATACAGGGCATTACGTATTTCGTAGTTAGCGGAGGCATTGTCTAGCTTGCTTACTTCTGCTTCTGCTTCAAACTGACTGGATTCTGCCGTAAAACGATCGCTGCTTGCCTTGGCAATTTTATCGGCATACGAAGCTTCTATACGACTTATTTCTATTTGAGCATTGATAACACTATTACGACTGCTAAGCAATTTATTTTCTTGTGAGATCAACTTGGCCTGGGTTTCTTGTAATTTCAAACGCTTTCCTTCAACATCTGTAACAGCCTTTAAACCTTCTTTTTGCAATGTTTGTGTACGATTGAACTGGCGTTCTGCAATCATCATGTTTGTTCTTGCGGCTTGTAAATCTATGCTGTCACTTTTTACTTTTAATCGAGATACGATTAGCTTATTTTTACTTTGCTGCAATTTTAATTCTCGCTCTTGTTTGAGTGCGGAAATTTGCGTTCCAAGAGCAGTTATCTTTCCATGATAAGATTGTACGGAACGACTTTTTGCATCGCGTTGTGCCTTTGTTCGCTCTACAAGTTTAGGATCTAGGTATTCGTTTTTAATCTCGGATATAAATAGAATGGTGTCTCCCTTTTTTACATAATCGCCTTCGCGTACATACCATTTTTCAATACGCCCGGGAATAGGCGACTGAATGGTTTGCGGTCTTTGATCTGGGGTTAGTGTTGTTACAAAACCTTTGCCTGTTACATTCTGTGTCCAGGGCAAAAAAAGAATAAGAATGGCAATAATTCCAAAGATAAGCAGGAGTTTATTGAATATCCTGAAATGGCGGGATTTAAAGGCTTTTTCGAAAGCACCATATCCCTCAAGAGTTACTTTTTTATTAAGCTGATTGTGTGAGATATTAAGCATTGTTATTCGTTTTTAAGGTGCCTTTATTAAGCTTTATGGTCTTTGTACAGTATTTTCTCCAAAGTGCATTTCGAGAGGAAACAATAATGGTCCATGGGTGCTTGCTATCTGTTAAGTACTCAACTATGGTTTGTGCATCCTGAGTTTCAAAATGCTCTAAAGGGTCTTTAAGCAAGAGTAGTTGCGGTTTGTGAACTATGGCTCTTGCTAACAAAATACGTTTTGAAATTGTATATGGTATCTGTTGACCTTCGGGATAGAGCATTGTGTTTAACCCGTTAGGTTGTTCTTTAATAAAGGGTAATAACCCTATGTTTTTAAGAACTTCGTTTACGCGGTCTCTAGAAATCAAGGTATCTCCAAATGTAATATTTTCTAAAATCGTTCCTTCAAAGGGGTGTTGTTCTGGTAAAATCTGCCCTATTTTACTACGGTAGCGATTAGGCCATATGCCTTTAATGGAAGTTTCATTAACATACAACGATCCTTTAGTAGGAGGTATAAGTCCAGATAAAAGTTTTAACAAAGTTGATTTTCCAGAACCTGCTGTACCATCTAAAAGTAAACGTTCTTTTTCACCTATGGTAAGGCTAATATCTTTTAGAATATCAATATTATCTGAAGAAGTGTAATAAACATGTTCTAATTCTATTTTTAAAGGTTGTATGGTAGCGAAAGGATCTATACCTTCTTGTTGCTCTAGTTCTTTATCTACTACCTGACCTATTTTTTCTAAGGATGTTAAGACATCGTAAAACGTTTCTAACCCTGTGATTAATTTTTCAACAGAACCAATAACTAATAGAATGATGATTTCTGCTGCTACAAATTGACCAATGTTCATACGCTGATTTAAAACCAATAATCCTCCGATTATTAAAAGCCCAGCGGTTACCAGAATTTTAAACCCTACCATTTGCATGAATTGGGTAATTAATATTTTAAAGTGGCTCTCTCTGGCTTCCAGATAGGCAGTTGTGAGCTTATCGTTACGTTCCATAGCCAGATCTGTTTTCCCTGAAAGTTTAAAGCTTACCAAAGATCTTGCTATTTCTTGTATCCAGTGTGCTACTTTGTATTTGTTTTTCGATTCTTCTAAACTCGTTTCCAGCCCTTTTTTTGCGGTAAACCTGAATACGATATATATAAGGGCAAGCAATAAAATACCATAAATAATGAAGAAGGCGTGATAAAATGAAAGTAGCATAATTCCCAATAGAATTTGAAGTACTGCCGCCGGAAAATCTATTAATAGTTTAGACAGCCCTTTTTGTACTGTAAGCGTATCGAAAAAACGATTGGCTATTTCTGGCGGATAGTAGTTGCTTAGTTCGCTTACTTTAATTTTGGGAAAACGGTAAACAAATTCAAATGAAGAGCGTGTAAATATTTTTTGCTGAATGCTTTCCAGAATCCGTATTTGCATTAATTGCAAACCACCTTGAAAGGCTACGCCTAATGTAACAAGAACCACCAAAACAACCCATGACGAAGAGATTTGTGCACCTTGAATAAGGTTGATAATTGCTTGTATCCCTAAAGGCAGGGAAAGCGCCACTACTCCTGCAAAAATAGCGTAGTAAAATATTTGTCTAATGTCTCGTTTGTCTAGTTGTAACAAGCCAATAAAACGTTGCCAGGGTGACATAGGTTCTTTCATTAATGTATAGTGTTAAGTAAATTGGATACAAAAATTTCTAATAGGATAGTTAGCTAACCTAGGTTATGAATTTTTGTAAAGTAAAAAGTAAATAAGGGTTAATAATTTTAAATGTGTATTGAAAACTCAGGGTGTTTTAATTTTCGAGCGTCATGTGTATCGTGCTATTAATTTTTAGTTTCTTTCCTAGGTTGCCAACGTTTTTAAAGAAAGCTTTGGCTGTTTGCTGTTCATTTATTAATTCGTCTATACGACTGTTGTCATACTCACATTTGTTTTTTTCGTTACCCTCTGTTTTAGATAGACGCTGTAGTTTGTGAAAATTGATCTTTACTGTTAAGATACTATTGATAATATCTGCGGCTTCGCTGATTGTAAAATATCCGTCAATTAAATTTATTTTTTGCTCTGTTTTTGTTGCTGTTGTGCTTTTCATAATAAAAAATTTAATATGTTTTTATTTCTTTCTGCAAATATCTATCGAATTATTTATATATTTTTATTTATATTTATTATGTTGTATATAAACATTATTTATGAACTACACATTGCATCAACTAGAGATTTTTAGTAAAGTAGCTGAGTTAAAAAGTGTTACAAAGGCTTCGGAAGCGTTGTATTTAACCCAACCAGCGGTTTCTATTCAACTAAAAAAGTTTCAAGAGCAGTTTAATATGCCTCTTTTTGAAATTGTAGGCAGAAAATTGTACATCACAGAGTTTGGTGACGAAATAGCTCAAGCTGCTAAAAGAATTTTGGACGAGGTTCAGGCAATGAACTATAAATCTAAAAGTTATCATGGACAACTTGCTGGGAAGCTCAAAATAGCAATTGTTTCTACGGCAAAATATGCCATGCCATATCTGCTTTCAGATTTTATTCACCAACACAAGGACGTAGATTTAATTATGGATGTAACCAATAAGGCAACAGTGGTGAAAAGTCTGGAAAATAATGAAGTTGATTTTGCAATGGTATCTACAAGACCCAAAAATCTTTCGATTGAACGTATTGAGCTTATGAAAAATAAACTTTTTCTGGTAGGAGGGGATGAATATACAGGTAAGCCTCATAATATACCTAGATATGGTTTTGAACGATTACCGCTTATATTTAGAGAACATGGTTCTGCTACACGATTGGCGATGGAACAATATATAGCAAAACATGAACTGTCTGTTTATAAAAAAATGGAACTTACTTCTAATGAAGCCATTAAACAAGCTGTTATAGCTGGGTTGGGCGTATCTATCATGCCACTTATTGGTATTAAGAATTCTCTAAATATGTTTGAGTTACAGATTATAAAAGCTAAGGGGTTACCCATTGAAACAACATGGAATTTAATTTGGCTTAAATCGAAAAACCTTTCTTTGGTGGCCAAAGCTTTTATAAATCATATTCAAGAAAACAAAGAAGCTATTATAAAGGAACATTTTGGTTGGCTTGAAGATTATTAATTGTACGTGATAAGGTTATTTAGACCTGTCAGGTTTTTAAAACCTGACAGGTCTGGAGAGAATTTATTATCGGTCAAGCCTAAAAGTTATGCAAAAGAATAAACCATTTCGATAACCGTTAAGTTATCAGAGGTATAATAAGTAGGCGATATAGAAAAAACCTAATTCTAATGATAAATACACTAATAATGTTACCTGCCACTTTACACTTCGTTTATGCTTAATAAACTAAAGCCAAGGCAAGTGAGGAGCCTCACTATCTTTACATTATTTTTAAACCTCTATAATGTTTGCCGTAACTTAAAAAATCAATTTTTGCTGCTCTTTGTATATAAGTTTAAAATAGGGATATCCACGACTATAGATAGACTAAATCTGGAATAGCTTTTTCCAAAGGTGTTCTCATCAAGATTAACTTTTCTTAATAACGGCCCTACTTGCCAACCTGCATTAATTGAAATGGGGCTTTTGGGTATGCCTAATGAATAAAATACTCCGGGAGAAACAATATCCTTTAATTCAATATCTGGGACACGTTCGGCTTTATCATCTGTAAACCTGAATGCCGCAATGGCACCTAGATCGACTACGGAAAAGAACAATGATGAAGACCAGCCTTTTTTAGGCGTGTTAAAAAACAAAACGGAATGCCCTTTACTAATGGAGAAACCTATTGGAGCGGTTACGCCATAACTATTCCATTCTCCGTCGTCAACACCTTTAATGTTTTCAATCCCGGTAAATAGTCCGCAATATGCATTTAAAGATACATTAAAAGCTGTCTGTCTTTTAATTCTAGACGAACCAGCAGGAAGGGCAAAGGCTTCAATGGCTTTTTCTACTTCATCAGATGAATCGGCTTGTGCAATTGTCGCCATAAAAGAACCATATTTAAAAAGTGCTTTTCGGGTATCTTCGTTTGCTTGATCTTTAAAAATGGTATCAAATAAATATGTTGTGTTTACAATCGCAGAGGCATAATTTCTTCGACTTACGTCAACAACGATATCGGATGCTGTTTGTGCTACATCTAGGTATTCTTTTGACTTTTCTTGGATGTCTAAGTCTGATGGAAAGTGAGGCAGCGACTCAATTTTAACAATGGTCTTCATTAAGTCGATTGAGGAATTAACTATGCTGTAGTAGTTTTCAAAGGACAACGAATCATTGGTAATCTCCTTTGAATGTCTAATTTTAGCGTCTAAAACCTGTGTTTTAAGAGATATATCTTTTACTAAAGTTCTATACTTGGAAATGTTGGATACTTGGGAGAATGATTTGTCAATTAAATCGGAAACTTTAATGGGGTTGTTTGAGCTATAAAATGTGATGTCTCCTTTTTTTGCATTTTGTTGTAATAACCCAAGATAAATTTTAAACAAGCTATCATTTTTGTATAATTCTTCAAGTGTTGGTTTGGTTGTCCAGTAATTATCACTATCGTTATTAGCCTTTAACGAAGTTGATAACAGTATTAATGTTTGAAATGCTGCTTTATAGTTAGGGTTTTTTGTATCGTCCCATAATTCGTGCTTATAGTTTTCGATAATAACACCTGGATGCTGTTTCTCTTGAAAAGATTCAGCAATATAAAAACTTGTTAATAAGCCTGCTTTCAATTCTGGTCTCTCATTAAAGAATGTCGCATGATTGTCTATTATATGAGGAAGGTTGGCTGGTAAGGTTTTTAGGTCTTTTTCAAAGGCTTGCCTTAGGGTTTGAATGTAGGCTTCAAACATATAAATTTCTTCTCCTATGGCGCTTAAAGACCTGTATGTTTGCGGGAAGACGGATTGTAGATCTTCACTTTCATCTAATTTTTCTTGGAACCTACTAAAAAACTCGATGGTTAGCTCTTGTTTTGTTCTTTTTACAATGAATTTGGCGAAACCGTCTGCTATGGTCGTTACATTAGCTCCACCTATGGTTGATATTAAACCGTCTACGCCCGATTCGTCAGCCCCTTGAACGCTTCCATCTACTTGAAATACGTCTTTTAATTGTTCGTTTAGGTACTTATTATCTGAAATATTTGTTTTATCGATGTCGTAGTACTTTAATATTTTAGCAATAGTATTGTTAGGTTGTCCTGGTTTTAAATTTTCGTTTATATAAATGGCATCGTGTAATAAATAACCCGGTTTGTGTTCTTCTTTATTTTTAGCTACTTGGTTTATGTCTTGACTGTTGGTATTACTTATTTTAATTTCGAATTTGTTTGCCCTGTTATTGCCTAAGTTGACCGTAAAGCTTGAGGCATCTTCATTTATGTTTTTTGTTCCGGGATCGACCACAGCTACGATATCGCGATTTTTGTTTATAACTACGTTATAGTTTGTACTTTCACCAATGGTTTTAATGTCGGTACCAAATGTTCCTTTGTAAATAACACGATTGTCCTTATATCGAAGCTCTATTGTTTTTCCTTTAAAAATTTTCGGAAATACCATTTTAATGGGCAGCGCCAATTCGTTTTCTGGTAGATTCTGAGTACTTAACTTGGCATTTTTTATAGCAAAGTTAATAGTGTGGTCTTGTGCGAATGAAGCTAGAGAACATAAGGCTATGAGTCCAATTAAAATAAAATATTTTTTCATCTTTATAGATTTATATAAGGGTTAATTCAAAATAGTTGAATGTGTCTTTTAAAGGAAGTACCCAGGTGAACTTATTGTTGCCTCCTAGGATCATTCCAATTAATTTCTGTGAATTTTTATGAAAAACAAGCCCACCGGAATCACCTCCTTGCGAAAGTGTTTTACTGTTATTTCTATGGGGCGTTGAGCCAACTAAAATAATGTTGCCTTTATATTGTTTTTCGTTACTGTATGCCACAACCCATGTGGTATTATGATCTAACAAATACCCATCCCTTCGTCCCGATTTACTTGAAATTAGGGTAACTTCTTCTTTTTTAATGGATATATCGGAAATGTTGTAGAAACCATTGCTCCCAAATGTTATAAGATCATGGTTCGCATTGGTGTCGTTCAATTCTATTAATCCAATATCCTGAACGTAGGTTATTTGCTGGAAAATCCATTTCCCGATTGTTTTTTCACCGTTTAATTCTACCCACTTAGCTTGGGCATTGCTTAACCAGCCTCCGTGGTTTAATAGTCTAAGTCCGGTATATATGTGCCCCGATGTAACCAATACTTTTTCTTGGTTTGAGGTTTCTGCCATACAACAAACAGAACCTGTAATGTTTTCGGTTTTATAATCGTCGTATTGGCTACATTGTATACCGCCTTCGCCAACATCTTCGATTATTTCTGTGGAAATTGTTTTTCTAGTTCCATCGGGCATATTTACTTCTAACATTTCGGGGATGCCGCTGGTGTTATTATCTTTAAGATATATAGAAATAACGTGTGTTCGTTCTTGGTTCATGTCGTGAACAGCATCGCTTATAGATTCAATATTTGGAAACTTATGCATTAAGATGTTCTGGTTTTGTTCAAGAGCCAGTTTTGCAATATCTGCTTGAGAATATGTTAGTGCCGCTATGCCAACCTTTTGCGGTGCTTCTTTTGGAACAGCCATTTTACTTTCAAAATAGGCTTGTGTAGCTTTTGCTCCAAAAACAAACGCTATAATACCTACCCAATATTGATCAACACCAAGTTCGGTTAAGCTAGTTACATTCCAGCCGATTTTTAATAGTAGTAAGCAAATAACGTTAGTTATCATAAATACGACTATTCGCATGGTGCTTAATCCCTTGTTCTGGTCTTGTAACAGGGAAGGGAAAGCAAAAGAAACGCCTAGCATAACTATAAAAAAGGCAATAGCAATTCTTTCGCCACTAATAGCGCTAGTGGCATCTGCACTGGCGCTAAAAATTTTGAAAAGAATATATATAACCCCTATTACTATTAGAGCAAAGCCTATAAACTGAAATAAAGAAATTTTACCTTCTTTGCTAGCTATTAATTTACGTTCGGCAAAGTGTCTTTTAATCCAGGGATAATCATCTAGTTTCATTGGTTAAGCGTGTTTTGATAATTTAAAGTTCATAATTAACTGAGATTTAAATTGTAGCAATCAAATTATTTTGATGAAGCATGTCTCAATTATGTTAACCGTATGTTTTCAAATAAATACGTTGTGGAATTCAGCTTGGTTTGCTGTTGAGCGATCGATAGGGATTTGGTTATTTTAAATTTTAGTACCCAGATCCATAGGGGAGTAATAGGCAATTTTGTAAATCCGAATTTCTGTTCCATATAGATTTGGTTTTAAACTTCGTTTACTTAAAAGTAATCACATCATAAAATTGATGTGAGATACGTCTTCAAATTGCTATTAAAAGTTATTGGTAGAGAGAACCAATGATGCGTTAGGTAAATAACATTTTAAAAATACATAAAAAAAGCACACACTGTAAGAATTGTTGTTTTTTTTATGAAAGATTTGCCCTTTTCGAGGTAAGTGCTTACGCTGAACAATTGTGTGGTTTTCTAATCGATAATTTCGGTTGGTTTTAAAAGCTAAATATTAATGAATGTAGTATTAATATACCGGGATAGGTTAAGGGAAATGTAAACAGGAAATCGTTTAAACCTACCAACACCGCCGTAGAAAAATGAAAAACTAGTATGCATCCCAAAGCTACAAGTAAGGGGTATTGGTAGGGGATAAAAAAACATATAGGTATGGCTAACATGGCAGCCGTTGTTAAATGGGATAATAATTTTTCTAGTAAAGGAGACTTTTTAAGAAAACTTAGGGTGTTAGGCGTACCGTATGAATATGTGCCTAAAGACCCGATTAAAATATCTTCTTTTTTCCAATGTTTAGAAAATACTTTGGTTAGTCCAGATGTAGTGTATGCAATTAAACCCTGTACTCCTAAAGATCCAATGGTTATTACTTTACCAATTTCATTATCTAATAGCAGACATAAAATAAAAGAAAAGTATGCTAAAACCCGTATTTGATCCGAGCCATCTTTGCTGGTTTTTTTTACAGAGTATGAATAAATTAATCCAATTGCGGTTAGGTAAAAGAAGAATTTAAAGAGTATATGTTCGTTGCAAAAAAATAACAGGCCCGAAAAAAATGAGCATATCAAGATAACATAATTAAAAACCTTCCATTTTAATACGTTTTGATTTAGTTCCCTTTTTGAAGTATTAGAGTCAACATAAAGTGATGAAATAATAACGAGTTCTAGTCTTGATACAATAGTTGATATTGTTAGGATGGCAAAACTAATAATATAAGCAGTATCTAAAGTTAATGATCCCATGTAGCTTAGTTTTTATAGGTGATGTAAATGCTATCAGCCTAATAGGGGCTTCTATACTCTTTTCTGTTTTTTACGATTTGTTTTTTCAGAGTTTCTCCAATAATCTTATTTGGAGATTACATGTAAAGTTGAGGTGAAAAAGCATGCTAATAATTAAAAAGTAGATAAGCGTAAGGGGCTATGTTGTAAATGATCGCTTTTTTAAGATAAGCGTACCTACATTTTTATAAAGAAAAGATAATTTGTAATAACCTGATTTTCATCAATAAAGATAACTTGTAAGCGCCCGTAACTATTATTTAAGGATAGAATGGTTTTGTAGGAATTTCTTTTTATAACGTTCGCTTATAGTAACTTGCGCGCCAGAGTTTAAATAAACGGTGTTTTCGGATAAGTTAAGCGTTTTAATTTCGTTTAAATTTACCAGGATTTTTCTATGTATTTGGATAAACTTTTTTTGAAGAAGGATGTCTTTTATTTTTGTTAGTGAGAGCCTGACCAGATATTTTTCTTTTTCGCTATATAGCATACAGTAGATTTCTTCAACTTCTACATATTCAATATCGTCGATGATGACTTTAAGTATTTTTCCTTGATTCTTTATAAAAATATAATCTGGGGTTAAAATGTCTTCTTTGTTTAATCCCTGCTTGTTTTCTTGCTGGAAATGTTTCTCAATAGCAAGCTCTATAGAATACTGTAACTCTATAGCGTTAAATGGTTTTAAAAGATATGTAAATGGTAAGGTAAGTTTGGCTTGCTCAAAAATAGTCCTGCTTTGTGTTGCTGTAAGAAATAAAAATGGAATAGGCGATTTTAACGATTGTATATGCTTGGCAAGTTCAATGCCTTCGGGTTTACCATTTATACTTATATCTAGAATTGCAAAATCGAAATTTGAAGATTCTAAAACATTTTTAGCCTTTTGCAGGCTATTAACCGTTGTAATACTGTAATTTTCAGATAAATGATTAATAATCTGTTGCATGTCATTAATACTATCTTCCAATAGGAGTATATGTAGGGGTTTCATTTTAGATTTTTTTAATAGGTACTCCTAAGGTAATTATTATTCCTTTATCATCGCTATTTTTTATCTGAAATGTACCGTTATTCTTTAGGGTTAATACTTTGCTTAGGAGTAATCCGAGACCAAGACCTTTGGAGCGATCAATCTTTTCTATGGTTAATGTTTCATAGTTGTTAATGGTTTTCAAAATTTCGGGAGGCATACCAGCGCCAGTGTCTTTAATTATGATAAAACATGCTTTATCGGAGGTTGAGGTCTCTATGGTTATTTTGCCATCTTCTGGTGTGAACTTAATAGCGTTGTCTATTAAATTTCTGAAAGTAATTTTAAACAGCTCCTGATCTAAAAATACTTGGGTGCCGGAATCTTTATTAAGGAATGTTAATTCAATATTCTTATTTAAGGCCAGGGGTTTGTAGTCAAACAAAACAGATTCGATCAAGATATCTATGGCATGAAATTGAGGAGAAAACAATAGCTGATCGTTCTGTTCTAATGCCCAATTGAGAATATTGTTTAATAGATGAGAGGTGTTTTTCGAAATGGTTATGTTTGCGCTGTTAAGCTTTAATGCTTCTTGAATATTGTTGTTACTTAAGGCGCGATTTAGGGTTTCGTTATTGTAATTAATTGAATTAACGGGCGATCTTAAATCGTGAGAAACCACAGAAAATAAATAGTTTTTTGTGTTATTTAATTTTTCTAATTGTTGTTTTTGTGTTGTTATTATTTCATTCTGTCGTGTTTTAATTCTATAGAAATAGAGTAGTAGACCCAATAAAGAAAGCAGTACGATACTGCCGCCTAAAAACCAGTTGTTCTGCTTTTTTTGGAATTTAACGTGCTCTTTTTGTATTTGTACTTCTTTTTCTTTTAAGGTTACAATTTGTTGCTTGTCTTTTTCAAGCAATAGTGAAATCTTATTTTTATTCCATATAGAATCCTTCCAAGCCATGCTTTGTTCTAAATATTCAAGGCTTTTTTTGTAATTGTTTCTGTGTTTTTCAACTATAGCCATATTTTCGGAGGCAGCTTGTTTAGCCTCTAAATCAGTATGGATTTGGCTTAAATTGTACGCTTCTTCAAATAAGGCTATAGCTTGATTGTCTTTATGCTGTTCATAATATGCGTTTCCAAGGTCTAGTTTTGCATGTAGCAAACCTAATGTGTCATTATCGAGTTTGGCTATTTCTACCTCCTTTTTTAAATAATCTTCTGCTTTTTTAAAATTATTCAAATGTAGGTAGCATATCCCTATATTATGATAAATTATTTTTAGTTTAGCATTGCTCTTAATTTTATGGTAATTAAGCGCCTTTCTGTAATAATTTAATGATTTTTCAAATTTATTAGATCTTAATGCAGTAATACCTAAGTTATAGTAGACCAGATGCTGAAAAGGAAATTCAGAGCTAATATTATTAAGCTTGTCTTCTGCTATAGAATAGAATCCCTTTTTAGAGGCACTTACTCCATATATAAAATTTGAAAAATCATTAATCTCAGTTTCTTTATCGAAGAAAGATGCTTTGCTGCTATAGATATAAGCTGAGTCTGTTTTTTTGTTAAAATAAAATTCATGGGCTTTATGAAAGGTTGCAAATTTTCCTTTACAAATACGTTCAATAGAGCTTTTTAATTCTATATCATCAATATTACTCTGCGAAAACAGGTTTATTGGAATCAACAAAAAAACGAGCCATTTCATTTTTCTTGTCTGATGGTAGTAACTGTTCCTCTGGACGTTCTTGGGTCTAAATCGTTATTTCTTACAAAAATAGCTTCGGCTTCAACACCAGATTCGGGAGTCGTTATCGAATAATCAAACGATATTTTATACAAAATAAAAACACTTGGATTAGGTTCTTGCGCTTCGTAAACTACTTCAAAACTTCTGCAAGGTATGCCAGGAGGGTGAGAGGTAATAGGGGTTGAGATATTTAATAGCCCGTCATATCTTACCCATATATTTTCATTGACTTTAAAAGCGCTGTTCATGCTTTGGATCACTTTTAACGTTGCTGGCAAATGAGTAAAAATGTTTACGTTGAATTCGTTGTTGCTTTTTTCTATAACACTAGCTGTGGGTTCGGAAATAGCGTTTAAAGTATCAACATCTAATTTTAACTGTTCGAAAGAAATGGAGTTGATTTCTATTCCCCCAATTTGTTGTGGTAAACTCATGATTAATTTTGTTTTTAGATTTTAGGGTTTATGTATACTTTTCTTTAAAAGTACGGAAAGTTAATACTTATAAGCAAAATAGCCTTAAATCTTGTCAGGATTTTCATGGACACAGTGTTTTTAAAGGGTTAATCTAGAATTTAAAATAGATAATGCTAATAAAATATTTGAAAATAGGGTAGCTAAAGTAAGTATGATAAGACCAATAATTAAAAATAAAAGGCTAGCTCTGGCTTTGTCCGTAGCATTCTATTTTATAATTCTTTAGACATTGCAATAAATTCAAAATGTTCTTTTCCGATTTGAAAATCGTGATTGCCAATTTCTACAAATTCATTTTTTTTATAAAAATTTATTGCGTGCTCATTACTGTTAAGCACAGACAACCAAATTTTTTCAAATTGCAAATCCTTTGCTTTTTTCAGAAGTATATTTTGTAATCTAAATCCGATTTTCATCGATAAAAAGTCTTTTAAGACATATATTTTTTGAAGCTGGCAGCTATGTTCTGAATTCATGAAATCTGATTTCGAATTCAGCTTTAGCTTCGCATATCCAACTGGTAATCGATTAACAAAGGCAATCCAAAAAATGTTATTTGGTTTTGTAAAACTGTTTTCTATTTTTTCAACGGAAAATGTTGAGTTATGGTAATTCAATAGGTCTTGCTTGTCTCGAAACAAATGTCCGAAAGTCTCGGTAAAAGTAATTCTGCCAAGAAGAGCGATAAATTTGGCATCTTTTTTATTCGCTAATCTGATTTCTATTTTATCCATCAATGGTTTTCAATATTGTGGACACATTTGTGTATGGTTGGTTATCGAATTTTTTAATCAATCTCTAAAGTAACAACATCATAATGAATTCTGTTAAAGGGTTCTGCCGCAATATGTCATACAACATGTTGGCAGTGGTTTTTAATTCAAATATTTTATTATTATTCCCAATTGTCCTAAGTGGTAAATGTCATGGTGGAGCATTCCGTTTAATAAAAAGCGGTATTTATAAATTCCTTTAAAATCCGTGTCGTAATATGTTTCGTTAAGAAACTCGTCATTTTTTTCCTTTAACAAGTCTATTAATTCAGACAGACTATTGTCGTATTCCGATTTTATTTTAGTCCAGCCCTTTACTTTTAATTTTTCATTTGTTAACCAATTTTCTTCGCAGTCGTCTGTTTTGCTTCCTTTTCCAGTTTTGATTTTTAAGATGGCTTCGTTTCTCCATAGAGTTAGATGCGAAATGATTTCAGCAATGCTGTGTAAATCTTTAATGGGACTTATAAAAACTAAATGATCGTCAATGCTATTTAATTTGCTTTTGTACGAACTGCCTATCCATATTTTTCCGCTCTGAATTTCGGTTAGTTGTTCAATGATGTGATTGATTAAGGTGTTCATCGAATAAGAGTAAACGTTCCTGCAATAAGCTATTGTAAGTATTATTTCGATTTACAAGATACAAAAAGCGAAACGTTTGTATTTGCTGTTACTCAAAGCAGTCTATGTGTATCTCTTAATTCTGTGTAAAAAGAAGCTTGCCAAAACTTTGAGGGTCATGTACGTCTCTATTTTCTAATAGAGGGAATAAAGTGTAGGTTGTATGTTGTTCGCTCTTCATTTTGTTCCGATCCTGACGTAATAATTGCATGCGCCAAGTCTGGGCGGGATTAAAAGTATTGGTTAAACCATTGGTATGAAAAGCGGAAATTGGAATGGCAATTTCCATCGTCCATCCAGAATCAATATCAGAATTATTATTAATGGTACCATTTACCTTAATTTCAACTTCAATTTCCGGATTATATGCTTTTACCGAAACAAACCCAGCTTTACCCATGCCATTAATGAATATAAAATCGTTAGCCGCTTTGTATAGGTTTACCTCAAATCCGAAGTGCATGTTCAATGGGTTTGGATCTGGGATAAGAAATACTTCAGCACAATCATCCAGAAAGGGCATCCCATCTCTATTGACTTCACGAGCTGTAAGATATTTATCTTGACATTCAAAAAAAATAAATAGTTTACTATCATCCCAGCTTATTTTAGCTTTTGTTTGTTGTCCTTCTTCCTTGGTGTCATTATCATAAAAGTTAGATAATATGAGCGGTGCTGCATCATTCCAGACAGGTTCATTTGCATACCCATCAACAGTTATACTCGATTTTGCTTTATAAGCTTTATGGTGTTTATTGGTCTGTGAATGAACACAGGCAAACATAATTAAGGAAAGAAGTAGTGAAGGATATTTCATGAGTTTATTTATTACTTCAAAAATACCTAAAAATAAAAAATCCCGTAAACAAAATGTTTCGGGATTTTTGTGTGGTACCTCCAGGAATCGAACCAGGGACACAAGGATTTTCAGTCCTTTGCTCTACCAACTGAGCTAAGGTACCTCGCCAAAGCGGTTGCAAATATATATCCATTTTTGCTATTCCCCAAACGAAATTTATAAAAAATCAGTCAGATTTATTTATTTTTATAAGGAATGGCTTTAACTAGTTTATAATTAACATTATAGATTTATAAAGGATAATATTAAAACTCGTTTTGTAAATTTAAGCTTTTTTTGAAAAATATGAACTTAATAATAGACGTAGGCAATTCTTTTGTAAAACTTGCAGTTTTTGAGAAAAGTAAGCTTAAGCATAAAGAGGTAGTAGAATTAAAACTTATTTTAGAAACTACAAATGTTTTAAAAGAGAAGTATCCGGCTATAAAAAGGGCTATTATTTCTTCGGTAGGGAATTTAAGCGAATCGGTAGTTAATACCATTGGCAAATCTTTCGATGTTATGATTTTAGATAGCGAGGTGAAATTACCGTTTAAAAACCTTTATGCTACACCTAACACTTTGGGAGTAGATAGAATAGCATTGGTTTGTGCTTCGGTTGAACAGTTTCCTAATAACAATGTCCTTATAATAGATGCAGGAACTTGTATTACTTACGATTTCGTAACATTAAAAAACGAATATAAAGGAGGGGCTATTTCTCCCGGTATTCGTATGCGTTATAAATCATTAAGTAATTTAACCGCTAATTTACCGTTATTAGATTCAGAAATCCCGAAAAGTATTACAGGAGATTCTACGAATGAATCTATACACTCTGGAGTAGTAAATGGCATTTTAAAAGAAATAGATGGCGTTATTGAGGAATATAATCGATTATATTCAGATTTAACAGTAATTTTAACAGGAGGCGACGCTAATTTTTTGTCAAAACAATTAAAAAGTAGCATATTTGCGAATTCTAATTTTCTTTTAGAGGGATTGAATTTTATTTTACAATTTAACTCAAACGAATGATAAAAAAGCTTGTATTAGTTTTCGTTGCAGTCTTTGCAATTCACAGTTACGGTCAAGAAGGAACGGCTTCGCCATATTCATTTTACGGAATAGGAAGTCTTAAGTTTAAAGGAACCGTAGAGAATAGGAGCATGGGGGGGATAAGTGTTTTTAACGACAGTATTCACATTAATTTACGAAACCCCGCTTCTTTTGCAGGAAAAAACATGGAAGTTTTTAATAATGAAGCCAGGCCGGTAAAATTTACAGTAGGAGGAAGCCATTCTAGTATAAGTTTAAAAAGTGATTCAGGAACAGATCAAACATCATCAACCACTTTCGATTATTTAGCTTTATCTATACCCATGGGTAAGTTTGGCTTTGGCTTTGGGTTATTGCCTTACACATCGGTAGGGTATAAATTAGAGGCATCAAACGATAACGGAGAAGTTGAAAGTAGATTTCGTGGAGAAGGAGGTCTTAATAAGGCGTTTCTTGGATTAGGTTATCAAATAACGGATGGATTAAGCATAGGGGTTGACGCCCATTATAATTTTGGGAATATTCAAAACAGCGCCATCTTATTTTCGTTCGACAGTGATGGACAACCTCTTCAAAATTATTCGCAAGAAAATAACAGATCCGATTTAAGTGGTTTAAATTTCAACTTAGGGTTAACTTATAGAAGAATGTTAACCGATAAACTACAATTGTCTTCTGCCGTAACATATACTCCAGAGAGTAAAATAGTATCTAAAAACCAAAGATCTATATCGACTATTAACTCTGGTACAAATAGAGGCTCGACTATAAATGTAGATTTAGAAGCTGATGGACTATTGGAAACCGATTTAACATTGCCATCAAAATTTTCAATAGGTGCGGGAATAGGAAAACCAAGAAGTTGGTTTGTTGGAGCAGAATATACTTCTCAAAAAATGAGCAATTTTTCAAATGAACTATATACTAATAGTGCAGTTTCCCAAGTATACGAAGATGCTTCAACTTTTTCTTTAGGAGGATTTTATATTCCACAATACGATTCTTATACGAGCTACCTTAAAAGAACTGTTTTTAGAGCAGGATTACGCTATGAAAAAACAGGATTAAATATTGAAAATGAATCAATAAATGAGTTTGGCATATCTTTTGGAGTAGGTTTACCAGTTGGGAATTTTTTATCAAATGCTAATTTAGGTGTTGAGGTAGGTAGGAGAGGGACTACGAACAATGGCTTGATTCAAGAAAATTTTGTTAATTTCCAGATAAGTTTATCTCTGAACGACAGATGGTTTCAGAAAAGAAAATATGACTAACAAGCATAAAATTATTATTATGAGAACGAAAATTACATTTTTATTTACGTTATTATTAGTTGGCTTAAATGTTGGTTATGCGCAACAAGATGAAGAGTGCATGACTAAGCTTTCTATTTTTCACGAATATGTGAAAGCTAAAAATTATGACGCGGCTTATGAGCCATGGATGTTGGTGAGAAATAAATGTCCTAAATTCAATAATGCTATTTACATTGATGGTGAGAAGATTTTAAATCATAAAATTAAAAACGCCACAGACGTAAAGAAAATAAATTACATTAATGATTTATTGAAGCTTTGGGAACAAAGAGGAATGTACTTTGCCAGTAAAACCAAAAAAGGAGAGTACGCTGCAAAAGCTTGTCAATTAATGTACGACAACAGAAAAATATTAAATAAATCAAAAGAAGAGCTTTACGAGTGTTTTGACAATGCTTATAAATTAGATAAGGTTACTTTTACAAACCCTAAAAGTTTATATACGTATTTCTCTTTAATGGTTGATTTGTATGATGCAAAAAAGAAACCAGCTAAAGATTTATTTAATAAATACGATGATGTAGTAGAGAAAGTAGAAGAAGAAGTTAAAAACTATTCTGAAAAACTTAATAAGCTTATCGAGAAAGAAGATACTGGTACTGCGTTAACTAAAAAAGAAGGTAAGTATAAGAAATTTTATGAAAGCTACTTAAAAGCTTACGATCAAATTTCTGGAAGTATCGACCAAAAATTGGGTGATAGAGCGAATTGTGAAAACTTAATTCCTTTATACAATAAAGATTTCGAAGAGTATAAAAACGACGCGCTTTGGTTAAAACGTGCGGTAAGCAGAATGTATCACAAAGAGTGTACAGACGATCCTTTGTATGAGAAGTTAGTAAAGTCTTATGACCAAACGGCACCATCTGCAGATACTAAATACTTCGTAGGAACTATTTTATTTAAAAATCACAAAGAAAATGAGGCTATAAAGTATTTTCAACAAGCTTTCGATTTAGAAACAGAACGCTTTAAAAAGGCGAAATTGGCTAACAGAATCGGACTTATTCTTAAAAAGAAGAGAAGGTATGGTAAAGCTAGAAATTACTTTAGACAAGCATTGAGGTTAAACCCTTCAAATGGACGTCCTTATTTATCTATTGCGGCTATGTACGCAGCTAGTGCTAACAACTGTGGATCTACTAACTTCGACAAAAGAGCTGTATATTGGTTAGCAGCAGAAGAGGCAAGAAAAGCTGCCCGTGTAGATCCTACACAAAAGAAAAACTCTTCTAAATCTGTTGCTAATTATTTAGCTAAAGCACCAAATAAAGCAGAGATATTTAGTTCAGGTAGATCAGGACAAGTTATTAAAATAGCTTGTTGGATTGGAGCTTCGGTTACAGTGCCAAAAATCTAATGAACAAAACACATATATATAATAGTTTATTAAGCATAGTCATAGTATTATTTACTATGACTATGTTTTTTTCATGTGCCGATAACTTTAAACGAGTTCAAAAAATTGGTGTTTCGGAAAATGAACCGATAGGAGTTGCCGAAAACATAAATTTAAAACATACAGACTCGGGTAGGGTTGATTTGAATCTATTAGGGACTAAGATGTTCGATTTTTCGAATAGAGATTTTCCTTTTTACGAGTTTACAGACGGTGTTACGCTGTATGTATATGATGAGGAAAACAGAAAAAGTATCATTGTTTCTGATTATGCGATTGTATATGACAAAACAGGGCTTATAGATTTGCAAGACAGTGTTGTTATTACGACTCATGACGGCAATATTTTAAAAACGGAACAGTTATATTTTGATCGAAATAAAGAATGGGTATTTACGAATGTGCCTGTTACGTTTAAAACAGAGCAAGATATCATTAATGGCAATGGTTTCGACTCTAATAAAAATTTCACAAATGCCGAAGTACTTGAGGTAACTGGCATTATTTCACTTGACGATTAACACTTTCTCTTTTTCGATTTTACTATCTTTGTTTTAAATAATCAACGATTCATAATTTATGAAGTATTCTAAGATTTTTCAATATGCCTATTTGGTTTTTGCCGTACTATTTATTTACGATGCTATTGCAAAGTATATGAGTTTAGGTGAAATTGCATACCCTTCAATATTACTTGCGGCCTTGGCGGTTTTTATGTTTTTCTTTAGAAGTAGGTTTAGAAAAAAGTTTGAAAATAAAGATAATTCAAACTAATGAGCCTTTATGCCATTATTATAATTGCATCATTAATTCTTTCGGCCTTTTTCTCGGGCATGGAGATTGCTTATGTGTCTTCAAATAAAATTCATATTGAAATTGAAAAAAAACAAGACGGTATATTTGCCACAGTTTTAAGAAGACTTACGGCTAAACCTTCAAAGTTTATAGCTACAATGCTTATAGGAAACAACATTGCATTGGTTATTTATGGGTTTTTTATGGGCGATCTATTGGTTAATTGGTTTAAAACAATCTTACCAACATCATATAGCTTTTTAAACTATATGTTAACCGATTTAAGCTTGCTCTCACAAACATTAATATCGACATTTATTATTTTAATTACAGCAGAGTTTTTGCCTAAGGTGTTTTTTCAGATTTACTCAAACACATTAATTAAAATTCTGGCTATTCCGGCGTATGTATTTTATGTCCTGTTTTCTTTGATTTCAGACTTCGTTATTTGGATTTCGGACTTTGTACTTAAACACTTTTTTAAAACTGAAGGCGACCAGATACAGTTAGCATTTACAAAAGTAGAATTGGGTAATTATATAAGTGAACAGATGGAATCTGTAGAAGAGCATGATGAGGTTGATACAGAAATTCAGATTTTTCAAAATGCATTAGAATTCTCCGAAGTTAAAGCCAGAGAGGTTATGGTGCCACGTACAGAAATTATAGCTGTAGAAATTAACGACTCTATTAAATCGCTTAATACGATGTTTACAGAAACAGGGTGTACCAAAATACTAGTCTACAAAGAGACGATGGATGATATTTTAGGCTATGTGCATTCTTTTGAATTGTTTAAAAAGCCCAAAAGTATTAAATCTATGATGCTGCCTGTGGAGTTTGTGCCGGAAACTGTACTTATAAAAGATGTATTGGGCGTGCTTACAAAAAAACGAAGAAGTATAGCTGTTGTTTTAGATGAATATGGGGGCACATCAGGTATAATGACGGTAGAGGATATTGTAGAGGAACTGTTTGGTGAAATAGAAGACGAACATGATACAGTAGACTTAATTGAAGAAGTTATAGACGATAATACATATAAATTCTCAGCACGTTTAGAAGTTGACTACATTAATGAAAACTACAAGATAAACCTGCCCGAAAGCGAGAACTACGAAACACTTGGAGGGCTTATTGTTAACCATACCGAAGAGATTCCAGCTCAAAATGATGTAGTAAAGATCGGTACCTTTCAATTTGAAATTTTAGAAGTCTCCAATACTAAAATTGATATGGTAAAGCTTAAACAGTTGGAAGAAGATTGATTTTTAAAATAATGGCTCAATTGCATTTAATTATAAGTGTCGTTCAAATTGTCGCTTTTAAGCTCTTAATTAGCATCTTATCGAAGTATATTTTACCAAAAAAAGGAATCTAAAACTAAATAACGAATAAGTTTAAATGGCTTATTTCAATCTGTAATTGATATAATACAATTAATGCGCCTTTACGCTTTTATTATTAAATAGAAAATGGTATTTTCGCGCACGATATTTTGTCAATTATCACTAAATTGACAACCAAGATGAAAAGCTAAATCCCAACAGGGGTTTTAAAAATTTAAATTACAGATGGCAGTTTTAAATAAGATTAGACAACGTTCACTATTTTTAATATTAATAATAGCATTAGCGTTATTTTCTTTTGTATTAGCAGATTTATTTAAAAACAGTGATGCGCTTACTTCGAAATCACAAAATATAGTTGCTACTATAAATGGTAAAGACATTACACGAGAAGACTTTATGCAAAAGGTAGAGGTGGCACAAAGACAAGCAGGTCCCAATGCAACGAATACCCAAGTAATGAACAGAGTGTGGGAGCAGGAGGTTAGACGAATTGTAATGCAAACGCAATACGATGAACTAGGCATTTCTGTAGAAAAAGATCAAATGAGAGATTTGTTAAAAACGTCTTTGGCTTCAAGCCCAGAGTTTTTAAACGAAGCAGGTCTTTTCGATGAGAATAAATTAAACGAGTACATTGCTAATTTAAAAGAAACTTCAGCACAGGCCTATGCTAGCTGGATTGATTATGAGAAATCGGTTGCATCTCGTGGGTTACAGCAAAACTATTTCAACTTGGTTAAAGCTGGATTAACCGGTACTTTGGCAGAAGGAGAGTTGGAGCATAAATTAGAAGGAAATAAAGTAGATATTAAATATGTACAAGTAGCTTATGCCTCTATTAATGATAGTTTGGTAGAAGTTTCTAAATCAGATATCTCAGGCTATATCAATAAAAATAAGAAAGCATACAAAGTTGATGCTTCTAGAGATATTAAATTTGTACAGTTTAATGAAGTAGCATCTGTAGAAGATGAAAATGCTATTAAAGCTGATCTTAATGTTTATTTAAATGGTCGTTTTGTTGATGAAAACGGAAGAACAGATACAATTTTACCTTTTTCGAAAGTTAAGAATGACGAAGATTATATTAACTCGTATTCAGATATAAAATTCGACAAGCGTTTTGTATTTAAATCAAGTTTGCCAGCTGCAGTTGCAGATACAATTTACAAGCTCGATGCAGGTGGTGTTTATGGACCTTATAAAGATAACGGTAGCTTTAAAATCACTAAGGTTGTAGCTGTAAAACAAATACCAGATTCTGTAAAAGTAAGACACATTTTAATACCTTTTACAGGAGCACGAAGTGCTGCTCCAGAAGTTACTCAAACAGAAGCAGAGGCTAAAACAACAGCTGATAGTTTATTAACTGTTATTAAAGCAAACCGTTCTAAGTTCCCAGAATTAGTAAAAGAATTTTCTTCAGATAAAGGAAGTATCGAAAAAGAAGGACGTTACGATTGGCATCCTTATAATACAATGGTTCCAGAATTTAATGATTTTGAATTTGAAGGAAAAACAGGAGACTTAGGTATTGTTAAAACAATCTTCGGATTTCATATTATAGAAATTGAAGGACAAAAAGATAAAAGCAAAGCCATACAAGTTGGTACAATTGCAAGAAAGATAGAACCATCTGAAGATACTACAGCAGAAATATTTAGAAATGCATCTAATTTTGAAATTAATGCGGGCAAAGGAGATTTTGAAGCTTTAGCAAAAGAAGGTAAACTTAATGTACGTCCAGTAAATGGAATTAAAGTTTTAGATGAAAACATACCTGGCGTTGGAAACCAAAGACCAATAGTACGTTGGGCTTTTGAAGAAGATGCTGAAATAGGTGATGTAAAACGTTTCAACGTTCCTAACGGTTATGTAGTCGCGCAATTGGTTGCAAAACACAAAGAAGGATTAATGTCTGTTGATGATGCTTCAGCTAAGGTATTACCTATTATCAGAAAAGAGAAAAAGGCTAAAATGATTAGAGATAGAGTGTCTGCTAAAACTCTTGAAGACTTAGCAGCAGCAGAAAGCACAACGGTAAGAACTGCTTCTGCTATAAACATGAAAAGTCCAACTATTTCTGGAGCAGGTAGAGAGCCTTTAGTAGTAGGTGCTGCTTTCGGATTAAAGGAAGGAAATACTTCAAAATTAATTGATGGAGAAAATGGTGTTTACATGATTCAAGTAACAAAAATAACACCAGCTGTAAAATTAGATAGTTATCAGGCTGCGGCCAATAGAGTAGAGCAACAAAAAGCAACAGTTGTTAATTCTAAACTATACAATGCCTTGAAAGAAACGGCCGAAATAGAGGATAATAGAGCTAAAACACAAGTTCAATAAGAACTTAGAAATAATAATAACATTAAAAAAGGTTTCGTTTTACGAAACCTTTTTTGTTTTTTAAAACTCTTTCGCCTTTTAGCCAATTATAAAGGTTTAAATTAGTTTAATACCATATCTGTATAACGAATTACAGTTTCAAACCCTTTTTGGTTGAAGTAAGAAGTTGGGTTTTCTTTAGAACTCGCCAAGATAAAGTCACCGCCCCAGGCTCCAAGACTTTTAATACTGCCTTTAAAATCGTTAAAGAAAACCTCTTTAACAGTTTTTTGTTTTGTAAGCTTGGATATAATAGTTTCGTGTTGCGTAATTAAAGCCTCAAAGACTTCTAAAGAACTCGAAGCAATTAGTTGGGAAGTAATATTGTTTATATCCTCAATAACAGGTTTTAAATTTCCTTTGTGTGCATTGTAGTGTTTAATACCATCTCTGCTATTTTGTTTTTTGTTTAAATAAACAAAATATAAATTATCTTTAAAAGACGGGTTAAAATCAATAGGAGTAACCCTAGGATTCCCATTTTCTAATTGATAAGTAATAGGCGTATTGTGTTGCGCACAAGCGATGTCGTACCCACTACCACCAAAAGTGTTTTCTAGCAGTTTATAGGCGTCAATATTAATCCATTGCGCTATGTTATTTATTAACGTAGAGGACGTGCCTAAGCCCCAATGCCTAGGAAAGTCTAATGTCGTAGTAATTTTGAATCCGTTATTGGTATTTAAAAAATTAGGATTAAGTTGTTTCACTGCATTAAAGATTTGAATAAGTCTTTCCGAAACATTATTGTCATTTCGAACAGCGTCAGAAATCTTATTATTTGCGATTTCAAAAATGGTTTCAAACCAAATTGCCTTGTTTTCATCTAAACTTTTCCAAATAAGTTTAGGTTCAGAAATAGCTTCGATTTCTAAAGATTGTCCATATTTTGTGGGAATAGCTAATGATACTGCGCCATCGAGAACGACATATTCTCCGGTTAGTAAAAGCTTTCCGTTGCTATGGTAACTTCGGCTACGCTCAGTTACCGGTTGGATAGTTTCCTCTTTATTATTGTTTTTGGCGGCTGAGTGCATTGAATTTTTTTCATTATCGTGATTTCGGCTACGCTCAGTTACCGGTTGTTGATTAGCTTCATTTTTATTACCTTGTTCGGTGGCTGAGCGTAGTCGAAGCCACTCTTTATAATGACTATCATTCATACATTCCGAATACTTTTTTAAATTGTCGAAATTGTTTTCAATAAGAGCTTGTTTTTTCTTTCTGCTCCAACCTTGAATTTGTTTTTCTCTATAGAAGGCATCATCAATTCTTGAAAATTCTTGCACATAGACCAATTTTACAGGAAGCCTCTTTTTTGTGTGATTTGCACCTCTACCATTTTGGTGTTCATGTAATCTTTTGTCCAAATCTATTGTGCTTCCTGTATAAAAAGTACCATCGAAACACTCTAGTATGTATAAAAAACCTTTAGGCATATTTTATTTATTAATGTGACTTCGACTACACTCAGTCACCCGAGAGGCAATATACTTATTTTACAGTATCCAGTCGCTTGAGGTTAAACCAAAAAAATTAACTTTTTACTCTAAGCTTATTAATAGCCTCTACCACGGCACTATGCGTTACGGTATTTGTTTTAAAATACTCTGTTATAGTTTCCTTTTCTTCATTATTAGCTTCGAACTGATTAAGAATATTCATTAAATGCATTTTCATATGTCCTTGCTGGATACCAGTTGTTATAAGTGAACGAAGTGCGGCGAAATTTTGTGCCAGACCAGCAACAGCAACAATTTGCATAAGTTCTTTAGCAGACGGTTTATGCAATAACTCCAATGCCAATTTAACCAATGGATGTAAGCCAGTAAGCCCACCTACGGTTCCTAAAGCTAGAGGGATTTCAATCCAAAAAGTAAATACACCATTTTCAATTTTAGCATGCGTTAAACTACTATATTTTCCATGTCTTGAAGCATATGCATGTACACCAGCTTCAACCGCTCTAAAATCATTTCCAGTAGCTAAAACCACGGCATCTATACCATTCATAACACCTTTATTGTGCGTAACCGCACGATATGGTTCAACTTCAGCAATATTAACAGCTTGTATAAATTTATTAGCAAAAGCTTCCCCAGAAATGGTGTCATTTTCACTTAAATCATCAACCTTACAACTTACTTCAGCACGTACCAAACAATCTGGAACGTAATTGGATAATATGCTCATAACAATCTCTATCTGCTTTTCTTCTTCAGAAAAAGCATCAAATAGCAAGGCCTCGCTTTTAAAAGTTTTAGCAAACTGCTCTAAGCAGGAGTTTATAAAATTAGCACCCATAGCATCAAGAGTTTCAAAAGATGCATGGAGCTGATAGTAATTGTTTATATCATCGGTTTTATCACGTAACTCTATATCTATAATACCTCCACCACGCTTTTCCATGTTTGCGGTAATAGATTTGGAATCTTGTATAAGCTTGGATTTTATCTTACTAAAAAACAATTTTAAAGTTGAAAACTCACCTTTGTAAATAAAGTGAACCTGGCCAATTTTAGTTGTAGAAATCACAGATGTTTTAAAACCACCTCGTTCTAACCAAAACTTGGCAGCTTTACTAGCGGCAGCTACTACCGAGCTTTCTTCAATAGCCATAGGTATGGTGTACAGCTTGTCGTTTATTAAAAAATTAGGTGCTACACCAAGAGGTAAATAATAGTTGGTTATAGTGTTTTCAATAAATTCGTCGTGAAGCTGCTGTAGTCTTTCATCGGTATTCCAATATTGCTTTAAAACGCGCTTGGCATCATCTGCATTAGAAAAATAAGTGTCAACAATCCAATCGATTTTTTTAGATTTTGATAGTTTAGAAAAACCGCTAATAGATTTACTCATAAAATGTTAGTTTATCGTGCAAAGATACTACTCTTGGTATGAATATTGATAATCTCGATTTATTCAGAAGTATTTAAGTGTTAATAAAGGTGGTTTTTTGCGTAATTTTTAGTAAACTTGACATCATTTTGTGAAATAAATATTTTTTTTGATGAAATCCTTAAAATTATCTTTTTTTGTTTGCTTTTTTACTACAGTTTTTTTATCAGCACAAACGAAAGATATTACCCTCGAATCTATTTGGAATGGCACCTTTAGAACAGAAAGAATGGACGTTTTACATTCTTTGGCAAACGGACAGCAATATTCGGTTTTAAATTTCGATAGAAATACAAGAACAACGGCTATAGATATTTACGATTATAAAACCTTAAAAAAGGTTAAAACCTTGGTGAATTCTGCGTCGTTGGATGCATTGCAATATTTTACTAATTATACCTTCAGTAAAGACGAAAATAAAGTGATTTTAGCAACTAACGAAACAGCGATTTATCGTCGTTCTGTTTTAGGGCACTATTATGTTTATAATGTTAATGACGGATCATTAACATTAATCGACAAGGATAAAATTCAAGAACCAACATTTTCGCCAGATGCTAACAAAGTCGCTTTTGCAAAGGATAATAACTTATATATAAAAGATTTGCTATCTGGAGAAACGACTCAAATAACCCAAGATGGCAAGAAGAACACTATAATTAATGGTATTACAGATTGGGTTTACGAAGAAGAGTTTGCTTTTGTTCGTGCTTTCGAGTGGAATGCGGCAAGTAATAAAATAGCATTTATACGATTTGATGAGACGAACGTACCAGAGTTTTCAATGGATGTTTACGGTGAAGGACTTTACCAAACACAACATGTATTTAAATATCCGAAAGCTGGAGAAGCAAATTCTAACGTATCATTACACATTCATGATCTGGAAACTAACGAAACTAAAAAAGTTAAGGTAGATAAAGTTTACAACGATTTTTATATTCCTCGCATAAAATGGACTAACGATTCAGATATATTAAGCGCACATTATATGAACAGGCACCAAAATGAATTGGACTTGTGGATGATAAACGCTAAAAGAGATACATCTAATTTAGTGTTAGCCGAAAAAGATGATGCTTATATCGATGTAACAGATAATCTAACTTTTTTAAAAGACAATAGCTTTATCTGGACTAGTGATAAAGATGGGTTTAATCACATTTACCATTACGATAAAAACGGGAAACTTATCAATCAAATAACCAAAGGGAACTGGGAAGTCACTAATTATTATGGTTATGATGAAAATACAAATAAGATTTTCTATCAATCCGTTGAAAATGGCTCCATCAATCGAGATGTATATTCCATTAAGTTAAACGGTCGTAATAAAACCAGATTAACAAAAAGCGAAGGAACCAATAGGGCTTCGTTTAGTGCAGATTTCTCTTATTTTATTAATACATTTTCAAGTGCTTCCACACCACCAGAGTACACTTTAAATAGTGCCGCTTCAGGAAATTTAATAAAGAGCATAAAAGATAATGATGTATTATCTCAAAATCTTTCAAACTATAAAACATCAAAAAAAGAGTTTAGTACCATTCATATAAATGGCAACGATCTTAATATGTGGATGATTAAACCGGCCGATTTTGACGATTCAAAGCAGTACCCATTATTCATGGCGCAGTATTCCGGACCAGGATCTCAGTCTGTAGCAAATAGATGGAATGGTGCAAACGATTATTGGTATCAGCACTTGGCACAACAAGGTTATGTTGTTGTATGTGTTGATGGTCGAGGTACAGGATTAAAAGGTGCTGCGTTTAAAAAAGTAACTCAAAATGAACTTGGAAAATACGAGGTAGAGGATCAAATAGCGGCTGCGAAACAATTAGGTGAGTTACCATATATTGACGCGACAAGAATAGGCATTTGGGGATGGAGTTATGGCGGTTTTATGAGTAGTAATTGTTTGTTTAAAGGAAATGACGTATTTAAAATGGCAATTGCTGTGGCACCAGTAAGTAGCTGGCGTTTTTATGATACCATTTACACAGAAAGATACATGACGACACCTCAGGAAAATGCCAGTGGCTATGATGATAATTCACCGATAAATCATGTAGATAAATTAAAGGGTGATTTTCTGTTAGTTCACGGATCTGGAGACGATAACGTGCACTTGCAAAATACCATGCGTTTAGCTGAAGCTTTAATTCAAGCCGATAAGCAATTTGATTGGGCTGTATATCCAGATAAGAACCATGGGATTTATGGTGGTAATACTAGACTTCACTTATATAAAAAAATGACGCATTTTATTAACAAAACACTTGGTGATAAAATCGAAAAGCAAAAAGAAGAGAAAGTAAAAGAACAAACGATAAAAGGATAAATAATTAAATAATATATATATGGCAGCTACTGCATTAAAAAAACCTCATGAAAAAGAATTTTTAGGACATCCAGTTGGGTTATATGTTCTGTTTTTTACTGAAATGTGGGAACGCTTCTCTTATTATGGGATGAGAGCGCTTCTGGTTCTTTATTTAACTTCAAAAACTACAGACTTAAATCCAGGTGTTGGTTGGACTCAAGGAGAAGCATTGTCACTATATGGATGGTATACAGCATTGGTATACATAATGTCTATTCCCGGAGGTATTTTGGCAGATAAACTTCTTGGTCAAAAGAAATCTGTAATTCTTGGGGCAATACTATTGGTTATAGGGCATAGTGTTCTTGCAATAGAAGCGATGTGGGCATTTTATACAGGGCTTATTTTTATAATCCTTGGCGTTGGGTGTTTAAAGCCTAATATTTCTACCATGGTAGGTGGGCTTTACCAAAAAGGAGATGTGCGAAGAGATAAAGGGTTTACCATATTTTATATTGGTATTAACATAGGTGCTTTCCTGTCCGGATTAATTGTTGGTTATGTTGGTGAAGTGCATGGTTGGCATTATGGTTTTGGATTAGCAGGAATATTGATGGTTATTGGCCTAGTTCAATTTTTAGCTGGTCAAAAATATTTGGTTCATGTTGGGAATTATTTAGGTAAATCGAAAAAAGCAGAAGATCAAGAAGCTTATAAAAGACCTCTTACTAAAATTGAAAAAGATAGAGTTATTGTTTTACTTATTTCTTTTTTATTAATTATAGCATTTTTTTCTGCATTTGAACAAGCAGGAGGGTTAATGAATATTTATGCTAAAGAGAAAACAAATAGGATGCTAATGGGGTGGGAAGTGCCTGCAACTTGGTTTCAATCTTTGAATTCTTTTTTCATAATAACTCTAGGGGTTGCAGTAGCTGCTTTTTGGGCTAAAAGACAATTGAAAGGAACTGAAGCATCTTCTTTGTTTAAAATGATTGTTGGTTTAGGCATCACGGGAATTGGGTTTTTGTTTATGTCTGCAGCAGCTACAGAGTATGATACTGCAGGAAGCTCGATGATGATTTGGCTTGTTTTAGCTTATTTGTTCCACACAGTGGGTGAATTATGTTTATCGCCAGTATCACTTTCATTCGTTACAAAATTAGCTCCTGCAAAATATGCCTCTATAATGATGGGGATTTATTTTGCAACAACAGGGTTAGGAAATAAAGCCGCTGGTTTACTTGGAGAATCTTCTACTATTTTCGGAGAATTTAAGGTATTTACAGGCATAGCTATTTTCTGTATGATATTTGCCCTTTTAGTGTTTGTGTTCTTTAAAAAGTTAAAAGCACTTACTCATGGAGCAGAAGATAATGAAACCGATTTAAGTACTAAAGAAGCAGAAGGCTTTGAATTAGCAGATAGTTAAAAATAATATAGAAACCCTCTTTTTGAGGGTTTTCTTCTTTTGTTTACTAGCCGTTTTTATAAATATAAATAAGTGTGGTAAATAAAATAATAAACGATAAAACATATTGAATAGTTAAATTTAAATGAATTAAGTATGAATGGAAATTCAACCGACCAATTTTTTAAAAGTACCGTATTAGGGCATCCGTCAGGTTTATTTGTATTGTTTTTTACCGAAATGTGGGAGCGTTTTTCCTATTATGGTATGCGAGCGCTATTGGTGCTTTTTTTAACAGCTTCATTATTAGACGAAGGTTGGGGCTGGCCTCGTGAACACGCTATGGCCTTATTTGGGTCGTATGTAGGATTGGTATATCTCTCTACAATGATGGGAGGTTACTTTGCCGATAAAATTATTGGTTTTAGATATGCGGTTCTGGTAGGGGCTTTACTAATGACTTTAGGGCATGCGTCTATGGCTATAGAAACACAATGGTCTATATATTTAGGGCTCGGACTCTTGGTTATAGGTAATGGTTTTTTTAAACCTAATATGACCTCAATTATTTCGGAAATGTACAAAGATAGACCCGAGAAAAAAGATGGTGCATATACTATTTTTTATATGGGGGTTAATGCCGGAGCGTTTTTAGGCATTCTACTATGTGGATATTTGGGTGAAAAAGTAGGATGGAGCTTAGGGTTTGGATTAGCTGGGATTTTTATGTTTTTTGGGTTGGTTCAGTTTTGGTTGGCGCAAAATATTTTTGGAGCTATTGGTTTAAAACCCAAAAAGGATGATACTAACTCTATTGAAGCACAAGATAATGATAAACGAGTGCCTTTTACATCTTGGCAACTAGGTTTAATTTTATTAATGGTGGTTTTAGGGTTGTTATGGATTATTAACGCTCCTGCAACCACGATAACAGGTGGTGAATTTAATATCTTTTCTTTCCTTGGAGAAAATGGTAATAACATGGCCATTTTAACGGCTCTGGGGTTATTTTTGGTGTTGTTAATCTACAGATTTACGCAATATTCTAAAATAACCAGAGATAAATTAATAGCTGTTACCTTTTTTGCATTGTTATCGGTCTTCTTTTGGGCCATTTTCGAACAATCACCAGGAACACTTACTATTTTTGCTAAAGATTATACCGATAGAACATTAGATGGTACTTCGGCGAATATATTTAGAATTGTAAATGCTGCGATAACGCTTATCCCTCTAGCAATTATTACTTGGGTGCTGTTTTTACTTTTTAAACAGACTTTTGCAAAATATAAATGGTCTAATTTGTTTTTAAGTTTAAGTTTTCTAATTGTTTGGGCTATTGCAATATGGATGCTTTTAGATCAATTAAAAGATGACAAATTAGAAGTTCCTGCATCATGGTTTAGTGTTTTAAATTCGTTGTTTATTATTACACTTGCACCTTTATTTTCTAAATGGTGGGAAAGTAAATATAACCCTTCAGCCAACATGAAATATGGAATAGGAATGTTCCTGTTAGGTTTAGGAATGGCATGTGTTGCTTTTGGAGCTATGGGAATAGAACCTGGAGCTAAAACGGCGTCTGTGAGTATGATATGGTTGATTTTGGTTTATTTATTTCATACTATGGGAGAGCTTTGTATTTCACCAGTAGGATTGTCTTATGTTAGTAAGTTAGTACCAAGAAGAATGATAGCCTTTATGTTTGGTGTTTGGTATTTAGCTATAGCTATTGGTATGAAAGGAGCTGGAGTATTTGGTGAAAATGTAGATAAAGTAGCAGATGAAAGTGGTATTAGTTACTTTTTCTGGATATTAACGATCATTTCTTTAATAGCGGCATTCTTTTCAGTTGTTATGACTCCAATCATAAAAAAGCTAATGCACGGTGTTCGTTAATCGAAAAACTAGTTAAATAATATTCAAAATGCTCCAAATTTGGAGCATTTTTTGTAAGTTCGGTACACGTTTTGTAACAAATAGGGGTATGAAGAGAACAATTTATATAGTATTAATAAGCATTTTTACAACAGCGTTTACCTATGCTCAGGAACTAACTTGGCATACAGATATGGGGAAAGCATCAGAATTTGCAATAAAAGAAAAAAAGCCGTTGCTAATGTTTTTTACAGGATCAGACTGGTGTGGCTGGTGTATACGTTTGCAAAAGGAAGTGTTTCATACTAAAGAGTTTAAGAAATGGGCTAGCGAGAATGTAGTACTTGTAGAACTGGATTTTCCAAAAAGAGCGCCTCAAGATGATACTGTTAGAACTCAAAACCGTCAGTTACAAAGTATGTTTCAGGTGAGAGGCTATCCTACTATTTGGTTTGTTAACCCAGAAATGAATTCTGAAAAACGAATAAACTTAACCAAATTAGGAAAATTAGGTTACGTAGCTGGTGGACCAACTAAATGGATTGGTAATGCGGCAATGATGCTGTAGTGAATAGTAAAAAATAGAATCATGAAAAAGATATTGTTATTATTGGCTGTTTTTGCAACAGTTTTAACAAATGCGCAAGAGATTAATTGGGTGACTTTAGAAGAGGCTGTGGCACTTCAACAGAAAACACCTAAGAAAATTATGATGGACGTTTACACCAGTTGGTGTGGACCATGTAAAATGCTAGATAAGAATACATTTCAGAATAAAGATGTTGCTAATTATGTGAATAAACATTATTATGCCGTAAAGTTTAATGCAGAGGGCAATGACAAGGTAAAGTATAAGGGAAAAACTTATTCTAATCCCAATTATAATCCGGCATTAGCTAACAGAAGAAATTCTGTACATGAATTGTCTCGTTATCTTAGAGTTAGTGCCTATCCAACAATTGTGTTTTTAGATGAAAAGGGCGATTTAATCGCACCTATTACAGGGTATAAAAAACCCAAGGAAATAGAATTATTTTTAAAGATGTTTAAAAACGACGATCATAAAGCAATGGATACTCAAGAAAAGTTTTATACCTATTCTAAAGCTTTTAAACCCGAATTTGAGGGATAAAGTATAAGTCGTTGAGCCTTCAACTACGTTCAAGATAGACAAAGTTGAAACCTAAGCATAACTTAATATCTAATAATAAAAGCTCCCTTTTTACTGGTTTGGTGAAAAGGGAGCTTTCTTTTTTTACAAATAATTTTCCATGTATTCATATAGGATTTGTAATTACTACCATCGGCAATAATGTATTTTGGTTTTATAGAATCAATCAACCTGTTTAAATTTATTTTTGGTGATTGTCTTAATAGTAGATAATCTGGTTCGAACGATTTTATATTGTAAACCTCTAAGCTGTCAATAATAAAAAGCTTTTTGTTGTTAAGAAGGTAAACAGATTCTAGTGAATCTTTTTCAATAATACCAATATGATTACCAACAGTATAATCTCTTATAATACTGGTTTTTACACTCGAAAAACCACCAAGATCATCTGCTACTATCATTTTGTTGTGTATAACATTACCAATTAGGCTATGTTTGTTTTTATGAAAAATGACAAACGCATTCGTAGGCTTGTTATAGTTGGTATAAATAATGACGCCCTGAAACATGATGATGCTAATTAATAAATATTTCAGATTAGAATAATGCCAATTTTTTAGAAGTTTAGCAACATGAATAATAATCAAATAAGAAACGAAGACATATAAAAGACTAAAAGCTATATCACTTAATAAAAAGGATTCTTGTTTTGAAATCCAACCCACGAAATCATTCATGAGTCCAATAATACGTCCGTAAAAATTGGCTAAAAATTGAGGAAGTGCATTTAGAACGGCTAAAACTATAACAAGTATTCCAAGACCTAAAATAAGACCTAAAAAAGGAATGATTATCAAATTGGATATAAAGAATAAACCAGGAAATTGATGAAAATAATATAAGCTTATTGGAATAACACCCAATTGAGCCGAAAGTGTAACGGTTAATGTATGCCAATATAAATCGATAATTTTAGATTTGGGTTTCCACCATTTGTACATAATAGGATCTATAGTAATTATAGCAAAAACAGCTAGGTGGCTTAATTGAAAACCAACATCAAACAAAAACATAGGTTTAGAAAGCAATAGTATAAACATAGAAATTGCTAACGTGTTGTATATATTCGTTGGTCGTTTTAGATTTATGGCTATTGTTATAATACTAAACATGGTAACAGCTCTGGTAACCGAAGCCGATAGCCCAGCAATAAGAGCAAAGCACCATAAAAGCACTACCAATAAAATGGTTTTTATAAGCTTTCCATGTTTAAAGCGTTCAATAGGTTTTAAGACCAAACCCAAAATGATTAAAACAATCCCTACATGTAACCCAGACACAGCTAAGATGTGTATAGCACCGGCATTGGTATAATTGGAATAAATTTCTTTGTTAATGTCTTGCCGTTGCCCCAGTAACAAAGCATTAATTATGGCAAATTCGTCAAGACTAAAGTTGTAACCTTTTAATTTATAATTGATGTAGTTGCGAATATTATCCGCAAATCCAAATACAGTGTGAGCTTTTGAACTTACTTTTAAAAGTGAATGATTAGAAACAAATAATTGATGATAAATATATTTTTTCTCTAAATACGACTTGTAATTAAATTGATGAGGGTTTAATGGTTGCCTTATATTCTTAAAGACGGTTTTACTAATAAATATCTCGTCAACTTTTAAAGTGTGATACAGAGTATCCTTTTGGATGTTTAAAAGCGATTTACCTGTAGTTTTGTATCCATCAATTTCTAAAAGATCAATAACATATTTGTCATGAAAGTTTCCAGATTTTAGAACCTCTTTAACCCTAAATGTTATGGTTCTTAAAGAAGCGTTTTCTGTTGAAATTTGATTGGTATAATGATTGTTAAAGTTTTTTTCATTATGAAGATTTATCGTTAAAACACCGATACAAATCATCGTAGAAAAAGACAAAATACCAAACCAATTAGTTTTAATGAATTGCTCTTTCGCGATAAAATAAAACGGTAATAAAACAGCAACAAGTATAGCCGTTATATATACAGATGTATCTAAAGGAATGTTAAGTAAAAAGCCAAGAAGAATTCCAGAAATTAGGCAAACAGTTAGCTTAATAATTGTAAAATTCAGCAATTGCATACGAATGCAATATATGAAATATCTTACAAAATTTTACGAGCTTCAACAAATGCCGATTTCCAATAGTTTTCAGAAAGTTTAGAAACAAGAACACCTCTGCTGGTGGTAGCATGAATAAAGGTAATATCGCCAGCTTTTGATTTTACAACCAAACCGACATGATTAATACGATGCCTTCCTCTTTTTCCGGTTTTAAAGAAAAGTAAATCACCTTCCTGAGCTTTTTTTAATGAAATTTTATCACCTTTTTTTGCCATATCCCGAGATATTCTAGGTAAATATACATCATGGGCTTTAAAAGACTGAAAAACTAATCCGGAGCAATCCATTCCAGATTTGGTGGTGCCTCCCCACTTATAGCGCACACCCTTAAATTGCATGGCATAGTCTACTATATGATCTGCTTTGGTAACATGTTTGGTTTTGTAGGTGGCGGTTTCTTTTTTGTTTTTTCTGGAGATGACAACTTTAGTAGGCGTTTCTTTTTTACTTCTGGCCTTTTTGGAGGATTTACAGCTAGTAAAGCTTATAATTACTAAAAGAATAATAATAGTTCTTTGCATGTATAATAAAGTAGGTTTGGGTTACTAATTGTAAATTTATAATAAAATAAGATACAAAAGTTTTTTATTTTTAGTAGACGATAGTATCAGCTTGAGTTTTGCTGCTGTTTTTATTTGATCTAAAGGGAGATAATTGCTTTCATTTTAATCGAAAATAATTTCTTGAAAACGTAACTTTAAGTTTCCTTTTAAATATTAAAAGAAAGGCATCATAAAATTTACAAATGTATTTAACCAAGGGTAGGTTGCTATAAACTAATTATGTGATAAACTGTTGTAGATTAGTTTGGCCGTTTTTTCACTAGCTCCTTTTCCGCCTAAAGTATTTTCCAGTTCATAATAATCTATAAATAGTTTGTTGCGCGTATCGGTATTTAAAATGTTATCCAATTCCTTGTGGAGTCTTTTTTTATTAAAATCGCCTTGAATGAGTTCGGTAACCACCTCTTTATCCATTACAAGGTTAACCAACGAAATGAATTTTAAAGTGATAATTCTTTTAGCAATTTGATACGAAATCTCACTTCCTTTATAGCAAACTACTTGAGGTATTTTAAACAAAGCCGTTTCTAATGTGGCAGTACCGGAAGTTACTAATGCAGCAGTTGAAACACTTAATAAATCGTATGTTTTATTGGAAATAAATGCAACATCGTAAGATTTTATAAAAGTTTCGTAAAAACTATAATCTTGACTTGGAGCACCGGCAATTACAAATTGGTAATTGGGGAAATCGTCAACCAGACTTAACATAACCGATAGCATTTTCGTTATCTCTTGCTTTCTGCTTCCAGGTAACAGTGCAATAATTGGTTTGTCATTTAAATTGTAAGTTTTCCTAAATTCGAACTCATCCACCTGTTCACGATTAGAAATAGCATCAATCAAAGGATGCCCAACAAACGTTACATCGTAATCGTATTTTTTGTAAAAAGGTTTTACAAAAGGTAGAATAACATACATAGCATCAATATCTCGCTTTATAGCTTTTACTCTACTGGCCCTCGATGCCCAAACTTGTGGAGAAATATAATAGTTGGTTCTAAAATTATGTTGTTTTGCCCATTTAGCTATACGTAAGTTAAAACCTGAGTTATCAATAAAAACAATAACATCCGGATTGAAAGCTTTAATGTCGCTTTTACAAAACGAAATGAGTTTAAAAATTTTAGAAAGGTTCATAATAACTTCGGTAAACCCCATGAATGCACGCTCTTTGTAGTGTTTTATCAAAGTACCGCCGACAGCTTGCATAAGATCACCACCCCAAAACCTGATGTCTGCATTAACATCTTCTTTTAGTAACGCCTTCATTAAGTTAGAGCCGTGTAAATCGCCCGAAGCTTCTCCTGCTAAAATATAATATTTCATTTTTCAATTACTAGATCAAGCTTTTCGACTGTTTGTTCGCTAAGTAAGCGGATTCTCAAAACAGACTAAAGCCGAGACCTATTTATATATGATTTAAAAAAGTTTAAAAACGAATGTAAAAACAGCTATAAAAACTGTAATTAATAAAACGCCTCTAGCTCTATAATCTTGTTTTTTTCTTATAAAAATAAAAAAGGCTATTAAATTTAAAATAGCTCCTAAGCTTATTAGCTTCCCTAAAAAACCTTCACTTGCAGCAGCTTTAACAACGGTTACAAAATTATCCCCATGCCCTAAAAGGGTTGCAGCAAAAAATAATCCAATAGCATTGGCTATTAGACCAACAAATATTCCTATAAAAATATCTTTTTTAATCATTCAAATTCCAAGTATTTAAATTTTTAATGAATTGATGTGCCGTTAAATCAAATTGAGTAGGTACAACAGAAATGTAATCCTGTTCCAGCGCCCATTCATCGGTGTCTTCGCCTCCATCCAAATTAACGAATTTGCCCGTAAGCCAATAGTAGTCTTTACCTTGAGGGCTTTTGCGTTTGTCAAATTCCTCCACCCAATTAGCCTTAGCTTGCCTACAAATTTTAATACCTTTTATGGCTTTCTTTAAAATATTAGGAATGTTTACATTAAGTATAATGCCGTTGGGTAAGCCGTTATTCAAAACTTGTTCGGTAATCTTTTTTACATAAGTTTCCGAAGGTTCAAAGTTGGCATTCCATGTGTAATCAAGCAAAGAAAATCCAATAGCAGGTATGCCTTCAATCCCAGCTTCAATAGCCGCACTCATAGTGCCAGAATAAATAACATTTATAGATGAATTTGATCCATGGTTAATACCAGAAACGCAAATATCTGGTTTTCGATCTAACAATTCCCTAATAGCCAATTTTACACAATCGGCAGGAGTACCGGAACAGCTGTACTCAATTTGTGGGCCATCATCTATGTAAACGCGTTCTGAATAAAGAGTAGAATCTAACGTAATAGCATGACCCATTCCACTTTGTGGACTATCCGGGGCGACAACCACCACATTACCAATGGTATTCATAATAGAAATTAATGTTCGAATACCGGGGGCACTAATTCCGTCGTCGTTAGTAACTAAAATAAGAGGTTTTTCTGTCATTTAATACTGTAATGTCATCGCTAAAATACACAATTTAGTCAGTAAACGGTTAAATTCTTTGGTTTAACAAAAAATTAGTTATAATTAACTATATTGGCATAGTTTTTTCTTTATTTTAGTGAAAAATAAATTTTGCTTTAGAGGGTAATTAAATTAATAATACATGAGAAATACTATGAAAAGGAATTATAAAATTTTGTCGCTTCTGTTATTATTGGCTTTCGGATCATGCAGTTTTACTACAAAAAAATTCAGTAATCCAGATAAAGATAAATTGCTAATACAAATAATAACATTTGTTTTAGAAAAGGGGCATTTTGATCCTATAGCGATGAATGATGTTTTTTCTGCCGAATTATTTTCAGATTATATAGAAGTTCTTGATCCAGTTAAACGCTATTTCTATGAGTCTGATTATAAAGATTTTGAAAAGTATAAGTTTTTTATCGATAATCAGCTTAAAGCTGAAGAACCAGAAATTACATTCTTCAATGTAGTACATGAACGTATGTTGAAGCGTATAGAAGAAGCTAAGTCAATATATAAAGAAGTGTTGTCGAAACCTTTCGATTATACTATTAATGAAATATATGATACAAGTCACGAAGATAGTGAGTTTGTAACAACCCGAGAGGAAATGAAAGAGCGTTGGAGAAAACAACTTAAATTCTCAACACTTTCTAATTACGACGATATTGTTAATGAAGAACAATTAGCAAAAGAAAAAGATCCATCTTATGTGATGAAGCCAGAGGCTCAAATAGAAAAAGAAGCTCGTGAGGCCACGTTAAAATCTATTGATATTTATTTTAATGATAATATAGATGACTTACAAAGGGAAGATTGGTTTGCTATTTATGTAAACACTATAGTTGAAGAGTTCGATCCACATACATATTATTTAGCACCCAGAGGTAAAGAAGATTTTGACCAACGTATGTCTGGTAAGCTGGAAGGAATTGGAGCTAGGTTACAAAAGAGAATGGACTACATAAAAGTAGTTGAGCTTATTTCTGGTGGACCAGCTTGGAGAAATAAAGAGTTGGAAGTGGAAGATATTATTTTAAAAGTGAAGCAGGAAGACGAAAAGGATCCTGTAAACATAGTAGGTATGCGTATAAACGACGCCATAAAATATATAAAAGGACCAAAGGGAACTAAAGTAACCCTAACTGTAAAAAAAGTCGATGGTACGGTTAAAGATATAGAAATCATCAGGGATATTGTAGAATTGGTTGAAACCTATGCAAAATCTTCGGTAGTAAACAAGGGAGGTAAAGCATTCGGAGTAATTAATTTACCAGCTTTTTATGTTGACTTTAAAGATTACGAAAATGTAAATGCAGCTATAGATGTAAAAAAAGAAATCGAGCGTTTAAAACAAGAAGGTATTGAAGGTTTGGTCTTAGATTTACGTAACAATGGTGGTGGGTCTTTGCCAGCAGTTGTAGATATGGCTGGTTTATTTATAAAAGAAGGACCCGTGGTACAGGTACGTTCAACTGGTGAAGCCAAAGAGGTTTTAAAAGATGTAGATAAATCTATTTCATGGGATGGGCCTTTAGTTGTACTGGTTAATGAGATTTCAGCGTCAGCTTCCGAAATTATGGCAGCCGCGATGCAAGATTATAAACGTGCTATCATTATAGGTAGTAAACAAACTTATGGTAAGGGAACCGTTCAGAATGTTGTTAACTTAAACAAGATGTTAAGAAATAATACTAGTGGCGATCTTGGCGCTTTAGCATTAACAACCCAAAAGTATTATAGAATTAATGGAGGGTCTGTTCAATTAGAAGGAGTTAAAAGTGATGTAAATGTACCTGGACGTTTTAGTTTTATTGATGTAGGTGAAAAGGATAAAGAAAACCCATTACCATGGGATGAAATTGATGCAGCCGATTACACCCCATGGGAGTATTATTTCGATTACGATGAAACAATAAGAAAGAGTAAAGAGCGTATGGCTAATAATGAGCAGTTAAAGCTTATTGAAGAAAATGCTAAATGGGTAAAGCAAAAAATAGATGAGACTATTTTTTCTTTAAACTATAAGACTTATAGAGCTCAATTAGATATAAATAAGGAAGAGTCTGAGCGATTTGAAGCCATATCAAATTATCAAACAAACTTAACGTTCGATTCGCATAGTTACGAGAAATCACTTTTCAATAAAGATACGACAGACTTAAAACAAAAGCGTGAATATTGGCATAAAAGCTTAAGTCAGGATGTTTATATTGAAGAAGCAATTAACGTATTAGAAGATTTAAAAGTATCATATCCAATTAAAAAAGCAGTAGCTAAGGTTAGAAAATAAACTTATTTATGAGTCATACATCAAGCTCATTAAAACAATTGGCGCTCCAAAAGTTTAAAAAGAACTTTTGGGGCGTTTTTAGTTTTTGCTTTATTATTTTGGTGGGTTTAGTATCCGTGTTTGCTTATGTTTTTGCTCCCGATAATTCGCAGGTAGCCAACCAGATGCATTTGTCAATTCATTCCAAGAAGCCTGGCTTTAAAGTAGACATGTTAACCATTCCATCACAATTGGTTACTGATCAAAGTTGGGTAAATAAAGTTTTTTTTGGGAAGAAAAATACCGATACAGAAATTCCAATTTCGGAATATGAAGTACAGGAAGACGCTTTAATGTATAAGGAATATGCATCCGATGGTTTAGAAGGTGTGGAGAAGTCAATTTCATTAAATGCCTTTCCCGATAGCAGAATAGATGGCTATATAAAAAAGAAGACGTTTCTTTTTGGTACAGATAAATACGGAAGAGATTTATTGAGTCGTGTATTAGTGGGTGCTAGAATCTCTTTTTTTATAGGATTTGTAGCGGTTTTTATTTCCCTGTTTATAGGAATTTTTATGGGGAGTTTAGCAGGCTATTTTGGTGGGAAAGTAGATGCTGTAATCATGTGGATTATTAATGTAACCTGGTCTATTCCTACGTTATTACTTGTAATAGCAATTACTTTAGCGTTAGGGAAAGGGTTTTGGCAAGTATTTATAGCTGTGGGACTAACCATGTGGGTTGAGGTGGCCAGAGTTGTGCGCGGACAAATAATAAGTGCCAAAGAGATGCAATATGTAACTGCGGCACGAGCTTTAGGATTCAATGATTTTAGAATTATTGTTAAACATATTTTACCCAATATTATGGCGCCGGTAATAGTGATTTCAGCCGCTAATTTTGCAGGTGCTATTTTAATAGAAAGCGGTCTTAGCTTTTTAGGTATTGGAGCACAGCCGCCCATGGCAAGTTGGGGTGCTATGATTAAAGATCACTACAATTACATTATACTTGGTAAGCCTTATTTAGCTATGATACCTGGGCTTTGTATTATGAGTTTGGTAATGGCGTTTATGCTTATTGGTAATGCGCTTAGGGATGCTTTAGATGTTAAAAGCTAATAAGGTGTTTGTGCAGTAAAAACCATATTTCTATACTCAGTTTTACCTTAGCTTTAATGGTAAGTATATAAAAGACTCAAATATTTTTGATTATAATCACCAATAGTCTGGGTAGCTGCAGAGTCTTTTGTAGTTCGGTATTTTGGTAAGCAAAATCATAAAAATGAACAGTAACCTTGCTTGGTTGACCAAATCCAGACGCTTCTTTTTCCATAATTATCTGTTCCGCATAAAATCATAGAGGCTGAATTTGCCGCCTACATTTTGTGACATATCAAATCTTATCTTAAGTCAAGAGATTTTTGTTTTACTCGTAAGACCTTTGCATTGTTAATTAAAATCATCAAAAAAATGGAAAAATCAAAATTAGTTAAAGCATTATTAATTGCTTCTGGAATTATAGGGATCTTTATAGGAGGAAGCCTATTGTTTGTGCCTGTAGCTTTTCAGGCTTCAGCCGGAATTGATCTTGAAGGAAACATTAATCTTTTAAGCGAGGTAAGAGCTCCAGGAGGTACATTGCTTATTGCTGGTATATTAATTTTATCCGGGGCGTTTATGGCTAGGTTGACATATGGTTCGGTTCTGTTGACCTGTTTGTTTTATCTTTCTTATGGAGTTTCTCGTGTTTTTAGTGTAATCATAGATGGGATGCCTTCAAGCTCCTTAATAGGGGCAACGATTATTGAATTGGTTATAGGAGGGGCTAGTCTTTATGTGTTGGTTTATTATCGCAAAAAACACAAATCAGTTTAAAATAACATATATATCAACTGTCCTTTGTTTTATCATTTAGTAAAACCCTTTTCCTGATCCTGCTAAAAGATTCTGGTGTTACTCCAATGTAACTGGCAATATAATGTAAAGGCACTCTTCTAAAAAGTTCAGGTTGGGTTTTCATTATTATAATATATCGTTCTTCCGGACTATGGTTGTTTAGTAATGAAATCCGTTCTTGAGCAACAGTATAGTCCTGGGGCATCAAGCTGTGAACCAGATATTCCAATTTTGGGTATTGCTTATGTAGTAATTCTTCTTGTTCTCTAGTGCCCGTAGTAAGAACACTATCCTCAATACAGGAAAGGTAATATTTCGAGGGGCTTTTATTTAAATAACTAGAGTATAAAACAGCAGCCTGTCCTTCCATGAAAAAACCAGTGGTTTTTTCCTCGCCATTTACTAGTTGATACTGTCTAATACATCCTTTTAAAACAAAATAGCATTTATTGCAAATTTTGCCTTCTTCTAAAATTAATGTTCCTTTTTTGAAAGATTCTATTTGAGTATTTTCTACAATAGCAGTTATTTCGTTCTCGTCGAATGTATTAAGTTTTGAAATAAATTGTGCTAGTAAATCTTTCATTTAGAATTAAAAGGAATTTGGTTTGCTAAAAATTCTTGAGTATGGGTTAGCCCTAATTAGTTTCCATATTAGCGTTTAAAGTATCTATATACTCCAAAACATCATCCTTGCCAATAGCTTTTGAAGATGAGGTGATAAAATAATTTGGCATGTCCTCCCAGGTTTCTAAAAGAATGGCTTTGTAAGCCTCAACATAGTTTTCGATAGCCTTAGGTTTTAGCTTGTCGGCTTTTGTGAAAATAATGGAGAACGGAATGCTATTTTCGCCTAACCATTGCATAAATTCTAGATCTATGGGTTGGGGCTTATGCCTAATATCTATTAAAACAAAAGCTGTAACGAGTTGTTCTCGTAAGGCAAAATATTGTGTTATAAATTTTTGGAATACTTTTTTTGCGCTTTTAGAAACACGTGCATAACCATAACCAGGCAAATCTACCAAATGCCAGTTTTTATTAATTAAAAAATGATTTATTAACTGTGTTTTTCCTGGTCTGCCCGAGGTTTTAGCCAAGCTTTTTCGGCTAGTGAGCATATTAATAAGCGACGATTTGCCAACATTACTTCTGCCAATAAAGGCGTATTCCGGCAACATGCTTTTTGGACATTTAGCAACATCAGAATTGCTCATTACAAATTCGGCAGACTTAATCTTCATTATCTTATCGTTCCTGAGACCTGTGCTGAACTTCCTGAACTAAATTCAGGATAGATGTTTCAGTAAAACAGGAATCTTTTAATTGTTTTTATAGCCCTAAATCCCTCGTTTATTAAGCCACTCGTGCAGAATTTTATTGAATTCATCAGGATGCTCCATCATAGCAGCATGACCGCATTTGTCAATCCAGTATAAATCAGAATCCGGAAGAAGCTCGTTAAACTCTTCTGCAACTTCTGGAGGCGTAACATTATCGTTTTTACCCCAAATAATGCAAGTTGGTGTGTTCATATTGGGTAAATCCTTTGCCATGTTATGTCTTATAGCACTTTTAGCAATAGCCAAAGTCTTAATAAGTTTATTGCGATCGTTTACTGTTTGGTAAACTTCATCGACAATTTCTTTAGTGGCTACTTCAGGATCGTAAAAAACCTCTTGGGCTTTTTTCTTTATAACTTCATAGTCACTACGTTTGGTGTAACCACCTCCCATAGCGCTTTCGTAAAGCCCCGAACTACCGGTAATAATTAAAGCTTTTACTTTTTCCGGGTACAATTTAGTGTGATACAGGCCAATGTGTCCTCCAAGAGAATTTCCCAGTAAAATAACTTCGTCAAAGCCTTTAAACTCAATAAAATCATGTAAATACTTTGCAAAGCTTTTTACATTGGTTTTTAGTAAAGACATTGTGTATATGGGTAATTCCGGAATGATGATTTTATAACCTTTAATGCTAAAAAAATCCGAAACGGCATTAAAATTACTTAATCCACCCATAAGACCATGTAACACCACTATTGGCGTGCCTTCTCCGGCTTCAATGTAATTGTATTCTTTTTCCTTTTTTAAACGATAAGTCATTATTTGTTGGTCACTGCATTAAAAACAAATATAGTTAATTCATTCATATTTCAACCATTTAAATTTTTTGGTAAAAATAAAACTTTTCGAGAAGAATGTTGATAAAAACTGTATGACCAAGTTTTTGTTTTTAAGGCATTGATAGTAAGTGTTAAACGTCGTTGTAAGGAGCAGAAAACGTGTTTAGTCCCCATTTGATCGAAAATTTATCAACAAAGTGGTATAAAGTGGTAAAATGTGGTATTTTTTTCAATATATTTGAATCTTAAACGTTAGAATTTTTAAAAGCCGCTTTGGACTTAATAACAGGAACATACGATTGTAAAGTAGATGCCAAGGGTAGGTTAATGATGCCAGCTGCTATTAAAAAACAGCTGTCTTCAGTTTTACCCGAAGGATTTGTGTTACGTCGTTCTGTGTTTCAAAAGTGTTTAGAGTTGTATCCAATGAGCGAATGGCAGGTTTTAATGCAGAAGATGAACAAGCTTAATAAGTTTAAAAAGAAAAACAACGATTTTATACGACGGTTTACGGCGGGTGCAAAAATAGTAGAAGTTGACGTTAATGGGCGCTTATTAATCCCAAAAGATTTAACTGTGTTTGCAAATATTTCGAAAAACATTGTTGTAGCCTCGGCTATAAACATTATCGAGATTTGGGATAAAGATTTGTATGAGCAAGCTATTGATGATGCGGCTATTGATTTTGCCGATTTAGCCGAAGAAGTAATGGGACAAGACGATGACGATCATGGAATATCATAACCCAGTATTGTTAAAGGAAACCGTTGATGGTTTAAATGTTAAGGCGGACGGTGTTTATGTAGATGTAACATTTGGAGGCGGAGGTCATAGTAAGGAAATATTAAGCAGGTTGGGAGAAAATGGAAGGTTGTTTGCTTTTGATCAGGATGAAGATGCTCTTGAGAATACAATAGACGATCCGCGATTTACTTTGATTCATGAGAATTTTAGATATCTAAAGCGCTTTTTACGCTTTCATGGAGTAAAGCAGGTTGATGGTGTTTTGGCAGATTTTGGAGTGTCGTCCCATCAATTTGATGTAGCAGAGCGTGGATTCTCAACACGTTTTGAGGCGGATTTGGATATGCGTATGAACCAGCAAAATGAATTGTCTGCTTTTCATGTGGTGAATGAATATGAAGAAGAACGATTAAAGCAAGTGTTTTTGCAATATGGGGAGCTGCGTGCTGCACCAGCTATGGCACGCTTAATTGTTGAGCATAGACAAGCGGAACCGATTGTGACAAGCGAGCAATTGAAAAATGTGTTGAAAAAGTTTTTGCCGCCACGGCATGAAAATAAAGTGTTGGCTCAAATTTATCAGGCTATTCGAATAGAGGTGAATCAGGAGATTGAGGTTTTAAAAGAATTTTTAGAACAAACGCCAGGAGTTCTGGTTAAAGGAGGGCGCTTAAGCTTTATATCCTATCACTCGTTGGAGGATAGGCTGGTGAAGCGTTTTATAAGAAATGGGATGTTTGAAGGGGAGCCGGAACGGGATATGTTTGGAAATTTTGAGGTGCCATTGAAAAAAGTAACAGGTTTAATTGTGCCGTCTAAAGAAGAAATAGCAATTAATAGTAGGGCTAGAAGTGCCAAGCTGCGAATAGCAGAAAAACTTTAAAATTATAATGGTTAAATATCCTCCTTTTGGAGGTGTGTCTCAAAGAGGCAGAGGGAAATGAAAAAAAGCATTTATAACATATTAAAAGGAACTTTTTTAGTTAGTGATGACTCCTTTAAAAATTGGAGGTTCATCATTTTTATTTCTGTTTTGGCTATTGTAATGATAGCGAGTTCGCATAGCGCAGATAAAAAAGTATATGAAATTGCTCGATTAAAAAATGAGGTTAAGGAAATGCGTTCGGCATTTGTAGATGGTCGTTCCCGGCTCATGAAACTTAAAATGGAATCGAGGGTTATCCGAAAAATGAAAGAAAAAGGGATGGCGCCTTCGGTGATTCCGCCCAAAAAGATAAAAGTAAAATCTAAAAAATAAAGTGAGCCCTTGGCAGTAAACGAAAAAGGCATATTAAACCGATTGTATTTTATAGCAGGATGTATGTTCGTCTTCGGGCTTGCTGTAATGTTTAAGTTGCTAAGCATACAGTTTTTGCAAGGTGATCAATATCGCGCTTTAGTAGATAAGAGGGATATTAAAAACGTAACCATACCAGCTAACAGAGGTAATGTGTATGCTGATGATGGGAGTTTATTGGCGACTTCTATTCCAAAATATAATATTGCTATAGATGCAGTAACGTCAGGTAATAAAACATTTGAAGAATTTATAAAACCATTATGCGATTCGCTTTCTGGATATTTGGGTAAGCCATCAAGCTATTACGAAAGAGAGCTGAGGAAAGCAAGGAAGAATAGAAATCAATACTACTTATTAGTCAAAAATATCACTTACACAGATTATGTTCGGTTTAGAAATTTCCCGCTTTTAAAGCTTGGGGCTATTTCTGGTGGATTGATTGTTGAACAAACTACAAAGCGTGAGTTTCCTATGGGAGAGATTGCAAGACGTACGATTGGGTATGAGCGATTCGATGACCAGGGCAATGTAACCAGACCAGGTATTGATGGTGCTTTTGGCGTGAAATACTTAAGAGGTACAGATGGGTTAAGAAAAAAACAAAAAATTGGGAATGGTAAGTGGAAACCCATGACCGATTTTAATCATGTAGAGCCAAAAGATGGTTATGATGTGTACACTACGATAGATGTAAATATACAAGATATTGCGCACCACGCATTAAAAGAGCAGTTAGATAAATATAAGGCAGATCATGGTTGTGTAGTTGTTATGGAAACTAAAACAGGAGAGATTAAAGCCATTTCTAATTTAGGTAGAAACAAAAAAGGGGTGTACTACGAGCGATTAAATTATGCTGTAGGAGAAAGCCATGAGTCGGGTTCTACTTTTAAATTAATGGCGTTAGCTGCTGCTTTAGAAGATAAGGTAGTTGATACCAGTGATGTTGTGGATACAGAAAAAGGGGTGCTTACTTTTTATGGAAAAAAAGTGCGCGATTCTAAATATGGGGGCTATGGGAAAATATCAGTTTCCGAAGCTTTTGAAGTATCATCGAATACAGGAATAGTTAAAGCGATACATCAGGCTTATAAGAAAAAACCAAGCGAATTTGTCGATAGACTCTATGATATGAGTTTAAATCGAAAACTAGGCTTATCTATTATAGGTGAGCCAGAGCCTATAATTCCAGATCCGAGAATTAAAAACGGACGCTGGAGTGGTATTGCGCTGCAGTGGATGGCTTACGGTTATGGCGTGTCGTTTACACCGTTACAAACACTAACATTTTATAATGCAGTCGCCAATAATGGTGAAATGGTAAAGCCTAAATTTTTAAAAGAAGTTAAAGAGTTTGATAATGTGATTGTGCCTTATAAAAAGGAGGTCATTAATAGAAGCATTTGTTCCAAAGAAACAATTACTAAGCTGCAACAATTATTAAAAAATGTAGTAGAGAAAAAACACGGAACGGGTCATAGACTGTATTCTAAGAATTTTTCTATGGCAGGAAAAACAGGTACGTGTCAAAAAGATTATAAAAACAAAGAAAAACTGAATTATATCTCGTCGTTTGCAGGGTATTTTCCCGCAGACAACCCAAAGTATTCATGTATTGTGGTTATACATGAGCCTGATAGAGAGGTAGGGTATTATGGGGCGGATGTGTCTGGTCCGGTTTTTAAAAAAATTGCACAAAAAATATTTATAGATACGCCGCTAATAAATGAGATTAACTCACTTGACGTGAAAATTGCGGCAGTAGAAAAAGAATATGAAACCTTTTACGATACAGCAGGAACCTACAGAACAATCATGCCGAACGTAGTGGGCTTACCTGTTATGGATGCCTTGGCGCTTTTGGAGAATATGGAGGTAGATGTAAAGGTTGAGCTTGATGGTAGCGGTATTGTAGAAGCGCAGTCTGTTAGTAAAAATGTAAAGTTAAAAAAGAATCAAACCATAGTGTTAAAAGCCTCATGATAGCATTAAAAGACATATTGTACAAGGTAACTCTCGATACTGTAGTAGGTAGTACAGGTATCAATATTGGTGCTATCGATTTCGATTCTCGAAACATTGAGAATGGTGATTTATTTGTTGCTATTCGAGGAAGTGTGGTCGATGGTCATGATTTTATTGATAAGGCGATTAAGAACGGAGCTGTGGGAGTTGTTTGTGAAGCCTTGCCAGAAAATTTAGTTGATGGTATTACTTATGTAGAGGTAGATAACTCCAGTAAAGCTTTGGCTTTTATGGGGGCTAATTATTATAATGCGCCTTCCGAAAATTTAAAACTAGTTGGTGTAACAGGTACTAATGGAAAGACTACGGTTGCCAGTTTATTGTATCAATTGTTTAAAAAAGCTGGTTACAAAGTTGGGTTATTATCAACAGTGAGAATAATGGTTGATAATACGGAATATAAAGCTACGCATACAACTCCGGATTCATTAACTATAAACAAGTATTTAAAGGACATGAATGATGTGGGGGTTGAGTTTTGCTTTATGGAGGTAAGCTCTCATGGGATTCACCAGTATAGAACAGAAGGATTGCATTTTGAAGGCGGGATATTTACCAATCTGTCTCACGATCATTTAGACTACCATAAAACATTTGCAGAATACAGAGATGTTAAGAAAAAGTTTTTTGATGGACTTTCAAAAAAAGCTTTTGCGCTGGTCAATATAGATGATAAGAATGGGCTTGTAATGTTGCAAAATACGAAGGCTCGAAAACTTACCTATGCTTTAAAAGACTATGCTGATTATAAAGCTCAGATTCTAGAAAATCAGTTTAGTGGTTTGCTGCTTAAGGTGAATGATAGTGAGGTTTGGACGAGGCTTATTGGGAGTTTTAATGCATATAACGTATTGGCAATTTACGCTACCGCAGAATTGTTAGGCTTAGAAAGAGTTGAAATATTACGCTTAGTAAGCGAACTGGATAATGTAAGCGGCCGATTCCAGTATTTTGTATCAGATGGAGTTACAACGATAATAGATTATGCGCATACCCCGGATGCATTGAAGAATGTGCTTGAGACCATTAATAGTATTCGAACCAAAAACGAAGAATTAATAACGGTAGTAGGTTGTGGAGGTGATAGGGATAAAACCAAGCGGCCAAAAATGGGACATATAGCTTCGGCTTTAAGTACGAAGGTCATTTTTACAAGCGATAACCCGCGTAGTGAAGTTCCAGAAGAGATTCTTAAAGATATTGAGAAAGGCGTTGAGCCTCAAAATTATAAAAAAACACTAACCATTGTCGACAGAAAGCAGGCTATAAAAGCAGCCTGTCAGTTGGCAGAACCTAATGATATCATTCTAATAGCAGGAAAGGGTCATGAAACATATCAGGAGATTAAAGGCGAACGCTTTGATTTTGATGATTATAAAATAGCACAAGAACTTTTAAAGCAAATACAAAAATAGGAGCATGTTGTATTATCTATTCGATTATTTAGAAAAACAGTTTCAGTTTCCTGGGGCAACACTTTTTGGTTTTTTAACCTTTAGGGCTGCTTTGGCGATGATTTTGTCGCTGCTTATTTCGACAATATATGGAAAACGGATTATACGTTTTTTACAAAAACAACAAGTAGGCGAAACTATCAGGGATTTAGGATTAGAAGGACAGCAAGAAAAAGCAGGAACACCAACCATGGGAGGAATTATCATTATCCTCTCTACGTTAATACCGGTGCTGTTATTGGCTGAATTGGAAAATATTTACATCATTTTACTAATAATAACCACGCTTTGGATGGGGACTATTGGTTTTGTTGACGATTATATTAAAAAGTTTAAAAATGATAAAGAAGGATTAAAAGGAAAATTCAAGATTCTAGGGCAAGTAGGGCTTGGTATTATAGTAGGCGCGACTTTGTTTTTTCATTCAGACGTTACCATAAAAGAAAAGCTTCCAGTTGAAGTTCAGCAGGAAATACTGGCAGAAGATGCAAATGCTACACCCTCCAAGCTTTTTAAGGAAGAAGCGAAATCTACCAAAACAACCATTCCTTTTGTAAAAGGAAATGAGTTTGATTATGCTAAACTGGTTACCTGGATAAGTCCAGGTTTAGAGAAATATGCCTGGATCGTTTTCATTATAATAACCATTTTTATTATAACAGCAGTTTCAAATGGAGCAAACCTAACAGATGGTATAGATGGGTTGGCAGCAGGAACTTCGGCAATAATAGCGCTCACTTTAGGCATATTTGCATGGGTTTCTGGTAACATCATTTTTTCAGACTATCTCAATATCATGTATATACCCGATGTAGAAGAAATAACCATATATATCACTGCTTTTGTTGGAGCGTTAATAGGGTTTTTGTGGTACAATACATTTCCGGCACAAGTTTTTATGGGGGATACCGGTAGTTTAACCATTGGAGGTATTATTGCGGTTATAGCTATAGCGGTACGTAAAGAGTGGTTAATTCCAGTGCTATGTGGCATCTTTCTAGCCGAAAATTTGTCGGTGGTTATGCAGGTGAGCTGGTTTAAGTATACTAAGAAAAAATATGGAGAAGGACGTCGCATTTTTAGAATGTCGCCGTTGCATCATCACTATCAAAAAAAAGGATATCACGAAAGTAAAATCGTAACCCGATTTTGGATTATAGGCATTCTGTTAGCGATTCTTTCAATAGTAACATTGAAAATAAGATAGTATGTGATTCCTGCGAAGGCGGGAATCTCATAATTGTGAAAAAAGAAATAGAGCTGAGAAAAGTGATAAAAGAAATTTATATAAAAACAATTGATAAAAACAGAGTGGTAAGTCCTTACCCTTTGGGGAAGGATTTAGGATGGGGCGTTTAGTCATATTAGGAGGAGGAGAAAGTGGCATAGGTACAGCGCTTTTGGGGAAAGAAAAAGGGTATGACGTTTTTGTTTCCGATAAAGGAAAAATAAAAGAGAAATATAAACAAGTTCTTATACATAATGAGATTGAATGGGAAGAAGAAAAGCATTCTGAAGGAAAAATTCTGAATGCCGATGTCGTTATGAAAAGCCCGGGAATTCCAGATAAAGTGCCTTTGGTAAAACAAATTCGTGACAAAGGCATATTAGTAGTGTCAGAAATTGAATTTGCATCAAAGTTTACTCAAGCTACTATAGTAGGAATAACAGGAAGTAATGGAAAAACCACAACCGCCTCCTTAGCGCACCATATTTTAAAACAAGAATTAAATGTGGGCTTAGCGGGTAACATAGGGGATAGTTTTGCCAAACAGGTTTTGGAAGAAGGCTTTGAAAATTACGTGTTGGAGATTAGCAGTTTTCAGTTAGATGATATTGTCGATTTTAAGCCGCATATAGGTGTAATTACAAATATAACGCCCGATCATTTAGATCGGTACGACTATCAATTTGAAAAGTATATCGCTTCAAAATTTAGAATAGCTATGAATCAAACTAAAGATGATTATTTGATTTATGACGCAGATGATGAAGTTATAGTGAATTACCTGGAAAACAACCCAGTTCAATCAACATTACTGCCATTTTCTTTAACAAAACAAGTAGAAAATGGCGCGTATTTAGACGACAATAAAATAATAATAACAATAAACACCAACCAAATAATTATGCCAACAACAAACTTAACACTAGAAGGAAAACACAATGTGAAAAATGCTATGGCTGCTTCAACAGTCTCACATTTGTTAAGGATTAGAAAACAAACTATAAGAGAAAGCTTAGAGAGCTTTCAAGGTGTTGAGCACCGCTTGGAACAGGTTTTAAAGATTAATAAAGTACAATATATAAACGATTCCAAAGCTACTAATGTAAATGCTACATATTACGCTTTAGAAAGTATGGATGCGCCAACGGTTTGGATTGTTGGGGGAGAAGACAAAGGCAATAATTACGAAGAGTTATTCTCTTTTGTAAACGAAAAAGTAAAAGCGATTATTTGCTTGGGAGTCGATAATGATAAGCTCATGAAAACATTTGGTGGTATGGTCGATTTCATTATAGAAACACAGTTTATGAGTGAAGCAGTAAAAATTGCTTATAAGCTTACAGAGGCAGGAGATAATGTATTGTTGTCGCCGGCATGTGCAAGTTTTGATTTATTTGAAAGCTATGAAGATAGAGGGCGTCAATTTAAAGACGCCGTTAGAAACTTATAATAAACTAAAAACTCATTCCCTTGGTTGCTGAGCGTAGTCGAAGGAAAGGCAGGAATTCAATATTAATAAAAAATATAACTAAAAAACTCCTTCCTTTTTTAAAGGAAGGTGGGTTTATTCCGATTGTTATCGGAATAAAGTCGGAAGGATAAATAGAATGCAAACAGTATTTAAAAACATAAAAGGAGATAGGTTGATCTGGGCAATAGTAACGTTGTTGGCCATAGCTTCATTTTTGCCTGTTTATAGCGCTGCTAGCGATTTAGCATACGATAAATACGACGGAAATACATTTATCTCATTTGTAAAGCATTTTGTGCATTTGTTTTTAGGTTTTGCAATAATGTATGGGGTTCATAAAATCCCTTATAGATATTTTAGAGGGTTGTCTTTAGTGGCGATTCCTATAGTTTTAATGTTACTGGTAATTACCATGTTGCAAGGCACTGTAGTAGGAGGAGCCAGTGCTAGTAGATGGATTAAAATACCTATTGTGGGTATGTCTTTTCAAACATCAGCCTTGGCTTCAGTAGTACTCATGGTTTATGTAGCGCGATATATGTCTAAAATTAAGGATGTTAATATCACATTAAAGAAATCTGTTTTGCCGCTTTGGATGCCTGTTTTCTTTGTATTGGCACTAATACTACCATCAAATTTTTCAACAGCAGCCATTATTTTTCTAATGGTAATATTCTTGGTTTTTCTAGGTGGATACCCTGTACGCTATTTGGGCGTTATTTTAGGCTCTGGTTTTTTGGCTTTAATGCTTTTTGTAATGTTCGCCAAATTAACCTCTGGACCAATACATGTTAAGGTAAATACCTGGGAAAATAGAATTAAAAATTACTCGAATAATAAAGATACAGAGGCAGATTATCAAATAGAAAAAGCAAAAATAGCCATAGCATCTGGTAAAGTATTTGGTGTTGGACCAGGTAAGAGTATTCAAAAACATGCTTTGCCACAATCGTCATCAGATTTCATTTTTGCTATTATAATAGAAGAATATGGGTTGATAGGAGGTTTTACAATACTCATTCTTTACTTATGGTTATTGTTTAGAATTGTTATCGTGTCCCAAAAATCCGATACCATATTTGGTAAGCTTTTGGTGCTTGGTGTTGGTATTCCAATAGTGTTTCAAGCACTAATAAATATGGCTGTGGCTGTAGAACTGTTTCCGGTAACAGGACAAACATTACCGTTGATAAGTAGTGGAGGTACATCTATATGGATGACATGTTTAGCACTAGGAATTATTTTGAGTGTAAGCGCCAAACGAGAAGAAATTAAAAATCAAGAAATAAAAGAAAATAATCCGCTGGAAATTCTATCGGAAACCATTTGATTTTGGATGTGAAATTTTTGAATCACAATTTAAGAAGTGAAACAGGTATTAAAAAATATAACAAATAAATATATAGAAGGTAATGAGGCGTCAATAATAGTAGTGGCATCCGTAAAAGTAATGCTTAATCGTAAATCGTAATTAAAAATCGTGAATCAAAAATACAGAATCATATTATCTGGAGGAGGAACAGGAGGACATATCTACCCGGCCATTGCTATTGCGAATGAGCTAAAGTCTCGTTTTCCTGATGCTGAGTTTTTGTTTGTAGGGGCAAAGGATAGAATGGAGATGGAAAAAGTGCCGCAAGCAGGATATGATATTAAAGGGCTCTGGATTTCTGGAATTCAGCGTAAGTTAACTTTAAGAAATCTGGCATTTCCTTTTAAGTTAATAAGTAGTATTTGGAAAGCGAGAAGTATCATACGGTCATTTAAACCAGACGTTGCCATAGGAACCGGTGGATTTGCCAGTGGTCCATTGTTATATGTAGCGGCATCAAAGAGAATTCCAAGTTTAATACAAGAACAAAATTCGTATCCTGGAATTACTAATAAGCTGTTATCTAAAAAAACACAAAAAATATGTGTGGCATATGATGGTTTGGAACGGTTTTTTCCAAAAGAAAAAATTATAAAAACAGGAAACCCGGTGCGTCAGGATTTATTGGATATAGATAGCAAAGCGGTAGATGCTAAAAACTTCTTTAATCTTAAACACGGAAAGTATACACTTTTGGTGTTGGGTGGTAGCCTGGGGGCAAGAAGAATAAACGAGCTGATTGAGGAAGAATTGGATTTTCTAGATACGCAAAACGTTCAGGTGATATGGCAGTGTGGGAAGTTGTATTATCAGCAGTACAAAATATACAATAACACAAATAACGTACAGGTTTACGAGTTTTTAAATAATATGGATTTTGCCTACGCGGCGGCAGATATAATCATATCAAGAGCTGGTGCGAGCTCAGTTTCGGAGTTATGTATTGTAGGTAAGCCAGTTATTTTTATACCATCTCCCAATGTGGCAGAGAACCATCAAACAAAAAATGCGATGGCGATTGTAGATAATGATGCGGCTATGATAATTAAAGAAGCCGATTTAGATGTCGATTTCAAAAATAAGTTCTCTCAGCTTATAGCATCAACCGAAAAACAAAAGGAGTTGGGGACTAACATTAAAAAAATGGCATTGGTAAATGCCACAACAGAAATAGTAGATGAAGTTGAAAAGCTTCTAAAAAAGAAATAAATATAAAGGATTCCTGTATGTACAGGAACAATTAAATGAATTTAAAAAGCATACATAACATTTATTTTATAGGCATCGGCGGTATTGGGATGAGTGCTTTGGCGCGCTATTTTCATGCCAACAATAAATGTGTGGCGGGGTATGATAAAACCCAAACTGAAATAACCGATGGTTTGATGGCTTTGGGTATGGAAGTTCATTTTGAAGATTTGGTGGATAATATTCCTAAATCATTTTTAAATAAAGAAAACACCTTGGTTGTGTATACACCAGCAATCCCCAAAGAACATCAGGAATTAAAGTATTTTAATACTAATGGATATCGGGTGTTAAAACGTTCTCAGATGTTAGGCTTGATAACAGAAAACACATTTTGTTTAGCTGTTGCAGGTACGCATGGAAAAACGACAACAACAAGCATTTTGGGGCACTTAATGTATGAAAGCGGAGTGCCTTTAACAGCTTTTCTGGGAGGAATTAGTGAAAATTACGATTCTAATTTAATACTTAAGGGTACAGAGGTTTCGGTAGTAGAAGCAGATGAATTTGATCGTTCTTTTTTAACATTGTCTCCAGATATGGCTTGCATTACATCAATGGATGCCGACCATTTAGATATTTATGGAGAAGCTTCAGAATTAAAGAAAACGTTTGAAGATTTTTCAAAAAGACTTAAGCCTAACGGAACATTGTTTGTTAGAAATGGATTGCCTTTACAAGGTGTAACTTATGGTATAGAGGACGATTCGGATTATGTTATTCAAAATATAACAATAGAAAATGGTACTTATGTTTTTGACGTAAAAACACCAAAAACGGTGCTAGAAGGTTTACGATTCAATCTACCGGGCAGACACAATTTGTTAAACGCCCTAATAGCTTTAACGATGGCTATTGAGTATGGTTGTTCTCACCAACAATTGGCTAAAGGGTTAGAGTCTTATAAAGGGGTTAAACGCAGATTTACATATCATATAAAAACAAATGATTTGGTTTTTATTGACGATTATGCGCATCACCCAGAAGAAATTAATGCTGTGCATCAGGCTGTTAGGGAGATGTATCCCAAAGAAACCGTGTTGGCCATTTTTCAGCCTCATTTATACAGTAGAACCCGCGATTTTGCAAACGATTTTGCTAAAAGTCTATCGCAGTTCGATGAATTGTTATTGCTAGATATTTACCCAGCGAGAGAGCTGCCAATAGAAGGGGTGACGTCTGCATGGTTGTTAAATAAGATAGAACATGAGAATAAACAGTTGGTAAGTAAAAAAGAGCTACTGCCAGCTATACACCGTAGTAATGCGAAAATAGTATTAACTATTGGAGCAGGAGATATAGGAGAACAAGTAAAATATATTAAAAAAGAATTAACCATTGCGAATTAATTGGAATTACATAAAGATGACCGTTTTATTAGGGTTAGTGATTTTTTTGTTCGCTTTTGCGTCTCAAAGAAATGCTCTTAGAAAGATTTCGGATCCCAAGGTTAAATTTATAGGAGAAAATAGCCTTTACGTTACTAACGAAGCTGTTAGTAAATTGTTAATACAAAATTATGGCGGTGTTAAAAATGTACCTAAAGAAACTTTAGATTTGAATAACCTAGAAAATGCTCTAAAATCTAATCCGATGATAAAAAAGGCAGAAGTGTATCTTGCTGTAAATGGTACACTTAATGCTGAAATAGAACAAAGAACCCCTATTGCGCGCGTGAGTACAAATGCCTCTTATTATATTGATGGCGAAGGTTTATATATGCCTTTGTCTACTAATTATTCAGCTAGAGTACCATTGGTAACTGGGTATGTAGAAAAGAATAAATTAAAAAGTATCTATAAGGTTGCAAAAAAAATTAGAAACGATGAATTCTTAAAAAAGCATGTCATAGAAATTCATCAAAGTAGGAACAAAAGTCTTTATTTAAAATTAAGACAATGCCCTTTTATAGTACAATTAGGCGATGTGAGTTTTTTAGATAAGAAGATTAATAATTTAAAGGCGTTTTATCAAAAAAATCTAAAAGAGAAAACATTTAATAATTATAGCAAAATCAATTTGCAGTTTGACAACCAAGTAATATGTACCAAAAGATAAGCCATGGAGCATAATTTAGCAGTAGGATTAGATATAGGAACCACAAAGATTGTGGCCATGATTGGTCGTAAAAATGAATACGGCAAAGTTGAAATTTTAGGAATAGGCAAATCTAAAAGCTTAGGTGTGCACCGTGGTGTCGTAAATAATATTACACAAACAATTCAGTCTATACAACAAGCCGTTCAAGAAGCAGAAGCATCTGCCGAAATGAAAATAAAAGGTGTAACCGTTGGTATAGCAGGACAGCACATAAGAAGTTTACAACACAGCGATTATATAACAAGACCCAACTCTGAGCATGTTATAGATGATGAGGATATAGATAGATTAATAAATCAGGTACATAAGCTAGTTATGTTGCCTGGTGAAGAAATTATTCATGTATTGCCTCAAGAATATAAAGTAGATGGGCAAGCAGAAATAAAAGAACCTATAGGCATGTATGGCGGCCGTTTAGAGGCCAATTTTCATGTTGTTGTGGGACAGGTATCTTCTATTCGGAATATTGGGCGTTGTGTACAAAGTGCGGGTTTAAACTTAGAAGGTATTACGTTAGAGCCGTTGGCTTCTGCCAATGCAGTTTTAAGTCAAGAAGAAAAAGAAGCAGGTGTAGCGCTTATCGACATAGGAGGTGGTACAACAGACTTGGCCATTTTTAGAGACGGTATTATTCGTCATACCGCTGTAATTCCTTTTGGAGGTAACGTGATTACAGAAGATATAAAAGAAGGCTGTTCCATTATTGAAAAACAAGCCGAATTATTAAAAATAAAATTTGGTTCTGCATGGCCGGGGGAAAATAAGGATAACGAAATAGTGTCCATACCAGGTTTGCGAGGTAGAGAACCAAAAGAAATTACATTAAAAAATCTCTCAAAAATAATTCATGCGCGTGTTGTTGAAATTATTGAACAGGTATATGTTGAAATTAAGAATTACGGACACGAAGAACAAAAGAAAAAATTAATAGCCGGTATTGTATTAACTGGTGGAGGTAGTCAGTTAAAACATTTAAAACAATTAGTAGAATATATAACCGGAATGGATACCAGAATAGGGTATCCAAATGAGCATTTAGCGGGAGATAGTGATGGCGATATAACAAGTCCGTTGTATGCCACTGCTGTAGGATTGGTTTTAGACGGCCTAAAACGACAAGACAGGAAAAAGCTAGAAGAAATCGAGATTGAGAATGAAAAAGAAGAGGATCAATCTGCAGAAGAAGTTCAAGAAAAACCTATAAAAGAACGACGTTCTTTTCTAGATAAATTAACAGAGCGCGTTAAAGATTTTTTAGATAACGCAGAATAAGTAGCTAAAGCATTAAAACTGTTTGCTAACCAGTTTTAATGACCTAGCGAGATAGTATAATAAATCCATTGAATAAAAAAATAAAGTATAAAACCTCAGTAAAATAGAATTTATGAGCAGCAAAGAAGAATTCGAAAGTATTTCATTTGATTTGCCTAAAAATCAATCAAATGTTATTAAAGTTATTGGCGTTGGAGGAGGTGGCAGCAATGCCATTAATCATATGTTCCAACAAGGTATTAAGGGTGTTGATTTTTACATATGTAATACCGATGCGCAAGCACTACAAAATAGTGGTGTTCCTAACAAGATTCAATTAGGGGTTAACCTTACTGAAGGGTTAGGAGCAGGAGCAAATCCAGATATTGGAGAGCAATCTGCAGTTGAAAGTTTTGATGATATTTCGCAAATGTTGGATTGCAATACCAAGATGGTATTTATTACCGCAGGAATGGGCGGTGGTACTGGTACCGGAGCTGCACCGATTATTGCCAAAATGGCTAGAGAAAAAGAAATCCTAACCGTAGGTATTGTAACTATGCCATTTCAGTTTGAAGGTAGAATGCGTATTGAGCAATCCCAAAAAGGGATTGAAAAGTTAAGAGATGTTGTAGATTCTTTAATTGTAATAAATAACAATAAACTTCGTGAGGTTTATGGTAATCTTGGTTTTAAAGCAGGATTCTCTAAAGCCGACGAAGTATTATCAACCGCTGCTCGTGGTATAGCCGAAGTTATTACACATCACTACACACAAAATATTGATTTACGTGACGCTAAAACCGTATTGAGTAATAGTGGAACTGCCATTATGGGATCTGCCCTAGCATCAGGTCAAAACCGTGCTCAAGATGCGATTCGTAAAGCGCTAGATTCTCCGTTACTAAACGATAATAAAATTACTGGGGCAAAGAATGTTTTATTATTAATTGTTTCTGGATCTCATGAAATTACTATTGATGAGATAGGAGAAATTAATGACCATATTCAAACAGAAGCTGGACATGGTGCGAACATTATTATGGGAGTTGGAGAAGATGAAGCCTTAGAAGAATCTATAGCAGTAACTATTATCGCTACGGGTTTTAATCTTGAACAGCAAAACGAGATTTCTAATACAGAAACTAAAAAAGTGGTGCATTCGCTTAGTGAGGAACAAGATGTGAATACTAAAGAAAAAGAGCCAGTAATTATTGCTCCCACAATTGAACTGGAAGAGAAAAAGGAGGAGCCTATTGTACGTCATACTTTAGATTTAGAAACAGAAGAAGCTGAGGAGCCTCAATTTGAAAAGCGACCAATAAATAAACAAAAACCAGTTGAGTCAATTAATGAGAATATAGACTTAATACCAACCACAGAAATTATTAAAAATATTAATGTGGTATATGATGAGGTAGCTGCTAAAATTGAAGAAGATGACGACGATTTTATCATAAAACCAGTTACACGAATGTCTGATGATGTTGAAGATATAACTGATGTGGAGATTATTTCAGATTATATAGAAGAAGAGCAACAAATTACCTTAACCTTCGATTTACCGCTTTCATCGGGTAACAAAGAAAAGGAGGCGGAAGAAGAAAAGAACAAGGAAGATGTCATATCGCATCAATTAATTGACGATGATATAAAAAAGATACCGGTAAATGATTATGTAGAGCTTATTCCTGTTACAGAAACTAATGAAGACGGAGACATTCGTTATGCGCTGGATGACTATGTTGAGGTTGAATCTTCAATGAACAAAAAACAACCAGAGTCTAATGAGGTTTTAGAGGAAATAGACAATGATATTGTATTTGAAAAGAAGGTAACGGAAGAAGAACCTGCTGTAAAAGAAGAAATAACAGAAGAAGTAGATCCATTGAACAGCCCGATTTCGGAGCTGCTTAAAGAACGCGCAGAAGAGCGCAGACGTAAAATGAAGGACTTTAATTATAAATTCAACAATGCTAAAATTGATGATATAGAAAAAGTGCCTGCATACAAACGTCAAGGTGTTAATTTAGATGAGGCTAAACACTCTTCCGAAACTGATATGTCGAGAACCAGTATTGGTTTGGATGATAACGACGACATACAACTAAGAAGTAATAATTCGTTTTTACACGATAACGTGGACTAAAAAGTATACTGGCCTTACTTAGTTATGAACCCGAAAAGCTTCCCTCAAGTTTTCGGGTTTTCTTTTGAAGTATTAGGTCTGTTTTTTTCATTGTAAAATATGTTTTTTTACTGAAAACCTATTACTGAAGACTGCCCACTTTTTCATATCTTCGCATTCAAATAAAATTTACCATGAGTTTACAACAAGATGTTATGTCTGCTTTAAAAGAAGCAATGAAGGCAAAAGATCAAACAGCTTTAACAGCTCTACGTGCCGTAAAGTCTGCTATTTTGTTAGCACAAACAGAAAGTGGTGCTAAAGAAGATTTAACTGAAGAACAAGAGCTTAAAATACTTCAAAAACAAGTAAAACAACGACGAGATAGTGCTGCTGTTTATACGGAACAAGGTCGTGAAGATTTAGCTGCTCCGGAATTAGCAGAAGCAGATATTATTGCTCAGTTTTTACCTGAAGCCCTAAGCGAAGAGGATATTGAGAAAGTTGTTGTTGCAACCATAGATAAAGTAGGAGCAGAAGGTATGAAGGATATGGGTAAGGTTATGGGTATTGTTAGCAAGGAATTAGCTGGTAAAGCAGATGGTAAAACCATTTCTAATATTGTAAAGGCTAAATTGTCTTAAGTTTTATGTAATTGCTTGTTATTCCTGCGGCATGTGCCGAACTTGTTTCGGTAAAAGGCAAGAATTCACTAGATAAAGCAATGTTTTATAATTTAAAATGACAATTTAAAATATAGAGATCCCTGCTTTTGCAGGGATTTATGGCTGCGTAGTTCAATTGGATAGAATATCAGATTTCGGCTCTGAGGGTTGGGGGTTCGAATCCCTCCGCGGTCACAAATAAACAAAAAAGTGTACGTCAAATCAAGCTTGCTTGAATTTGTAAGTATGCTTTTTTTGTTTTCAGTTGAATTCGAAACAATTCACTAGAAATCACTTTTTATTGCGTTATAATTTCGTCAAAAGAAAGAAGTACTGTAGGAAGGATACTAAAGTTTATAGATCACACATTGTAAAAATTCTAGTAAGATGGTCACTATATTCTAATCCCCATAATAGAATACAAAGATATATATTGAGGTAGTTTTAATTCTTAATTGGTTTAAAAGGGTTTCCTGTTAAATCTACATCAACATCTCCATTAGTGAATTTATCTAACTCTTTAGGAAAACTAGTAAACTGATTAAAGCTTAAATTGATAGTTAATAGCGATGATAATTGCTCTATTTCTTGAGGCAGTGTATGTAATTGGTTTCGAGATAAATCTAATGTTTTTAATTGCTTAAGCCGTCCAATTTCTTTTGGTAGTTCAGTAATTTGGTTTCCTGACAATTCCAAAACTTTTAGTGTTTCAATTTCTCCTATTCCTTTTGGTAATTTAGTAATTTGATTTCCTGAAAACTCCAAAACGTCTAGCATTTTAATTTCTCCTATTCCTTCTGGCAGTTCCTTTAATTGATTGTTATTTATACTTACTCTAAAAAGGTTTGAAAAAGGATTAGAAAAAAAAGATTCAGGTATATTGCTCAACTGGTTATTATCCATGCTTAGTAAGTTTAAGTTGACTAGTTTTGATATCGATTCAGGCATACTGCTCAATAGGTTGTTGTCCAAGTCTAGTGATTCCAAATTAACTAATTTTGATATCGATTCGGGTATACTACGCAACTGGTTGTTCTCCAAGTCCAGTGATTCCAAATCAACTAATTTTGATATCGATTCAGGTATACTACTCAATAGGTTATTATCTAAGTATAGTCCTCTTAAATATTTTAGGTTTCCTATAGACTTGGGAATTTCGTTTAACTGATTATTTTCTAAAGAAAGATACTCTAGCTGTGTAAGTTTTCCAATAGTTACAGGGATTTTGTTTAGCTCATTAGCCTCTAAAAATAAATATTTAAGCTTACTTAAGTTACCTATGCCAGGGTCTATTGATTTAATTTTGGTATTTAATAAACTTAAGTTTTCTAAGTTACTTAAACTATAAATAAATTTTGGTATCTCAGTAATTTTAGTGCCTTCTATTTCTAGGCTTTTTAAATTTTGCAGGCTCTTTATTGTTTCTGGAAGCCCTTTTATGTCTATATATGAAAAATGAACCCACTCTAAATTGGTTAAGGAACCTATTTCTTCAGGAATATTACTTATTGAAATTTCTGATAAATCAGATGGCTCAGAAGTACTTGATATAGGATTATTATCTATGATAATAGGAAGACTAAAATCAGGATTTTTTCCAGCTAAAGATAACCCTACCACTTTGCCATCTCTAACTTGTACACCTTGCCAGGAGGAAATACTTTTGGTAATATCCCAATTTAAATTGTTATCAGGATTTGCATTGTATATGGCAATCAGGACTTCTTTATCTGAAAGAGGTATGTTAGCACCAGCATCAATAATTTGATCATCATTATTACAAGCAGTAAAACAAACACAAATTAAAAAAAAGATACTTTTTATGATAATATGTTTTTTGTACATGGCAAATAAACTTTTAATTGAGGCTAATTAATAGGCTTTATTAAATGCAAAAGTAACTTTAAAAAGTTTTTGACAACCGATTTAGTTTATTTTTTTGTATAAACGTATGTGGCACCCTATAAACATTATTACAAAATTAATATTGTGCTTACGTAGGAAAAGTTTTTTGTTTTAAGAGGAGGTACAACAGGTTCTGACCACGCAGCTAGTTAAGGGACACGATCCACCAACGGGTACATGAAAATTAGAAATGGAGAATTAAATACAAATTTTTAATAAATATTGTCATCATTAAGAAGTATATAAGTGAAAATGATGATAATCAATAATTCTTATCTCTTAATTACTATCTTGAAGAAAAGGGTTTCCTGTTAAATCTATATTAATACCTCCATTAGTTAGTTTTACTAACTCTTTAGGAAAACTAGTAAACTGATTGAAGCTTAAATTGATAGTTTCTAGCGATGTTAATAGCTCTATTTCTTGAGGCAGTGTATGTAATCTGTTATAAGATAAATCTAATGTTTCCAATTGCTTAAGCTGTCCGATTCCTTTTGGTAGTTCAGTAATTTTGTTTACTGACAATTCCAAAACTCTTAGTGTTTCAATCTGTCCTATTCCTTCTGGCAGTTCCTTTAATTGATTATAATTTATGCTTACTTTACCAAGGTTTAAAAAAGGAGCAGAAAAAAAAGATTCAGGTATATTACTCAACTGGTTATAATCCAAACTTAGTAAGTTTAAGTTAACTAATTTTGAAATCGATTCAGGCATATTACTTAACTGGTTATAATCCAAGTATAGTAATTCCAAATTAACTAATTTAGATATCGATTCAGGCATACTACGTAACCGGTTGTTTTCCAAGTTTAGTGATTTCAAATTAACTAATCCTGATATCGATTCAGGTATACTACGCAACAGATTATTATCTAAGTATAGTCCTCTTAAATGTTTTAGGTTTTCAATAGACTTGGGAATTTCGCTTAACTGATTATTTCTTAAAAAAAGATATTCTAGCTGTGTAAGTTTTCCAATACTTATTGGGATTTTGCTTAACCCATTAGCCTCTAAAAATAAACCTTTAAGCTTACTTAAATTGCCTATGCCAGGGTCTATTGATTTAATTTTGGTATTTCTTAAACTTAAAAATTCTAAGTTACTTAAACTATAAATAGATTCTGGTATCTCAGTGATTTTAGTGCCCACAATATCTAGACTCTCTAAATTTTGCAGGTCTTTTATTGTTTCTGGAAGCCCTTTTATGTCTATATGTGAAAAACTAAGCCGCTCTAAATTGGTTAAGCAACCTATTTCTTCAGGAATATGACTTATTGAAATTTCAGATGAATCAGAGGTCTCAGAAGTATTATTATCTATGATGATAATAGGAGAACTAAAACGATCTAAATGTAACTCTACTACTCTACCATCTCTAACTTGTACACCTTGCCAGGAGGAAATACTTTTAGTAATATCCCAATTTAAATTGTTATCAGGATTTGCATTATATATGGCAATAAGAACCTCTTTATCTGAAAGAGGTGTCTTAGCACCAGCATCAATAATTTGATCATCATTATTGCAAGCAGTAAAACAAACACAAATTAAAACAAAGATGTTTTTTATGATAACATGCTTTTTTTGCATAGCGAATAATCTTTTAATTGAGGCGAATTAATGGGCTTTATTAAATGTAAAAGTAGCTTTAAAAAAGTTTTTGACAATCGATTTAGTTTGTTTTCTGTATAAACGTATGTGACACTAATCAATAATTTTTATTATCTCTTGATTAAGAATTATTATCTTGAAGAAAAAGGATTTCCTGTTAAATCTACGGGTAACCCTATTGTTTCTTCAGGGAAACTGGTAAATTGATTATGGCTTAAATCAAGTATACGAAGCTTTTCAAGCAATCTGATTTCTACAGGTAACTGAGAAAGCTGATTTCTTGATAATGATAGGATTTGTAAATTTTGAATGCTTCCAATTTCTTTAGGAAGTTCTTTTAATTGATTTTTATCCAAATTAAAAGATCTGATGACGAAATTTTCAATTGAAGCGGGTAATGTAGTCAAACCATTATTTTCTAAATTTAAATCAAAAAATATATTATCTGGTGAAATAGAAGGAAAGCTTGTTAAGCTATTATTACTTAAATCTAAAGAAGATAAATGGTCTAATTTAGAAATAGATTCAGGCATGTTGGTTAAAAGATTGTTTTTCAATAGCAAACTTTCTAATTGACTTAAGTTTTCTAAAGACTCTGGAATTTCAGTTAATAAATTATTATTTAGAGATAAATGACGAAGTTTTTTAATATTAGTTATAGGTTTAGGGAAGTTACTGAAGTTGTTATTTGATAGCCAGAGTACTTTGAGTTCGGTAAGTTTATCCATAGATTCGGGGATATCACTTAATTGATTTTCATCCAAATGTAAAATTTCTAATTTTTTCAAGTTACTTATAGTAGGTTTAATAGATTTAATCTGATTTTTAGAAACGTTAAGGATGTTTAAGTTGCTTAAGTTATAAACTGCTACGGGCAAACTTGTAATTTCACAACCTATTATACTTAATACCTCTAGTTGTTCAAGTTTTCCCATTGCCCCTGGGAAGTTTTTAATTTTTAAATTATTAAATTTAAGGCTTCTAAGGTGTATTAAGCCTTTTATTTCTTCAGGAATATGATTTATTGAAACTGGCTCAGGAGCGTCAATTCTTGGATCGGATTCATTTTCATCTATAATTTGAATACCGGTATCCGAGCCCGATTGCTCATTATCTATACCATCATCAAGTTTTCCCGTGAAAGAAAGACCTACTACTTTTCCATTTTCAATATCTACTCCTTGCCAATTGGATATATCTTTTGTAATATCCCAATTTAAATTGTTATCAGGATTTGCATTGTATATGGCAATCAGGGCTTCTTTTTCTGAAGTTAAATTATTAGTCTCAGATGTTATATCATCATTGCTGCAAGCAACAATATAAAGGCTAATTAAAAAGAAAATAACTTTAAAATGATTTTTTTTTTGAGGCATGGCATATCAAATTATAAGTGTAAGGCACTTTTTATTTTTTAAATAAAAAATGAATACCCTAATTCTTAGTTATATGGCCGCAAGTTAATTTTTTTAATTGGAATATGGAAAAGGGATTCTCAAAGGGTTAAATAAAATATTAAATAGTTATCTTAAGCAAAAAGCCTCATATTTTGTGCAACCAACACAACTACTCCCTAGTTACCATAACCTTTATAAGTATGCTAAATCACTTATATTAACGTATTCGATGTAAGTTATACAGAAAAAAAACTAAATTAAAACATTGAAATACAGTTTTTTGTAATGTCTACACCTACTCGGCTGCTACGGTGTACCCACATCTTTTTAATCAAGCCACGAATTACACAGATTTACACGAATAAAACCTCAATATAATGGATAACTCTCTATACTATTCATAATCACGAATCAGACTTTCGGTCTGTTTTTACAATCCAAACCCGATTTAATTCTATTATATTTTTCGCACTTTAATTTATTAATAAATAAACTTAAATTACTTATTTGTAAATAATTTATATTTAGAGCCATTTGTGATAATTCGTGGAATTAGTGTCTATCTTTCTAAAATTATTGTTTAATATAAAGCCGTATTTGTGGGGACACCGTAGCTGTCGGCTGGCAGGGAGCGAAGCATGAGCGACGAGACATCCCATTATGATGAGATTTCTCCTCGTTCCTCGTCGAAATTGTAAAGGTTTCATCTTTAAAATCTCTCAAAAAACTGATTATCAGTATTCAATATATCGACCTTGACGTTATATTAATGAAAAACAGAAGCAGTTGCGGATGTAAATTATTTATAACTAATTTTTAGTTGTGTAAGTAAAATTATCTTATAATCATAACTGTTATAAAGCATATTGGCTAGGTGAGATTCCATATGTTTTTTTAAAGAGTTTACTAAAAGTCGATAAATTAGGAAAACTTAGCATTATGGCAATATCCGTTAATGTATGTTTTTTTTCTCTTAAATAAGTTTTTGCCATTTGCATTTTTAGAGTTAAAATGTACTGGTGTGGTGTTCTTTTAAAAATAAGCTTAAATGAATTGTACAAATGAAATTCAGAAAGAGAAGAAACTTTCGAAAGCTCATCTATAGAAATGTTTTTATCGTAATTGTCATTAATGTATTCATAAGCCAAAAGCAACCTTTTAAAGGTTTCTATTTTAGCCGTTTTTTTTTGTAACTGAATTTTACTCGCAGACAAATAAGCATAATATTGATCTCTATATAGGCTTTGTAACATTTCAATAGTTAACTCTTTAGCATCTAAAATATTAAAACCTCCCATATTTGTACATTCATATATCGATTTTAATAACTTTCCGGTAGGATATAAATCTGTATTATAGGACCTCTCTATGAATAAAAAATCTTTTAGGTCTTTTTGTAAAGGCGGATCTAATAAACTTTTTGTTTTAGTGTTACAGCAAAATGAAAATTCATTCAAGAAGTTTTCAGATATTACAAAGCACAGTAAATCTAGCTTTTTATTGCCTGCATTTATGTATTCCCAACCAAGGCCATGATTTGCAACCACAACTTTGTTATTATTTATAGCTAAACGTTTTTTTTCTAATAAAAAATTACCTTTGCCCTGCTTTATATAGGCAATAGTTAAACTGTTTTCGTTAAACTGAAAATGGTCTAACATACAATTAAATCGGGTTACATAATTTTTTTTATTGGAATAGGTAGGGGGTGTTTTTGATTTTTTTCTTGAAAAATGTTCATAATAAATATTTTCAAAATTTGTGGGGGCAATTTCAGTCATAATTAAGTAAGTGTTTTAATGTATTTTACATAGGCATGTTCGATTATGTAGACTTCATTTTTTATAAAAGGCTGCGCAAAAAAAAATGTACGCAGCCTTTTATAAAAAGTACAGTCTATAGTATATAGACTGTATTTATTTTTAAATTTTTACGGTAGTTTTAATTATATGAAATTCATGATTTAACAAACAATTGTTTTAAATTTAGTTTTGGTTTTTGAGTATAGAGGATTTAATAAAAAAGTGTCAGGAAAACAATATTAAGGCTCAAAAGGAACTTTATGAGATGTTTGCACCTACACTTATGGGGATATGTATTAAGTATTGTAAGGATCAGGCTTTAGCAGAAGATTTATTTCAGGAATCTTTCATAAAAATATTTAATAAAATACATCAATTTAAAGGGGAAGGTTCTTTTGAAGGCTGGTTAAAAAGGTTAAGTATAAACACAATATTAACGCATTTAAAAAAACAAATTCATTTTTTACCTGTAAGTAAAGATTTTGTTGAAGATTTAACAGAAGAAACGTATGATTTTGAAGCATATTCCATTGATTTTTTGCTGGATAAAATCCAAGAACTACCACAACAATACAGATTGGTCTTTAATATGTATGTGTTGGATGATTTGCCTCATAGAGAAATTGCAGATTTGTTAAATATTGCGGTTAGTACCTCAAAATCAAATTTAACAAGAGCAAAAGCGCTATTAAGAAAAGAGATAAAAACCAAATCAAGTTAAAAGTACTTTAGAGTGATAAATAAGGAGCACAAAAATTTAGAAAATTTAGTTAAAAACAAGTTGAAAGACTTGAAGCTGCCTTATAGTGAAAGTTTATGGGATCGCATTGAGGAAAACCTGCCTCAGAATAAGAAAAAGAAAAAGACTAGAATAATTTGGTTATTACCTATTGGTGTAGCTGCCTCATTAGTATTATTATTAATATTAAAACAAGAGCCTTCACAAAATAACGATATAAATAGAATTACAGTTACCCCTTATCATGAAGAAGAATTATGTCCCGATGATGTTGAAAGTAATTATGTATTAGATACAGAGAATGACACAGAACAATTAGATTCAAGTAGTCAGGTAAACGAATTTAAAGGCATTAGTAATAAAAATAATTTTAATGCAAATCCGATTGTAGTTACACAACAAGATCAAAAATCAAAAACAGAATCTAATTCGGTAATAGCAACAGGAAAAGATATAGCCCCTAAAGAATCTTTAAATCCTACAAAAATAGTACAAGGCATTACCAAAGAATCGTTTTTAGAAGCAGATGAGCTTATTGGGGTTTCCACTAAAGATCAAAAATTAAAAACAGAATCTAATCCGGTAATAGCAACAGTAAAAGAAATAGCCCCTAAAGAATCTTCGAACCCTACAAAAATAGTGCAAGGCATTACCAAAGAATCGTTTTTAGAAGCAGATAAGCTTATTGGGGTTTCTACCAAAGATCAGAAGTCAAAAACAGAATCTAATCCAGTAATAGCAATAGTAAATGAAATAGCCCCTAAAGAATCTTCGAACCCTACAAAAATAGTACAAGGCATTACCAAAGAACCGTTTTTAGAAGCAGATAGGCTTATTGGGTGGGCAACTAAAGATCAAAAATCAAAAATAGGATCTAATCCGGTAATAGCAACAGGAAAAGAAATAGTTACTGAAAAACCTTTAAACCCTATAGAAATAGCACAAGACATTAACAAAGACCCATTTTTAGAAGCCATAGAAGAGGGGGCAGAAGATAACAATAACAACAAAAAGAAAGAAAAAAACAGGTGGACTTTACTGCCCCAAGTAGCCCCTTTGGCATATAATTCTATTTCGAAAGGATCTCAAATAAATTCCAATTTTTCTAACAAGCCTCAATCGTCAAAAAGTGATATAAGCTATGGTATAAAAATAAGCTATAAAATTGCAAATAATATAGAAATCCGTTCAGGTTTAAGTACTGTTAATGTAAATTTATATACAAAAGAGCTGTCTAATAGCGAACTTTTTAAATTAGGTAATGCTATTGCTATAAATATAGAATCTAATCCAGATGGAGGAATAGAAGATCCAGGAGGGGGGATAGGACTAAGCAACCTCCCTATTTTACAAACAGAAGGTCCTAGAAGCTTACAACAGCAAATAAATTATATAGAAATACCAGTTGAGCTGGCATATAAAATTATAGATAAAAAAATAGGTGTTTCTATTATAGGTGGCATCAGCACATTTATTTTAAATGCCGATAAAAATAAAGTATTTATAGCTACAGAATTAGGCAAAAGCCAAATAGGAAGTACAAACAATGTAAATACTGCTAGTTTTTCTGGAAATATAGGTCTTGGAGTTGATTATTATATAACTAAAAGAGTACAAATTAATATAGAACCTATTTTTAAGTATCAACCCAATGCTTTTGAAAATAATACAAGTTTTCAACCTTATATTTTTGGAGTTTATAGTGGTATTAAATTTAAACTTTAAAAATAGGTTTTTGTTTGTAATTGCATAAAATAACAATTCCTATCTATTCCCGCTTTTTTATTTAACTGCTATATCATGTATTCATTGAATTCATGCGATAAAAGAGGCCTGTTTTATTGTTAAACCCCTCAAAAAAAACATCTTAAAAGATTAAAATAAAAGTTTTTTGACAAATGCTTTGCTATGTAATGATATAGTTTTGCTCGTGTAATAAAGTATAAATTATGAAAAGTATGCATGAAATACCCATTCTTTATATCTAAGCAAAGACATTTTAAAAGCTATGAAAACCAAATCTATTTTAATTTTTTACCTACTATTATTAGCATTGTTTTCCTGTAGTTCAGAAAATAATGATGCGGTTGATCCGCCAATCTCTCCTAAAACCAAGAGTTGCTTAACAAAAAGTATTAAATACTCAAACGGTATAGAAAGCAAACATAATTATAATGAAGAAAGCCAACTAATACAAACGGAATGGTTTAATAAAGAAGGAGAAAAAACAAGTACACAAAATTATATTTACAGTGAAGGTAGAGTTGTTTGTAACAATTTTGATAATGATGGTAACAAAACACGAACCTCGTCATATGATATTCTCCAAAACAACCAAATTCAATTTTTCCTTAAACAGGGAGAAGAAACAGTTAGGGAATTTTATAAATATGATGATAACAAATATTTGATTGAAAGAAACACAGAACAGGTTATTAGAATTTTTGATCTACTCTCAGGTACAATTGTAGACTCATTTATTGATAATATAACATATACTTATAAGGATGGTAATTTAATCGAGGTAAAGACTAATCGGTTGCATAGAAGTGAAGTAGACCCAGTTGGACCAGAACCAAATAAAGTTACTTTAGAAGAATCAAAAACCGACTACGTGGAATATGAATATGACACAAGTTTGATAAATAAACAGGTAGAACCAGAAGTACTTGTAGCTTTAGGTTATAATACCCCGAATAAGAACTTACCTATTAAGATTATTTATAAAGACGAAAATAACGTGGTTACTGGAAGTGCAGATATATCATATGAATTGGATGAAAATGGATATATCACTTCTGAAACACATACACAGGACGATTCTAATGGTATTGTGGCCTATAAGTATAATTGTATTACTGCCGAAGACTCTTAAAGATAATAAATAACAGCCTAAAAGAATTTCTCTCATGTTAAACCTTAGGATTTCCCGATTAAAAATCATCATAAACCTGAAAACAAGCACTTTAATTACGGCAGTAGTACGGTATGTTAAATATAAAACCGTTTTACAAGAGTAATAGCCATTGTTTTTAGTGCCCTTTGCAGAAAATATTTCTGTTATAAAATCAAAACCCAACATCAATTTATAAAACCTATTTTATGAAAAAATTTATATTTTCATTAGTCATTGTACTGTCTTCTTTTTGTGTACAAACTAATGCTCAAGCACCTTACGGAACGGCAGGCTCTCACACTGCTGTAAGGTTGGATACTGCCGTAGATAACCCGCCTTATGGATTTTATGAGTACCTGCCTCAAAACTTTAGTACCACCTCAGGAGAAAAATACCCTATAGTTTTCTTTTACCATGGCATTGGCGAAAAAGGAAATGGATCTAGCGATTTGGCAAAAGTCCTTAAAAATGGCCCTCCAAGAAGAATTGAAGCAGGAAGGCATTATCCAGCTATTGTAATATCTCCGCAAGCGACCTATGGTTATTTTAATGGTGCAGACTTCTTAAGGTTGTATAATTATTTTATATCAAAATACCCCGTAGATACAGATAGAGTTTATGTAACAGGATTAAGTGCCGGTGGTGGTGGTACGTGGAGAGCAGCAGAAGCTCATCCTGATAAAATTGCAGCTATAGTGCCTATTTGTGGCGCAAATAGAATAGGAAACCCTTCAGCATTTCTACAAAAAGTACCTGTTTGGGCGCATCATAATTTCTTAGATCGTTCAGTTGGAAAAGGCTTGACCATAGATAATGTAAATAGAATAGCTAATACCTCTGGTAGCGTGATGGATGTATATCCTTTTGGACCTGGTAACACAGTTGCCAATACAGATTATACGATGCAATTCGATATAGAGAACCAAAGCTGGAGCGCTGCTATGGGCGTTATAAAACCAGAGCAAAACATGTGTTTTACGCTTTATAAGAAAGGAAATCATGATGCCTGGACCAAAACCTATGGCAACCAAGCTGTAATGGATTGGCTCTTTGCGCAAAACTTACAGAACCATACTTTAAACATTCCTGATGTTACCGTAACAGAAAATCAAAAAGTTAAAATATCTGTACGTCATACTAACAATGAGTTGATTATTGATGCAGACGAAGCAATAAGTGAAATTGCCTGTTTTGATATTACAGGTAGGCAATTTCTAAAACAAAAAAATAATACCATAAAAACAGAAAGACTTCCTGGACCAATAATTATGATAAAAGTTAAAACGGTACAAGGGAAACAAGGATATAGTAAAGTTATAATCCAATAACCCTAAAAATTTCAATAGTATAAAAACTCATCCATCTTAATGGATACGAATATGCTATTGAAATAAAAAAAAGAATAAAGAAATGAATACAAAAAATACGCCATTATATAAAAGAGTAACCCACTAAACCATAATCTTAAAATTTATACACTATGAATTTTTCATTAAAACAACAGTGGAACTTAATATTACTTGTATTAACAAGTATCACATTGTTATCTTGTTCATCGGATGATAATAATGTAATAGAAAACCCGGAATTTATAACAACCTGGAAAACCACCGAAGCCAATGAGTCTATTCTGATACCAATTTTTTTTGGTGTTGACAATAATGGAGAAACAGAAGAAGTATATAATTACTCTGTAGATTGGGGAGATGGTAGTACAGATACTAACCAAACAGGTAGTGCAACTCATAGCTATGCTACAGCAGGCACCTATACCGTTTCCATAACAGGAGATTTTCCAAGAATATATTTCCCTTCAGATGAACTAGGTCGATTTCGTTTAAAAATACAAAGTGTAGAAAATTGGGGAAGCCAGGTATGGACTTCCATGAACAGTGCTTTTTCTCGTTGTGAAAATTTAGTAGTAAATGCTGTTGATACACCTAATTTATTTAAAGTAACCGATATGGCAAGTATGTTTTTTGGAGCTAAAAATTTTAATCAGGATATAAGTAGGTGGAATGTCTCTAACGTCACAGATATGAGTTCTATGTTTTCTGGAGCTATAAATTTTAATCAGGATTTGAGTACATGGGATGTATCTAGGGTGACTACCATGGTAAGTATGTTTAAGAATGCAACAAATTTTAATCAGGATTTGAGTAAATGGGATGTGTCTAATGTGACTGGCATGGGAAATATGTTTAGGAATGCAATGAATTTTAAACAGGATTTGAGTAAATGGGATGTATCTAAGGTGACTGATATGGAAGATATGTTTGCAAACGTAACGCTATCTACAAAACATTACGATACATTATTAGATGTCTGGAGTAAGCTTACACTACAAAAAGGAGTAAAATTTAGCGGAATTAACAGTACTTATTGTCATGGGGAAACCGCTAGACAAAAACTAATCAATGATTTCGGCTGGACTATTACCGATGGCGGTAAAAACTGTAACTAATTACATTGTAGTTCCTAAATCTTTAAATAAAAAATAGTATGAATATATTTAGAATACCCCTAATTACATTATTATTAATGTTTATTGTTTCTTGTTCAAAAGAAGACGTAAAAAGAAGTAATGCAAAAGAACTTACATCATTTATCATAAATGATGTTAAAGCCACAGTAAATCAACAAAATAAAACACTGGAGATTACATTGTCAGCAGGTACAGACAAAACCTCTCTAAAAGCAGAGGTAGAATTGTCAGACAAAGCCACCATTTCACCAGACCCTGTAGTAGCTAGAGATTACACAAACCCTGTTGAATTTACCGTTACTGCCGAAGATGGCTCAACACAAAAGTATACGGTAATGGTAACTGTTTTAAGTAATGCTAATGCAATTACTAAGTTTATAGTAAATGATGTAGCAGGTAATATCAATGAAAATGATAAAACGATTACTTTGAAGTTGCCTAGCGGAACCAATGTTGCTGCATTATCAGCGACAACAGAAATAGCAGACAAAGCCACCATTATGCCAGACCCTGCAGTAGCTAGAGATTACACAAACCCTGTTGAATTTACCGTTACAGCTGAAGATGACTCAACACAAAAATATACGGTAATGGTAACTGTTTTAAGTAATGCTAACGCAATTACTAAGTTTATAGTAAATGATGTAGCAGGTAATATCAATGAAAATGATAAAACGATTACTTTGAAGTTGCCTAGCGGAACCAATGTTACTGCATTATCAGCGACAACAGAAATAGCAGACAAAGCCACCATTACGCCAGACCCTGCAGTAGCTAGAGATTACACAAACCCTGTAGAGTTTACCGTTACTGCCGAAGATGGTTCAACACAAAAGTATACGGTAACTGTGAAAAATGCTCCCTCTACTGCTTTTATAACCACCTGGAAAACCACAGAAGCCAATGAGTCTATTCTGATACCAATTTTTTCTGGTGTTGATAATAATGGAGAAAGAGAAGAAGTCTATAATTACTCTGTAGACTGGGGAGATGGTAGTACAGATACTAACCAAACAGGTAGTGCAACTCATAGTTATGCTACAGCAGGTACCTATACCGTTTCCATAACAGGAGATTTTCCAAGAATATATTTCCCTTCAGATGAACTAGGTCGATTCCGTTTAAAAATACAAAGTGTAGAAAATTGGGGAAGTCAGGTATGGACTTCCATGAACAGTGCTTTTTCTCGTTGTGAAAATTTAGTAGTAAATGCTGTTGATACACCTAATTTATCCAAAGTAACTGATATGGCAAGTATGTTTTTTGAAGCTACAAGTTTTAATCAGGACATAAGTAGTTGGGATGTATCTAATGTCACTGATATGAGTTTTATGTTTTCTGGAGCTATAAATTTTAATCAGGATTTGAGTAACTGGAATGTGTCTAAGGTGACTGATATGGAAGATATGCTCACAAAGACAAACCTATCTGCACGACATTACGAAAATTTATTAGATGCCTGGAGTAAGCTTACACTACAAAAAGGAGTGAAATTTAATGTAGGTAATACGACCTATTGTCATGGAGAAGCCGCTAAGCAAAAACTAATCAATGATTTCGGCTGGACTATTACCGATGGCGATAAATACTGTGACTAATTACATTATAGTTCCTAAATCTTTAAATAAAAAATATCATGAATATATTTAGAATACCTCTAATTACATTATTATTAATGTTTATTACTTCTTGTTCAAAAGAAGACGTAAAAAGAAGTAATGCAAAAGAGCTTATAGCATTTAGCATAAACGATATTAAAGCCACAGTAAACCAACAAGATAGCGCACTGGAGATTACATTGCCGGCAGGAACAGACAAAACCTCTTTAAAAGCTGAGGTGGAGCTGTCAGACAAAGCCACCATTACGCCAGACCCAGCAGTATCTAGAGATTACACAAACCCTGTAGAGTTTACTGTTACTGCAGAGGATGGTTCAACACAAAAGTATACGGTAACTGTGAAAAATGCTCCTCCTACAGCTTTTATAACAACCTGGAAAACCACAGAAGCCAATGAGTCTATTCTGATACCAATTTTTTCTGGTGTTGATAATAATGGAGAAACAGAAGAAGTCTATAATTATTCTGTAGACTGGGGAGATGGTAGTACAGATACTAACCAAACAGGTAGTGCAACTCATAGTTATGCTACAGCAGGTACCTATACCGTTTCCATAACAGGAGATTTTCCAAGAATATATTTCCCTTCAGATGAACTAGGTCGATTTCGTTTAAAAATACAAAGTGTAGAAAATTGGGGAAGCCAGGTATGGACTTCCATGAACAGTGCTTTTTATAATTGTGAAAATTTAGTGGTAAATGCTGTTGATACACCTAATTTATCCAAAGTAACGGATATGGGAAGTATGTTTTTGGGAGCTGCAAATTTTAATCAGGATATAAGTAAATGGGATGTGTCTAAGGTGACAACTATGTCCTATATGTTTATGAAAGCAGCAAATTTTAATCAGGATTTGAGTAAATGGAATGTGTCTAAGGTGACAACTATGGTCTATATGTTTTCTGAGGCCACCAGTTTTAATCAGGATTTGAGTAACTGGGATGTATCTAACGTCACTAATATGGGAGCTATGTTTTCTGGGGCCATCAGTTTTAATCAGGATTTGAGTAAATGGGATGTATCTGAGGTGACTGATATGAGTGTTATGTTTTATGGGGCAGCAAATTTTAATCAGGATTTGAATAAATGGGATGTGTCTAAGGTGACAAATATGATCTATATGTTTTATGGGGCAGCAAATTTTAATCAGGATTTGAGTAAATGGGATGTATCTAAGGTGGTTTATATGGAATATATGCTCACAAAGACAAACCTATCTGCGCAACATTACGATACGTTGTTAGAGGCCTGGAGTAAGCTTACACTACGAAATGGAGTAAAATTTAGCGCAGCTAACAGTACTTATTGCAATGGAGAAGCCGCCAGACAAAAACTAATCAATGATTTTGGCTGGACCATTACCGATGGTGGTAAAAATTGTAACTAATTACATTGTAGTTCCTAAACCTTTAAATAAAAAATATCATGAATATATTTAGAATACCCCTAATTGCATTATTATTAATGTTTATTGCTTCTTGTTCAAAAGAAGACGTAAAAAGAAGTGAAGCAAAAGAGCTTATAGCATTTACCATAAATGATGTTAAAGCCACAGTAAACCAACAAGATAGCGCACTGGAGATTACATTGCCAGCAGGTACAGACAAAACCTCTCTAAAAGCTGAGGTGGAATTGTCAGACAACGCCACCATTTTACCAGACCCTGCAGTAGCTAGAGATTACACAAACCCTGTAGAGTTTACCGTTACAGCCGAAGATGGCTCAATACAAAAGTATACGGTAACTGTGAAGAGTAACCCTTCTACTGCTTTTATAACAACCTGGAAAACCTTAAGAAATAACGAATTTATTACTATACCTACATATAAGGGAGAAACTTACAACTATACTGTAAACTGGGGAGACGATACTACTAGTATTAACCAAACGGGCGATGCAACCCATGGTTATGCCACGGCAGGTACCTATACCGTTTCTATAACTGGAGATTTTCCAAGAGTTTATAATAATGGATCAAGCAGCATCAGTCGAAGAATACAAAGTGTAGAACAATGGGGCAATCAGGTATGGACCTCTATGCAATTTGCTTTTATGGGATGTAGGGATTTACAAATCAATGCTTCAGATGCACCAGATCTCTCAAAGGTAACAGACATGAGTTCTATGTTTGAAAATGTTACCAGTTTTAATGGTAATAATATTAGTAGCTGGGATGTGTCAGAAGTAACCAATATGTCAAGTATGTTTAGAGATGTTACACTTTCTAGCGAGAATTATGATGAGATCCTGGAAAGCTGGAGTAAACTTACACTGCAAAAAGGAGTAAGACTTAGCGTAGGTAACACTACTTTTTGTAATGGAGAAGCCGGGAGAAATAAATTAATCAATGATTTTGGCTGGACCGTTGCCGATGGTGGTAAAAATTGTAACTAATTACATTGTAGTGTCCAATTTATAAAAATAATATTATGATAGATAAAAGTAGTATAGGCTACAAATTACAACTAAATCTTAAAAAACAAACATTATTTCTATTCACATTGCTAATTAGTTTGTTTTTAGGTTGTAACAATGATGATGGTGTAGATGCAGATGCTGATGCAGATAATAATGATAACCCATCTAATTTACTAGAAAATTTCAAACTCCTTGGTCAAAGTATTAATGGTACAGAAGAGTTTAATCTTGCGCGATCTTACATTAACCTAAGTGGTGATGGAAAAACATTAGTTATTAGCGCACATTCTGCCTCTAATCAAGCAGATAACCGTGTTGGATATGCACGTGTTTATGAATTAATGGGAGAACAATGGGTGCAAAAAGGCACAGATATCACAGAATATAATATAAGTAGTCATAATACTATTAATAAAGATGGTAGTATAATTGCAACAATATCATCAAAAACGACCAGTAAACCAAGTAGCGTACACATATATAAGTTTGAGAAGAATGACTGGGTAAATATTGGTAACATAGATCTTAATTTTAATGGAGCTTCTATAGATTTAAATAGTTCTGGAACTGTAATAGCTATTTCGTCGACAGCAAGTCTTGGCACAAATAACACGGAAAAAATTCAAGTATATCAATTCAATGGGACAAATTGGGATCGTAAAGGAAATCCAATTAATGACAATGATCTAGGGTTTACAGTTAGTTTAGATGATGCTGGTAATACGTTAACCGCAGGTGAAAACAATTTATATTCGATTAACATAGGGCATTTAAGTACGTATACATTTTCTAATAATTCGTGGGTATTAAGAAGTAGTACCCCAGGAATTAAAAATGACTTTGTAAATTCTGTTAGTATAAGTAGTGATGGCAACGTATTGACATCTAACTTATTCGACAAAGAAACATCTGAACTGACCGTGTATACTTATGAAAACCAGAGTTTTATAGAAGAAAAGATAAGTATAGAAGCGTCAGCGTTAATATCTGGTGATATAAGGAATGTCAAACTTAGTAAGAGTGGAAAAGTATTAATAGTAGGGCCACTTTGGGTAAAGGATAGCGCTCAAAATAAAAATAAAGAAATAGTTGCTTACATAAAAAATGATAACAATATCTGGTCGGAAACATGGGATTTAAATGGCACATCGTCATTATTTCCTAATAGCTTTGGTAATCAGGTTGTGGTTAGTGATGATGGATATACCGTTGCTGTTACCTCTGGAGAAGATGGCGAAATAACTCAAAATCTTGGACAAATATCTATATATACTGTTAATAAAGATTTATTAAAGTGAAAATGCTGTTATATAATTTTAAAATTTCCAAGAAAGTACGTTCAAAAACACCCAAAGTGCGTAGGACTAAATGAGTATTAAAACGTTAAAATAAAAGTTTTTTGACAAATGCTTTGCTGCGTAATGATATAGTTTTGTTTATACAATGAACTATAAATTATAATAAACTATGAAAATCAAAAAAATGTTTACCAGAGTTTTAATGGTTTCCTTAATAACTGTTATGTACTCATGTACAACCGAGGATGTAATATTAGATGAAACAATCGATAGTAATGACAGTATTTTAAGTACTGGTGGCGGACCAAATACAGATGATAGTGGTGGTTCAGAAGATGATGATAGTAGCGGTTCAAAAGTCTCAACGTAGTAATTTATATAGACTTTTAAACAGTTAGTATATGACATTTTTAAAACCTTGGTAATTTTATTTTTTGCTTTTAACCTTATGATGCAATAGCGAAGAGCCAAAAGTAAAATCATCATGCTTAACTGGAACCCTGGAGCAAATTTACGCTACAAAATGGAGTAAAATTTAGTGGAGGTAAAGTACCTTTTTGTAATGGAAAAACCGCTAAACAAAAACTAGTTAATGGTTTTTGGTTGAACGATTATAGAAGGGGTGACTGTTTTATGGTAAAATTTAATTTACACATGAAAAAAATACAATCAATTTTAATAACACTATTATTTGGTTCAATCTGTTATTCTCAAATAAGTGTAGAAAAAAGGAGATTTTAAAAAAGGAAGAATCCAGTACACAAGGCTTCTTTGTGAAAAACGGAAAGACTAAAATAAAAGAATTAAAATACGTTTTTTTGGAAAATGGCCAGAAAAAATTACTAATACAGGGCCATGTTATAAATAGAACCAATTAATCCACTAATTTAAGTTATCGGTAAATTAAACTCGTTATTAAATAAGTAAAACAATGATATCAGGAGTAATTTTAATGATTTTAGCGCTTGTATTTTGGTTTGGAATGGCTAAAGATCCAACAGAAGAATCTGCAACTGGATTTGTAAGGGTTTTTAAATCTATATTCGGAATAAAGGGCTATGTAATTATGGCTAAAACCCTTGCCATATTTTGTTTATTGGCATCTTTATCAGAATTCTACAACTATTTTACTAAATAATATAAAATACATGGACATCATATATAGTTTAGAACATAGTGAGAATAGTGATATTGAATCGATTATAGAAAAAAATTCAACCATTTTAATTAATAAAATTGAACAACGATTTCATAATGGTTACGAAATTAAATATAGTGAGCCTAAAGTTCCTGAGAAAGATTGGTCTCACGAAATTAAAATAAGAAAAGGCAATAAAATTGGAGTGCTAATTGGTTTAAAATGGGAAAAAGACACCCCATATACTTTCGGAATAGAGATAACCGAATCTAGCATAACAGGTAATATGCTTACTTATGGCATTATAATTCCAATATCTTTAGTTGGAGCATATATGGGTGTTAATGATATAGAGCCTTTAACTTTTCTTCCAGGCAATCGTAAATTAGCTGCTGGTCTGGGAGGGCTTATAGGGCTTATTCCTGGAGGTATAATGGTTTATGTTATCAAATCAATTTTCATGAAAAAAGAAAAAAAAGAGAGCAGTGAGCTAATTAGAGAAATTATCGAAGTAATTTCCAAATAATTAATACATGAAGATAATCAATTAATAATCATTGTAAAAAGATTAGAAACCTGAAAAAATTCAATAAACAAAAAATGCACAGACTAATATATAATGTATTATTATTTACAATTATAATATCAACTAATAGTAATGCGCAAAGCATAAAACCAAGTAAAGATAGTATCGCTACTTTTTATAATTCTTTATTTTCAAATTTAAAATCTAAGTACTTATATAAAGATGAAATAAAGTGGAATGAAATAGAATTAGAAATAAAAGATACTTTAGGAAAATATAAACGTTTCTCAGCCTCTTTAGAAGTAATTATTCCTCATCTTTTTAGTAAAATAAAGGCAGAGCATTGCAGTGTTTATTTGGGGGAAAATGCTTATTCAATTAATAAGAATTTTACAGCTGAAGATTTTAGCGAACAATGGCTCACTAAATATGCATCAAACCCAGCTTTTGAAGCCAAAGTATTAGACAACAAATATGGTTACATTCTAATACCAGGAATGCTATATGAAGATACCAGTGTTGAAAATGTTCATAATATTGCTCAGCCACTTTATGATAAAATTTGTACGATTAAAAATAATCATAACATTAAAGGTTGGATTATTGACTTAAGATTTAATACTGGAGGAAATGTACATCCAATGCTATTAGCTCTTTATGATTTCTTAGGCGACACCTCTCAGGTTTACGGAACATTAGGTATAGATAAAAACAAACTAATTTCTAAAGCATCACTTTCTAATGGAAAGTATTACGAAAATGACACACTATCTTCATACATAATTCCTAAAGGAAAAGAACTTACTAAAACTCCAGTAGCCATAATTACGGGTATAGTTACTGCTAGTTCGGGAGAAATTGTTGCATTGGCTTTTAAGGGGCGTAATAATACCATCTACATAGGTGAGAAAACCATAGGAAAAACAACTACTAATGATAAAGTGGATTTACCGTTTGGTGCCTACATGGCTTTAACCGTAGGATACGATTGCGATAGAAATAATATCTTTTATAAAAACATTATCCCAGATGTTATGATAACAAAAGAAGATAATTTTGAAAATTTATTGGAAGACAAAAATATTATAGAAGCTATAAAATACATTAATAAATAGTTGTAAACAATATAAATATAAGCGTTTGATAGGTATTAATACTTTTTTACTTGGAACACTGTTTTTTGTAATTACTAATTGGAAAAAACAGAAAAAAGATTCCGGTAATGAAGCCTTTTCAACTTTAGAAAAGGAAAAAAATGGCTTCTGACTTTAATTTCCCGAAAAAGCAACTATAAAACTCTTAAAATAGAAGTTTGAAATTTGAAAAAGTATCTACTTCCGTACTATCCTTTTTACAAGTTAAATTTTCCAACGCCTAAAAATGCATCATCAGAAAACAGAAATGACAAATCCAAACTGAAATTCGTAGAAAAAATAATCTAACAATGATTAATTATAAACGATGAAACCAAGAGATAATAAAAATTATATAAAGATATTAGTAGATTTTATTAATACAATAATGGCCTTGCTTTTTTGTGGAGCAATTTTTTATGCGATTTATATTTTAGCTGTTTGGATTATGGAGGAGAGTTTTATCTTTTGAAAATAACTATTTGATGTTATAAAATGATAGATAAGGTTGGAGAAAGAGTAATAATATAAAGGCAATTCTAAGAAATTAGAATAGCTTAGGCTATAAAAATTTATATAGCTGACAATTAAAATGATTTATGTGCTATTTAAACGAAACCGCTTTATTTTTTAACTTGTGTAGCATCATCCCAGTTGTCGGTTCTAAAAGATGAGGCAGGTAAAAGATTAGCATCGTAAAGGGTACCAACTATCCAATTTTTCCAGGCGTATCTAATCGCTACGGGATTAGGTACTTTGTCGCTAATAGCAAATACATGCTTACGTTTTACAATTTTGGCGACGGCTGGATAAAATATTTTATCATCTCCCGCAATTTCGAATCCCGTTAACTCATTATAAGAATACAATCCCGTCTCAGCATTTTTAAATTTTAGGAGGATGCCTCCGTCTTTTAATTCTAGTGAATCATATATTGGAGCAGCGTAATCTATAGTTTTATAGTCATAGGTTTGGTTAAGTGCATTAAACAATAGCCTATCTGCAACTTCCTTTTTCTTTGGTGGGTGAATGTAGTTTTCTTCTCCAATATCTATGGTAATGGCTATTCCAGAATTTGGAATTAAATCTAGACATTGCAATTGTGCTTCTCGCATAAAAGCAGTATTGTTAACCGTTTGAAATACATCATTATTTCCATAATGAAATGGGGCAATTTGCACATAATAAAATGGAAAATCACCAATGCTCCAACGTGTTCTCCAATCTTTTACCATAGCAGGAAAGAGTGTTTTGTACTTCTCAGGTTCTTTATGATTACTCTCGCCTTGATACCATAATACTCCTTTTATTGTATAAGGAATCAATGGATTAATCATGGAGTTAAACAATGCTGTAGGGATATGATTTGTCCTCTCTGTGATATCTACATCATCTAGATTAATATTTTGATGAGGACCAAGCGCTTCCTTACTCATCCAAGCCTGCACGGTGCTTCCGCCCCAAGAAGTATGTATCATACCCACAGGACAACCTAAAATTTCTTGAAGTTGCTGACCAAAGAAATATGCTACTGCACTAAAGTTTGTAACACTAAGTGGCGATGCTTGTTGCCAACCTTTAAATTTTTCTATATTTCTTAATGGCGTTTTTGAACCAACTCTATCAACACTAAAAAGGCGTAAATTGACATTATTAGATTTTGCTGTTGCCATAGCAGAACCAAATGTTGGTTGCCCGTCATACCCCCTTACAGACTGTTGCATATTCGATTGACCAGAACATAGCCAAACCTCTCCAAATAAAACATTGTCTAATGTAATATTTGAAGTTTTACTATTTATATTAATGGATTGAGGAGCCTTACTGTCGGTCGTTTTTACTTCAATACGCCAACTCCCTTCTTTATCTGCTTCTAGGTTAATTGGTTCACCTAACCAAGAGGCATTGATGGTAATTTTCTCTTTAGCATCAGCCCAACCCCAAAGTACAATGGTGGTATTGCGCTGTAAAACCATATTTGACGATACAATAGCAGGAAGTTTAATCTCTGCCTTGATTGGTTGTATAAATAGTAAGTTAAATGCTGCTATTAAGATAATTAAAGTGACTCTTTTCATTTTTTATTATGTTTTGTTCTTCAATGCTTCTTCTTTCTTTACAGGTTATAACCTATTTGTGTATAGTTAGTTGCGTTGACTCGTTCTAAATATACTACGTCCAAAACCAAAATACTAATTATACACAATTAGTAAATTATAGGTTTTACAAGTGGCTAAAAGATAATAGATTCAAGGGGATATTATACTTTTGGCAGTACCCATCCGTTTTGATAATTTGCTTTTGCGAATTTATTGGCCTCTTTTTCTTTAAATTTTCCTGCTTCAGCATCCCAATAAATCCTATTGCCTGTCTTATAAGCAACATTGCCCATATGACAAACCACAGCGGCATCATATCCTACTTTTATAGGCGCTTTTAAAATAGAACGATCTCTACTTTTTACTGCTTCAATAAAGTTTTTAGTATGTAGCTCTGTGCCATTTACGTTTTGGTTGCCCTGATGCGGAATGCTTTCCATACGAGGAACTTTAGGACCAGACCAACCACTATGTTCATTTTCATGAATAACTTCCCAACCATCACGATTTAATACCAAAGTACCATTATTTCCTATAAAAGCGATACCATGTGTTTTTCCATAAGGTCCTCCATCTATACCTGTAGCTTGTTCCCATAGAATAGAAAAATCATCATATTCATAAACAGCCTGTAGGGAGTCTGGTGTTTCTGCCGCATCATTTGGATAAGCAAATTTGCCTCCTAAGGCCATTACAGATTTAGGATAACCAGCTTTCATACCATATAATGCATAATCCATAAGATGTACGCCCCAGTCTGTCATTAAGCCACCAGCGTAATCCCAATACCATCTAAAATTAAAATGAAATCTATTTTTATTAAAAGGTCTTTGAGTTGCCGGTCCTAACCACATTTTGTAATCTACACCATTTGGAACAGGACTATCTGGAACCACAGGAATGGTCTCCATCCAACCTTGATATGCCCAAACTTTGGCCAAGCGTATTTTTCCTAGTTTACCCGAATGCACATAGTTTATAGCATCAGCAAAATGCGGTAAACTACGTTGCCATTGTCCGACTTGAACTATGTTATCACTAGACTGTACACGATTAAGCATGATATCTGCCTCTTGGATAGAGTTTGCAATAGGCTTTTCGCAATACACATCTTTACCAGCGTCCAAAGCATCAGTTAATTGCAAACAATGCCAATGGTCTGGCGTGCCAATTATTACAACATCTATATCCTTGTTTTCTAATAATTTTCTATAATCGTTATACCATTTTGGTTTTTTAATACCAGCCTTTTCTAAATCTGCAGTTCTCTTTTTTAATATATTCTCATCTACATCACAAAGTGCAATAACACTAATGTTACTCATCTTAAGCATGCAAGTTAGATTCCAAAATCCCATGCCTTTACAACCGATTAAGCCTACGTTTATACGGTCGTTTGGACCTACTGTTTTTCTGATTTTAGCTAATAAATCCATTGGAAATAATAACGCAGCGCTGGTTCCTGCTAAAGCTAATGATGATTTCTTTATAAAATTCCTTCTATTGTTATACATCCTTTTATTTTTTTTAGTCTTAAGTGGTCTTTCTATGAATAGTTGGGGTGTGAAATTCTTCTTTATAAACTCGATTGAGGATTCGAACTAAAAAACTTTTTTATCTGTTTTATCTTTTATTGAACTAGTTCAGTTCAAACTTAAAAACAGTAGCAATATCATCCATTGTTGCATCAGGCACAGTAAGTATAAAGTTACGTTTTGCAAAATGCCATTTTGCTTCAACGTTGCTTCCTAATACTGTTACTTTTTTCACGCCTTGTTCTGGATAAAAAGTATGTCGTGCTAATACTCCAATATCTATTATGCTACCAACCTCAGGTTTACCAAGCATAAAAAGATAAAGGTATTTCCCATCTTTAGATTTTAAAAACCGACCATCATCTTTAGTGTATTCAATGGTTGCCGATTGCCCTCCAAAGTGACCATCTTCTGATTTGGCTTTACCAAATCCGTAAACACCAAAAGGTCTTGTTTCATAAATCGCTTCTTCATGTTTTTTCATCCATTCTCCTATCTTGGCAAGAATACTGCGTTGTTCTTGATTAATTACTCCGTTAGCTTTAGGAGATATATTAAGGAGCACAATACCATTTTTGCTCCAAACATCAATCATATTACGAACGACCAATTCGGCAGGTTTATAGGTTTGACCATCGGTATACGACCATGACCCAGTACTAAGCGTAACATCTGTTAGCCAAACCGACTCAGATAAATCTTTTTTACCACCTTGTTCAATATCTAAAACACCAACAGAGCTAGGGATATCTTGTTGTTTGTAAACAATTACAGCCTCTTGTTTTTTCTTTTTAGCCTCATTTAAATAATATGCGGCAAACTTTTTACGATGCTCTTGTGGAATTAATTTTAGCCATGAATCAAACCAAATAATATCTGGAGAATATTGGTCAATGACCTCTTTTAATTGGTCAAACCAATATTGATTAAATTCCTTTTCTGGAATATTACCGTATAATTTTGAAAGGATAGAATCTGTGGAAGACGTTGGGAAATCTGGTCCATAAGCGAAGTGACTATTGTAGGTGTCCCATTCTTTGGGATCACCATTGTGACGCTGCAAGTTTCTGGCATGATGAAAAGTGGTGATAAACTTCATACCTCTTGATTTGATTGACTTTTCTAGTTTCCCTGTAATGTCCTGTTTTGGACCTTTGTCTGCTGAATTCCATGGGTTTACTTTGCTGTCCCACATGGCAAAGCCATCATGGTGTTGTGCGGAAGGTCCCGCAAATCTTGCTCCAGTATTTTTAAAAAGCTCAGCCCATTCTTCTGGGTCAAATGCTTCCCCTTTAAACATGGGTACAAAATCATGGTAGCCAAATTCAGATAATGGACCATAAGTTTTAATGTGATGCTTTGAGGTGTTAGTATTTCTATACATCTGAAATGGGTACCACTCAGAACCATAGGCAGGTACAGAATATACTCCCCAATGAAAATAAATACCTAGTTTGGCATCGGCTAACCATTCGGGAGATTGATTATGTTTTGAGAGTGATTCCCAATTTGGTTCATATGTTGTTTCAGTTTTACTTACTGTTTCTTCTTCATTAGTTTTACATGCACTAAGAATAATAGACAGACAAAATAGTGTTATGAAAATATTTTTTCTCATTTATTTATGTTAAGATGGTCAAAGAATATAAAGAATATATTGTATTGATTTTATGTTCAATGAACAATTTTTTATATGAATTAAAAGTAGCTCATGTTATTTAACTCGACGTAACCATAATATTATTATACTGAATGCCAGTGATTTAATTTAAGTGTCGGGTTGAGCGCAGTCGAAACCTATTTAAAATTATAGGTTTTAATGACCTTTCGACTGCGCTCAAGGTGACAAGTAACATTTTTAGTGTATTTATCGTTAAAATTAGACTGCTTTTAAATCGAGTTATTTATTGCTTTTTCTTTCTTTAAAACGAATGAAAATAACATCCTCAGCAGGTATTTCAAAAAGTAATTCTGATCCAGTATCTTCAATCATTTGTTTTCCCCAAATATCATATAAACCATAAGACAGCTTGTTGTTTAAACCAAGTTGTTCTTTACTAATCTTAATTAACTCTTTGTACCCATTACGATTAAAAACGCCTATCCATCCTTCATTTTCTTTGGTTTTATTTGGCGTTTTCCAAATATCTAACCTTACTTCGTAAGTTGAGATTCTTGTAACCAATTCGCCGGTTATGCCATTTTGGTTACACGCTAACATATCAGGATTTGTAATTAATTCAAAAACAGCGTTAGGTGAACTTGTTAATTCGCCTCCCATAAACAAGGGGGAAGCTCCCATGGCGCGCTGGGTAATAAACGTCTTTTTTTGTGGATAGCTAAGATTATCCATGCGTTCGTAGCCTCTGGTAGTTTTTAACTTGTTTTTTGTTAAAGGGTGATTTAGTCTAATGTGGCCAAAAGGGAGCATATCCATATCTAACCAATAGCCTTTTCCAGCATGAGGGATAATTTTTTCCCAAGTTTCAAACGTGATATCTATGTCTTCTTTTAAGTCCCATATATCCCGTGTCATTCTAATCATATCGGCTCTGTGATAAACTTCAAAAAACTTAGGGTATTCTTCATCGCCAGGAGAAATACTCAACATAATTTTTCGCCCCGTTTTTTCTATGGCATCAGCAACTCCAACAATTTCGTCTGGCTTGTGCACAATGTCGTCGTATTTTATAAAATCTACTCCCCATTCGGCAAGTAGTTCCAACATGCTGTCATAGTATTCTTGTGATCCTGGCTTATTCATATCAATGCCATAATTTAGAACACTCCAACTACAGCTATCTTCTTTATTTGCAATATCTTTTGCAGAATATTTAGAGTCTTTAATAGGTAGGTCTCTTTCCACTGCTTCTCGTGGAACGCCCCGCATCATATGTAATCCGAATTTTATTCCATGTTTATGTGCATAATCTATTATTGGTTTTAGCCCGTTTGGAAAAAGAACTTTAGAAGGCGTATAACGTCCGTATTTATCAAGAGTTAAATTTGCTTTATCCCCATCTGTAGGCCAACTTTCTCCCGGCTTTAAATCGTAATCTCTGTACCAACCAGCATCGAGGACAAAGTATTCATAGCCATGTGGTTTCAGTTTCTGGATGAATGCATCTAGGTTCGCATAGGTTTGTTGCTCGTTAATATATGAGCCGTATGCATTGTAACTATTCCAACCTAGAAAGGGAGTAGCTGTTCTATAAGCGTTTTGAGCATTTAGGTTACTGTTGATTGTAAGCGAAAAGAGGATTAGTATAATTAAGCTTGAAAGCTGTCTTTGTTGTTTGTTCATTTTACTCTTTTATAGTGTGTTTTTAATTATGATTATGCGAGTTGTTTTATTAATCCTTAGTGTACCTCTTGCAAACGTATATTTCTATAGATTATCTCAGCGCCTTCAGCCTGAAGTGATATAAAACCTTCCTTTAGTTTTTTCCCTTCACGATCAGTCATATTAAGTACCTCATTTACAAGATGACCATTCACATAAAAACGCGCCGATTCAGAGCCTCGAACTTCTACCCGAACATGATTCCAACCTTCAACTTCAAAAAGATCGTATCTTCTGTGTGATTTATAGTTTTCTACCTTAGTGTCTATAACTTTATGATTTCCGTTTTTCTCAACTACTGTTACTTTAGGTCCTTTTATTACCCATAAATCTCCAGTATCTTCTTCTTGAATCTGGCATTCAATACTACTTGGCCATACAACGACTTCGTTATGCACGTGAAAGAGAATACCAGCATCACGTTTCACTTCCTTACGTGGCGCAAATTTGCGTTCTCCCCATTTATATTCCAATTCCATATTAAAAGAACTAAATGTCTTCTTTGTAGAAATCAAGGCGAAAGGAGCTTCCTCTCCAACCCAGTCATACAAGACTTCAATTCTATTATCTACAACTTTAAAGTGTTGTTGTGCATTTGGATCTTTATCTCTACTTGTGGTTACATAATCAATGCCTTCTTTACCTTCTTCAAATAGATTTATCCACTCCAATTTCTTTTTAGACGTATCTTCTTCGGTAACAGCAATATCTCTTACCCATATGTTGCGATACTCAACGGGATCACCATGATACTGGAGGCTTAGTGGTGCTTTTTTAGGATGATTTTCAGGATAAGAGGTCACCTTCTTATATTTTGTTGGCCCCTCAAATTCCTGATTAAATTGCACTATAACGCCATTAAATAGTACAGTAACGGCTGCTTTTTTTACGACTTTACCATTTTTATAAATAGGTGCCTTAAAGAAAATATCATAACTATTCCAGTTTCCTTGTGGTGCAGATGCATTTACTAAAGGAGGGAATTGTCCGTACACAGCACCAGCCTGACCATCGGCATAGGTTTCATTTAAGAAGTTCTCTAAAACTTGCACTTCATAAAGCCCCATTAAAAATATTCCGCTGTTACCACCCATTTGACCGTTTACTTTTAAAGCATCGTTAATGCGCCATTCCACATGCAACTGCATATCGCCAAAAGCTTGTTTGGATTTTAACCCACCTTCTGCAGCCGCCATATGCGTACTATCAATAATGGTAAAATTGCCTTCCCATGCATCGGTGTTAGTACCATCAAATAATATAATTGCATCAGAAGGCGGTGCCATATAGTTTCCACCAGAAGGAATTACATGCAGTGGTCTTGTACGATTATCATCATGAATTTGATCTTTTAAATACTCACGCTTCAAGCCTTGAGCTGAGCTAATTATTGGTAATACTAAAAGGAGAATTGTTAGGAGTCTATTTTTCATTTGTTAAAATTGTTTGTCTTTTTAATATACTAAATGTCGTAGTTATTAATTATTGCAACTGTACCATTACGTACCCCAAGATCTACGAGTTGATCCAGCAAGCCACGGATATCCATTTCAATCAGGTTTGCTTCTTGTACAGTGTCAACCCATTCTTTTGGCCAAATAGACTCACCATAAAGAGCACCCAACCAACTGGCCGCGTTTGAAGCAATACTATCAGAGTCACGCCCACCATTAATTGCAGTGAGAACTGTTTTTTCTGGATCGCCATTGCCATAAAGGAAATAAGCCAAAGCCCATGGTTGTTGTTCAGCAAATTTTACACCTCCATAACCACCTTCTACATATACATCTTTCATCGGTTTGGGCATAGGACCATCAATCTCAGTCGAAACTTCATCCACCATAGCTTTGGCATATAGATTTTTATATAATTCCTGAGGTGAATTCGCTTTTTTAGCAATGTCTAAAGCGCGTTCAAATAATTTTTTAGCTAAGGGGCCAGAATCATCCAATACAGCATTAATAACAGAATCTACTGTAGAACCCTTTTTATAAGCAGCAGCTTGTCCTGCCACTACAGAAGAGAGGATATCTCGTTCTAACGGAGCCTTCCATATACGGCATAGATTGGAAACCTCGTTGGATGCTGCCAAAGGATCGCCCGCATTAAGAATAGACACTGGTTGCCACCAAGCACCACCGCCGCCTTGTTGATGTTTAAAGCCAGCGTCTTCGGCTGAAACTTCACCGCTCTCTACACGACGTAATGCTTTTACTGCTACCGTCCACCAATTAGAAAAATCAGCGTTCTTAAGGAAATAGTGAGCCATTTTATGTGCCGTATAGGGTGGCTTCACATTCAAGTAAAAACGGGTGCAATCAGCTCGAATAAAAGTGTCATCTGTAATAGAACCGGCGCGTGTATGTAAAGCATAGCCAGGACCAATAGTGCCATGTCCGGGTGGTGTTTTGTATTCTAGAAACCCTTTGACCCAACCAAAGTCGCGCTCGCGTCGTTTGTAATGGATAAATTCAGGAGGGCCTCCCATAGCATCAGCAATTGCTGCACCAAAATAACAGCCAGCTGCTCTGTCTTTGTAATACTTAAAGGCATCGCTTGATTTAATTTTATCCAGATCCTTTTTTTCAGTTATGCTGGGCGACATATTCGCGTTTGCATGATTACTTATTAGCGAAGCCCCAACTGTCGCTAAAGCTGAATTTTGTATAAATTTCCTTCTATTCATATTTTAGAGCTATTATAGAGTTAATTAAAGTTTTGGTTTGTAAAATCTAATTAGGAATCACTTAGCCATAAAATAAAGTGCTTTTAACAAAATGTGTTTGTAAGCTTTGGTGTTTTATGGTTAGTGCGATTAATTTTCAACCAAATTTGAAGTAAAACCTCTTTTTTATTAGGGGTAAATGATTCTATTATAGGGGCTTTAGATATGAGAATTAAAATTAAGTTGTTTTATAGTTATGTAGTTGCTTAATAACAAATTAATATGAGTTTGATTTAATGGTTATTGATTTTTAATTAGTTACATTGAAGATACCCCTAAAGTTCCCTCGAGGGAGGATTAAGGAGGGCGTTTCTAATATAAAATATTTATAATACTAATAATCAGTATTTTATAGTGAAATTGAATACTTTAAATTATATTAAAAGAATCGTCTTTCCTTTAGTAAAGAGCCTCTTTTTTAAGATTTATTATTATTTACCTTGATCTCCTTTTGAAGTTACTGTGATATCTTCAGGTTCTGTGATAGTTGCGTTAAAACAAACTTCATAATCGTTTTCTCCTTCAACTGTGATACAAACTTTATAGGAGCCAGCCTCAAGATTTTCAAAAGATACGTTATTGGTAAAGTTTTTAGACGCTGTAGTTCCTCCAGATAATGTAGCTGTATAGTTTAAATTTTGAATAGCTTCAATAGATATTGATCCATTATTACTAGAGTGGCATGACTCACTAATATGTAATACCTTAAAGTTGTTACTAGGCAATGAGAACACTTCGCATCCCTTAACATCGACTACTGCTCCTGAAGGCGTATTAGGGCAAGTGTCGTTAATATCAAATACGCCATCTTTATCGGTGTCAGGAAAGTCGATTATTTTAGCATCCTCTAAATTGGTAGCAAATCTAATTTCGTCAAAATACATTTTATTATTACCAGTTACTCTTCCCCTGTACATTCCAATTTTGTTTTGACTAACTTGCTGAGGCGCTTCAGAGTAACCAAGTTTAATGTTTTCTATACTGTATCTTACATAGTTAGTTTGATCTTTTGTTTTTATCCAGAGAGATAGCCATCCATCTGTAGTATTCGGACTGTATTTCCAGCCAATTATAGCGTCATACCAAATTCCTTTTGTTAGTGTAATGAGTTCTTTATGTGTAAATTTTAGACCGCTGTCACCGTTTTTTCCAGAGCCTGCTCTAATGTCAAGTACATTGCCACTTTTTATCTCCAAAGACACAAAAGGGTTATTGTTTACTTGACCTGTAGATTTTTTTTGTTGCGTTTGCTGAATTGAAAACCATGAAGTAGGGCTATCCCATATATCATTATCTAATTGAAAGCTAAAACCAGTATACCAAGTGTCACCACTTTTTACTGCTGGCTCAGATGTTGACCAACAAGCATTCAAACAATATTCAGATCGTTGACTTGTACTACCAGAGCTTGCACCGTCAATTTGGAAAGCTACACTATGAGAACCAGCTCTTTTTTTACTTGATTCTATTTTTGGTAAGTTTTGTCCATCGCCTTGATTTTGCCACCTTAATGTTCGACCATTGTCTGTGATATATCCATCTGAAGGACGTACAGATGCATCTTCGCCATCAATAAAAACTTGTGACGACAAAGAAGTCGACACCAATAATAGTATCAGTAGAGAGAAAAATAGTCTTGTTTTTTTCATAATAGTGAGGTTTTATAAAACCGCATTAGGATTGGTAAATGATTAATTTTTAATCAAATTTAGGATAAAACCCCTTTTTTATTAGGGAGAAATGATTTTATTATAGGGGATATGTGTTAAGCATTAGAATTTATTTTTGGTTTTTAAAAGCCTATTAGTTTAAGAGTAAATAGCTCTTACATTAAGATTTAATCACATTATAAAATAGATAATAAATTTATTATAGAGACAAAAAAAGAGGTTATAACATTTAGTTACAACCTCTTCGTGTAAAGTTTAAAATACTTATTTTTTAATTATTTTTTGCCTATAAGTATTACTTCCATTCACAACTTCTAAAATATAAATTCCTGAAGATAATCCATTAAGCTTAAGTGATTGATCATCGCTTTCAAGAGGTTCTGTTTTAATAAGGCTACCAATATTATTGTATAAATAAATTTTGGCATTCGTATTAGGGTTTGAATTTATTCTAATCGTAATCGCATCATTAACAGGGTTAGGGAAAATCATGAATTTTTCCTGATCAATTGACTCAGGCTCCGGCTCGGTAGATATTGATGGGTCAGCAATTTCAGTCTTATCATTTAAACTTTTTGAGCTATTAGTGGCTATCAGTCTCCAATTTTGGTTGCTGTTACCTGATTGAGATACCCATAAGTGCATAGGATTATTCCCATTGCCATTCCTATCTATTACTTTATTACAGTGTAAGGGTTTAAAGAAATAATCAGAACCACTTTTTGTAATATTCCAGCGTTGATGATTGCTACCTGATGAAGTCCAAGTCCCTAAATTAACATTCTTGTTCTGTGGTTTTTGATTTATGTTGCACGCAGCATATGGCACTTCTAAATACTCACCATTTCTCAGGTTTTTAATTGTATAATAACTTCCAACTTTAGTAATTTGCCACTTAGCACTTTTGGTATTTGATTTTGCTTTGTCAATAATTCTACCACTAGGGCTGTTAATTCGTATATTTCCAGCAGGGTCTTGAATATAGTAAATACCATTAGTTACAGTTTGACTGCCGCCTGTGTTACTTGCACCACTACTGCCTGGGATTTTAGCACCACTTAAAGTTTTTGAAAATCTTATCTCATCCAAATACAATTTGTTCGCTCCAGGTACCGAGTTTCTGTACATTCCAATCTTGTTTTGTTGTATTCGTTGAGGGGCATTAGTATAACCTACCTTAATGTTATCCATACCATATCTGGTATAGTTACTTTGATTTTTAGTCTTTATCCAACAAGCCATCCATCCATTGGTGCTATTTGGACTAAATTTAAAACCTATTACGACATCATACCAAACACCTTTTTGAACTGTGATGATTTCTTTGTGTTTAAAACTTAAACCAGTGGCTCCATCTATCCCTGAACCAGCTCTAAGATCCAGTTTATTGCCGCTTTTGATATCAAAAGATACAAACGGGTTGTTGTTTCCTTGGCCGGCTGATTTACTTTGTTGAGTTTGTTGAAGTACAAACCATGAAGTTGGATTGGCCCATGTATTAGAATCTAACTGAAAACTAAAACCAGTATACCAAGTCTCACCGTTATTTATAGCAGGTTCACTTTGGTAACAAGCGTTTAAACAGTATTCTGAACGTTGAGGTCCTGTTCCCGAGGTACCATTAATTAGCATACCTATACCTTTAGAGCCTGCTCTATTATAGCCTGTTATCCATGGAGTAACCTGTCCATTACCTTGATTTTGCCATCTTAAAGTACGGCCATTGTCGGTAATATACCCATCTGACTGGCGTATTGAAGCGTTTTCGCCATCGATATAAACTTGTGCAGATAAAGACGTTGATACTAATAATAGTATCAGGAATGAGAAAAGTAATTTTGTTTTTTTCATAATTGAAGATGTTTTGTTTGTTTAGTTTAATTAAAAAATTACAAAACATTTTGCCGAAAGTAATTTGTTTTTTGAGGCTTAATGTTTTTTATAAATGTAAGAGAAGCCCTTTGTTTTTTTAGGGGCAAATGATTCGTTCGTAAGGAGTTATGTGCTTTATGTTTGAAGCTTAATTTGGGTTTTAATGTAAATAACAGAAGGTCGTTTATCGTTTGTTGAAGCCTTATGCTTTAAAATTTTGTTTACAGCATGTTTTAAAAACAAACTATTTAATAAACCACAATCATTTGGTAAGAATGCACGCTACAACCACCTGCTTAATAATAGAGATTAAAAAGGAAGCGCTTACGATATTTCTGTTTTGCTTACCTAAAGGAAAACCTTTAAAAGGAAAAGGTTGTATTGTTTTATTTGGTTATTTCACCCCCCTAATAGGAAACATAAGACCTTCTTGGTAATGTAAATTAATTAGAACTTGTGACTACACATTATACTTATGGTCTTGGAAGTTAAGATTTTGATAATATAGATTTTAATATAAGAATTTTGAAATGCTAAAAAGTGTCGCTCAAAAATATTATAAAATTTATATTGGCCAGTATTTGTTTGTTATTAACGCGTAAGGCTTTTTATAAAACAGGCTTTCATTTAAAAGTTAATGTTTTATAAAATTCAAATATATTTTCTTAAAACCTTGAAAAAGTAATTTTGTGTAAATTTGAATCATACTAACCACATATAAAGACAGATAGCTTGAAACCTTTAAAATTATTTTTACTGTTTTTTATTATATTTTTATCTCAAAGAGGAAATTGTCAAGATAATTTTTCCATTGACGGAGATTTGAAATTTAAAAATTACACGATTTTTGATGGTCTTCCCAGTATTTCAATTCCTTGTATTACTCAAGATTCTAAAGGGTTCATGTGGTTTGGTACCAGGAATGGTATAAGTCGTTTTGATGGTTTTGACTTCACCAATTTCTTTCATGACTCAGAAGATGATATGAGTCTAAGTCATAATCAAATACAGTCAGTTTTCACAGATAGTAAGGGGGAATTATGGATAGGTACCAAAAAAGGACTCAATAGGTACATTGAGGGGGTTGGTTTTGAAAAATATTACAGTGATGATAGTGATTTCTCAAGTTTAGCAGGTAATGTGGTATTATCTATTTGCGAAGATAAAGACCATGTACTTTGGATAGGAACAGATAATGGACTTCATAAGTATAATAGAGAGCTAAAGAATTTTAAAAGATATGTTCATAATGATCGGATAGAGAATAGTTTAAGGGGTAATTTTATAAAAGAGATCTATGCAGATTCTAAGGGTATTTTGTGGATGATAACCGATCAAGGTGTTGAAAAGTATAATACTAAAGAAAATTCATTTAAATATTATCCTTTAGGTAACAATAACGTAGTAAATATATCAGGTGCTATAAAAGAAGATTCCAAGGGGCGTATTTGGGTAGGAGATACGGAAGGGTTATGGCATTATAACGATGCTGAGGATAAATTTGTAAGCTATTTTGGGTTCAATAATATATTAGAAAATGTATCTATAAGAGCACTTTGGGAAGATGAAGAAGGGAATTTATTAATAGGATCCTATACAGGACTTTATATAGATAATATAGATAAAAAAACCACACATCATATTAGACATGATAAATATGATCCCTATAGTATTAGTAAAAATTCAATCCATGCCATTTTTGAAGATCGTATTGGGAATTTATGGATTGGAACATGGGCTGGTGGTGTAAATTATTTAGATAAAAGTTTTGATTCCTTTAATCATTATAGCGAACCTTCTGGGCTTAGTTATCCAGTAGTAAGTGCTTTTGTAGAAGACCATAATAAAAATTTATGGATTGGTACCGAAGGTGGTGGATTGGATTATTTTAATAGATCTGAAGGAACATTTATAAACTTTAAACATGATGAAAATAATAAGAACAGTTTAAGTGAGGATAATGTTCATGATGTTATTCAAGACGATGAAGGGAACTTATGGATAGCGACTTTTGGAGGTGGTGTAAACTATTTTAATCCAAACAAAAGCCCTGCCAAATTCGAACATTATAAAAATAATGTTTCTGATAGTTTAAGTATTGGTTCCAATTATGTATTTACACTTTTAGAAGATAGTAACCAAAACATTTGGATGGGTACCTATACAGGTATCAATATGTTTGATCCAAAATTAAAACAGTTTGTTAGATTTCCTGAAAAGAAAGAAGGTTATGTTTGGATCACTACCATTTTTGAGAATTATAAAAAAGAAATTTTAGTAGGATCGTCTAATGGGCTAGGGCTTGTTGATATTGAAAAAAGAGAGATTTTATATGACCATTTTAATAAAATTAATGCGTCTATAAATGAAAATGTGCTTTGTATTTATCAAGATAATAAAAGTAATTATTGGTTGGGTACAGAAGGAGAGGGGTTAGTATATGTAGAAAATGATCTCTCAACCATTATTAAATATAGAAAAAATGAGGGGCTACCTAGTGATGTGGTTTATGGCATTCTTCCCGATAATTATGGGAATTTATGGTTAAGTACACATGGCGGTTTATCAAAATTTAATATGGATCTTAAAACGTTTGATAATTATGATATCCATGATGGACTTCAAAGTAATGAATTTAATTATGATGCCTATGCCATAAGCAGTGATGGGGAGCTTATCTTTGGAGGGGTTAACGGGTTTAATATATTTAACCCTCAAGAAATAAAGAAAAATAATAACCCGCCACCTGTAATACTTACCGAATTTAAAATCGACGAAAAGACGGTGAAAATAGGAGATGAAAATGCACCTCTTACCAAACCTTTGTCGCAAACACAGGAAATAATCTTAAGTTATGATCAGTCATTATTCAGCTTTGAGTTTATAGGTTTTAATTATTCTCAACCAGAAAAAAATGAATATGCTTATATGCTTGAAGGGTTTAATGACGATTGGTTACATATTGGTAATAGGCGCCAAGTCACCTTTACAAATATTGAATCTGGAGATTATGTATTTAAGGTAAAAGCGTCAAATAATAGTCACACGTGGAACGAGGCAGGAACTTCTATCAAGATTAAAATATTGCCACCGCCATGGAGTACCTGGTGGGCTTTTTTATTGTACTTTATTCTTTGTGTTTTTATCGGGTATCTTTTATGGAGATATGCGCGTCTTAGAATTAATGATAGAAATGCATTGCAAAATGAAATAAAGGAAAGAGAAAAAGACGAAGAAATATACGAATTAAAACTTAGGTTTTTTACAAATATCTCTCATGAGCTTAGAACTCCATTAACCTTAATATTGGGGCCTTTAGATAATATTTTGCAAAAAAAAGGAGATTTAATTGAAGGGATTAAAGAAGAAATTTCACTAGTACGTTCCAATGCTCAAAAATTATTGCGCCATGTTAATAATATTATGGATTTCCGAAAGGATGAAATAGGGCAGTTAAAACTAAGAGCTGCGAAAGGGGACATTGTAAAGTTTTGTAATGAGACCTTTATTTCCTTTCGTCAATTAGCAGAATCTAGAGGTATTACTTATAACTTTAGTAATAAAACAGAGTTGGATCATGTATATTTTGATAGAGATAAGATGGAAATTGTACTCTATAACCTTTTATCAAATGCTTTTAAATTCACGCCAGATGGAGGTGAAATCTCTTTTACAATTTCTCAGATTTCACCAAAAAATGATGACATTGATCGTGTTTGCCTTTCAATAAAGGATAATGGATACGGCATGGAACCCAAACATACTAATCTTATTTTTGAACGTTTTTTTCAAATAGAAACAAGTCAAAATTTTAGTAACGGAAGTGGGATAGGGCTCACTTTAACTAAAAGGTTAGTCGAGTTACATCATGGTAATATAAAAGTAGAGTCAGAACTTGGTATGGGGAGTTTATTTACCGTGGAATTACCATTAGGGAAAAAACATCTAAATAGCAATGAGATCTTTAAAGCATTTAAGCATGGTGAGGATGTTGCTAATTATAGTGAGAGAAAATGGAAGAAGCCAGATGTTATTAACAAACCAGATAAAGAAGTAACTAATAAAAATCTTCCATTGTTACTTATTATCGAAGACAACCTTGATGTAAGAAAATTTATTGTAAGCTGTTTCAGCGAAGAATATAATATTCAAGAAGCATCGAATGGCGGAATTGGTTATGAATTAGCTACAGAGCTTATCCCAGATTTAATAATTAGTGATGTTATGATGCCAGAAATGGATGGGATATCACTTTGTAGTAAATTAAAAAAAGATATAAATACCTGCCATATTCCAATTATCTTATTAACAGCCAGAACATCATTGATCTTTAAGAAAGACGGTTTACAAACGGGAGCAGACGACTATATTAATAAACCATTTAAGCCAAGTATATTACGATTAAAAGTGAAGAACCTCATGGAGTCTAGAAAAAAACTCCATGAATATTTTATTCGTAATTATCGTATCAACCCAAAAGAAGTCGTATTAAACTCTAAAGATGATGAATTTTTGGAAAAGGCCATCAATTGTATAGAGAGGCATTTATCCAATTCAGATTTTAACGTAAGTACTTTTATAGAAGAGATAGGAATGAGTAGATCTGTTCTTTTTAGGAAAATTAAAAGTTTAACAGGGCAGTCTACTACAGAGTTTATTCGTGTTATTCGTATTAAAAGAGCCGCTCAACTTTTAGTTCAAAATCAAATGTCAATTTCCGAAATAGCTTATGAGGTAGGATTTAATGATTTAAAGTATTTCAGAACTTGTTTTAGAAGACAGTTTAAATGTTCCCCTTCAGAATATATTACCAATAATTCCAACGCTTAAATTAATGTATAGTCTACTATTTACAAGGTATATTATAGATTGATGTTGTTATTGTTTTAATTTACTGACAATGATAGTTTTAAAGCTGATTTGTTAATTATCTACCCCCTTATTTTACAACATTTACCCCTAAAATAGTTATTGAAATATCTAATATTTGGTACAACTAAAATACTATTTAGTTAAAAATTATTATAAAAACTCAAAACTAATAACTAAAACTAAAACTAAATGAAAAAGACATTCCTTTTTAATTTAAAAACTTTAACACAAGGACAATTATGAAAAAGTATTATGATGTATTATTAAGAAAACGTACTATGCTATGTATGTTTTTACTGTTTTTTTGTTTCTCATTTTCTAACGCCCAAACTAAAGTCGAGGGACTTGTTTCAGACTTCTTTGGAGCTCCATTACCCGGAGCTAGTATTATTGAAAAGGGAACCACTAATGGAACTCAAACAGATTTTGATGGAAAATACACTATTCAAATAAGTAGTTCTAATGCCATTTTAGTAGTCTCATATCTGGGGTACTTGGATACTGAGGTACCAGTTGATAACCAAAGAGTTGTTAATATTACCCTACAGGAAAACGTATCTACGTTAGATGAAGTTGTATTAGTAGGATATGGTAGAGTAAAGAAAAGTGATGCTACTGGAGCAGTAACAGGAATTAAAGCAAAAGACTTAAATAAAGGAGCTGCTTTAACAACACAACAATTATTATCAGGAAAGGCTGCAGGTGTTAATGTGTCCTTAGGAAGTGGTCGTCCTGGATCTAAATCGACCGTACGAATTAGAGGAACGAATTCTCTTAATTTTAATAATGAGCCGCTTTATGTAATAGATGGTGTGCCAGTTTCTTTTCAGGATAACAGTTTTGCAGGCACAACAGGCTCTGATGATAGATCTAGTACAGCAGCTAATAACCCATTAAGTCTTATTAATCCTGCAGATATTGAAAGGATTGATGTTTTAAAAGATGCCTCAGCAAAAGCTATTTATGGAGCACGAGCTGCAAATGGTGTTGTAATTGTAACAACAAAAAAAGGTAAAGAAGGTAAGAATGTTTTAACCTTAGATACGTATGTTGGTTTTGCATCTGTATCTCGTACATTGCCCGTTTTAAGTGCTGCTCAAGTTAGAGAGTATGCTGCTAATAATAATGTATCTAATTTTGATGATAGAGGCGCTAATACAGATTGGCAAGATGAATTATTTAGATCTGCTTTAAATAGAGGTTATACAATAAGTATGTCTGGAGGTTCTAATAACACACATTATTCAGGTTCTTTAGGATATCAAGAGCAAGAAGGTGTTATTATTAATTCTGCAAATGAGAATATTACCGGTAGATTGAATCTTACTTCTAAGTTTATGGGTGATAAATTAACTTTAAATCTGAATGTGCTTTATGCCAATGAAAAAGCAAATAATGTACCGTCTGTAGGAGGTATTGGTGGCGATGGAGGAGGAGATGTTATTAGAGATGTGCTAAGAGCAAATCCTACAATACCTGTTAGAGATGAGAATAGTCCGTATTCAGGAGGTTTTTCTTACGTGTCTATTTTTACACAAAACCCTATTGAGCAAGCTTTATTGTTTAGAAATCTTACTACTTCAAGAAGGTTACTAACTAATATTTCATTAAACTATGAGATCGTTGAAGATTTGAATTTCAAAACGAGTATTGGTTATACTCAAGAGGATATTGAACGTAAGTCTTATGTGCCATTATCAACAAGAATTGGCTCCGAAAATGGAGGATTTGGAAATTTAGAAGCTAGAAATAATAACAACCGTTTAATAGAGACTACATTAAATTATAATAAACAGCTTAGTAAAAATCATAGAGTTAATCTTTTGGCAGGATACTCTTGGCAAGAATTTACAAATGCTTCAAATAGACTTCGTACCTCTCAATTTGTAGAGGATGTTTTAGGATTCAATAATCTTGCTGCAGGAGGCGTTGTTAATTTCGCGAACAATGGAATCTCTAAGAGTAGAATTATTTCTTTCTTTGGTAGAGTAAACTATGATTTATTTGATAAGTATCTTATAACTGCAACATTAAGAAGAGATGGTTCTACAAGATTTGGTAAGGATACTAAATGGGGGCTTTTCCCCTCAGCAGCTTTAGCCTGGAAAGTTTCTGATGAAGATTTCTTAAAAGACAGTTCTGTAATCTCTCAATTAAAACTTAGAGCTAGTTATGGTATAACTGGTAATCAGGAAATTTCTAATTTTGGTTCATTATCATTATTAAGTTTAGGTCTAAATGTGAATCCGGAAATTGGTTTATTTGCTAAACCAACTACGCTTGCAAACCCTAACCTAAAATGGGAAACAACTAGTGAGACAAATATTGGATTAGATTTTGGTTTTTTTAATAATAGGTTTACTGGTACCGTAGAGGTTTACGAAAAAGTAACTGATGACTTGATCTTAAGATTTAATGTGCCTGCTCCAACGGCAGTTAGTACTAGGTTGGAAAATGTAGGAGAAGTAAGTAATAAAGGTATTGAATTTAGTTTTAACTATGATGTTGTTAGACATCAAGATTGGAATTTTAATTTCTATGGAAATATAGCTACAAATAAAAATGAGATTGTATCCTTGTCTAAAGGTGCCTTAATAACCCCAGCATTTGGTCTTACTAGTTTTACAGCACCATCTCCACAACAACAATCACCAATTCGAATTCAAAGAGTGGGTGAATCATTAAATTCATTGTGGGGCTTAGATTTTATAGGTTTTGATAAAAATGGTAGAGAGCAATTTAGAGATATAGATAATAATGGTGTAATCAATACTGATGATAGAACTATTATAGGACAAACCCAACCAGATTACACTTATGGATTTGGTTTTAACTTAGGGTATAAAAGGCTTAGTTTAAGCACGTCTTTTAGAGGTGTACAAGGTGTTGAGGTCTTAAACTCTTTAAGAAATGATTTAGAAAACCTTACTGTGGTTCCAGAAAATAATGCTTTAGATGTTATTTTAACAAACGGTGCTACTGTAGCTCCAAGTGGTCAAGTAAGTGACAGGTTTGTGGAAGATGGCTCATTTTTACGTATGGAGAATGCTACACTAAATTATAATGTGAATACTGCTAAGCTTGGTTTTTTACAGAGTTTAAATCTTTCTTTAACTGGTCAAAACTTGTTTGTATTAACAGATTTTACAGGGTATGATCCAGAGGTTAGTATTGTAGCCTACACAAATTATCCTAGAGCTAGAACAATTCTAATGGGATTAAAAGCACAATTTTAAATAAATATACTATGAAAAATACAATTGAAATAAAAATACCAATTGCTAAGTACATTACTGCTTTATTAGTATTGGGAGTAATGTTAAGCGCATGTACCGATTTAGAGGAAGTACCATTATCTACCTTGTCAGCTACAGAGTTTAATAATACAGAAGATCAGGTAAATGCCACTGTTAGAGGAGTAGCTAGTTTATTAGGCTCAGGTTTTACATGGACAAATCTTTTTGTTATGGATGTAATAACTACTGATGAAGGCGTAATCCCAACAAGGGCTGGTGGTTGGAATTCTAATGGAGAGCGAGATTTACATGAGCACCAATGGAGTCCGACAACTGAGAACATTAGACGTCGATATGCCGAGTATAGTAATATTATTGGTAGAGCAAATGTTGCTTTAGAGTCTGTTGATCAAACTAGATTCCCATCTCAATATGCCGAAATACGCTTTTTTAGAGCGCTAGCTTATTATAAGTTATTAGATTATTTTAGAAATGTACCTATTGTAACAGTATCGGTTCAAGATCCCAATAACTTGGCGGGTAATATGCCAATTGAAGATCAGGCGCAAAAAGTATTCGATTTTGTTGAGCAAGAATGGTTAGAGATTCAAGATGATTTATTAACTAAAGCTGAGGTTGGTGATGATCATTACCCTAGACCAATAAAGTCTACGGCAAGTGCTTTTTTAGTGAAATTATATTTAAATGCAGAAGTATATATAGGAGTGTCTCATTGGAATGAGTGTATTGAGCAATGTAATATTGTAATAAACTCAAATGATTATAGCTTAACAGATGATTTACAAGAGAGTTTCATTCCAGAAAATCAAAATTCACCAGAAATAATTTATGCACAACCTAGAACTTCGTTAGGAGAGGGTATTATCTTTCAACAAGTGCAATTTCAACCAGAGTTAGCTTGGAAGTTTAAATTGCCAGTTAATGGTTGGGGCGGGTTCGCTGTTACGAACGAACATTTTGCTCATTATGATGATGATGATAAGCGTAAAACATACATCTTACATGGTCCTCAGTGGGTTGATGATGCTCAAACAGAGCCTTTATATAAAGGAGCTAGTGCTGATGGTAATGGAGATCCAGCTGACGGACAATTTGAGATACTTCCTCTTGATCAGATCCTAGACGCTCCTGTAGAGCGAGGTTATAAAAGTACTAAATATGTACCGGATGTAAATGCAGTTGCACAGCATTCTAATAATGATGTTGTAGTACTAAGATATGCAGATATACTGCTAAGTAAGGCAGAAGCTATTTTATGGGGTGGAACTGACCCTATGGGAGCATCACCTGATGATTTGGTAAATAGTGTAAGAGCCAGAAGTTTCGATCCTGATAAACCGCTTTCTGGGGTTACTTTAGATGATATTTTAAATGAAAGAGAGTTTGAATTCTCTTTTGAAGGCCATAGAAGACCCGATTTAATCCGTCATGGTAAATTCATTAGTACTGCAACAGAATTTAGGATAAACTTTGATGCTCATAGAATTATATTTCCAATTCCTGAAGAGCAAATAGATAGAAATAATAATTTACAGCAAAATCCTGGTTATTAGTATTATGAATAATAGTCTGTTTAATGAAATTAAAAAATAAAAAAATGGAAACAAAAAGAATTACACACATGTTTTTTACAATATTGTGCTTTACGTTACTTACTGTGTCTTGTGATAAAGAGATCAGTTATGATGAATATAGTGAGGCACCAATTATTGAAAATGCAACATTAGAGATTACTATAGATGATCACATATCGAGAGCCGTATCTATTGTAGCTACAGCAGAAGGGAATGATTATTTTGAAATTTCTTGGGGAGATGGTATAACAACGCAGTCAACTACAGGTATAGAAAGCTATAATTATGTCGACGCTGGTAATTATACCATTAAATCTGTAGCAAGAAAAGATGGATTAGTTAATCAAGCTGTAAACAAGTCAGTTAGCGTTGGCTTAATTTCTAATCTAACAATAAATTCAAATGTAGACCCTAATGATACAGATACAGTTACTTTAACTTTATCAGCACTTAATGCTACTAATTATGATATAGATTGGGGTGATGGAACAGCAGTTGAAAATACGACTACATCTACTGCAGTACATACTTATGCAGAAAATGGTGATTATATTGTTATTGTAACGGCAAAAGCTACAGGTTTTGCTGATATTAGCGCTCAAACGCAAGTTTCAATTGTAGGGACATTTGTTGTGGTATTAAATCAAGATTTTGAAACAGGAGACCTTTCTGATTGGACAGAATCATATCCTGGTGCACTAAGTATTATTGAAGATCCAACAAACCCAGCTAACAAAGTACTGAAATATGATAGTACTGTTTCTGCTGGATGGGATTCTAATAATAGAAATTTCCCTGAGACACCAGATAATGTAGTCGTAACTTTTGAATTTAATTATTTTACAGATAACCCTACTGGTTGGAGTGATTATATCGTTCTTGATTCAGAAGCTGGTAAGGATGTAACTGGATCTACAGCTTTTCAACATTCAGGTACTGTAGGGAGTTATAGAATGAGAGTAGAAGGTGGTGGAGTTGGTGAAGCATTTGCACCTTTATCCTTAAATGAATGGCATGCTATTAAAGTCGTTATAGATCCGATTGCAGAAACTACTACCTATACATTTGATGGAAATCCTGGTAGTGCTGTTGTTCTAAATAATTTAGCTACTGCACCTTATCATAATTTTGATAGAATACGTTTTGGCCATAATGGTAACAATGATTATTATTTGGATAATATTAAAGTATCATACGTAGAATAGTATTGTTTTTGATTAATAGTTAATTAAGTTAAAATCTAAAAATTGAGATGATTTATCAATTTTTAGATTTTTAAACCCCTGGAGTTAATTAATTTCAGGGGTTTTTATTTATAAAGTTTTACTATTCTGATAAATGTAGAAAGCCTGTTAAAAAGGAGTTACCTATTCTAGATTATATTAAATAAGGAAAAAATAGGTGTTAAAATTAGCTGCTATTAATGTGAATCTTGGATAAGAGAATTTATGTCGGTGTGTGTCCCAGACATGTTTCAGAACTATTTTTTTACAGTCACAGTGCTCTCCTCTTTAAATTAAAGCCGAGAAATGAATTTCGATTTTGATAAAAATAGGAAGAAAGAGGCGTTTTATTAAAAATAACAAACAAATATAACTCTCCGAATCCTGATCTCATCGGGATCCACCTCCCTTTTTAAAAGGTAGGAACACCTTGAATTCTTAAACAAGATTCACGTTGCTATTACTAATTTTTGATTTCATTGTATAATTCTAATTTATAATACAATAGCTTGTTTTCTAATGTTAAAATAAAAATCCATACTAATTTGCATAAATAGTATATTATTATAATATTTGTATTAAATACATTATTATGTATAAAAAATCTTCGCCTTTATATTTAGAAGTAAAAAAATATTTATCAGATAAAATTTCCAAAGATTTTAATTCTGGAGATATCATTCCTACACAATCTGAAATAGCAAAAATTACAAAAACCAGTCTTATAACAGTAAAGCGCGCTATTAATGAATTAGTTTCAGAAGGACTCCTTGAAACCATTGCAGGTAAAGGAACATTTGTAAAAGACACGCCGCTTATTGATAACCATGTTGGTATTTCAAGCTGGACAGATAGTATCGTTGGAATTGGAAAAACACCAAAAACCTTCCAAACATCTATTCAAAAAAGAATTCCAACAACAGAAGTTGCAAACATTTTACAATTAAAAGCGCGTAAACATACGGTTCTTATAAAAAGATTAAGGGGGGTTAATCAAAAACCTATTTGTATTATGTATAATGAAATCCCATTAGATTTAGCACCTGATCTTGATAAAAAACCTTTTGATGCAGAATCCTTTTACAGTTGGTTAAAAGATCATTACAATTTGGTGCCATCATTTGCCAATGAAGAAGTATATGCTAGAGAAGCTACAGAGAAAGAAAAAGAAATCCTTAGTATGACCGAGAACATCGTTCTAATTATAAAAAGAGTTTCCTATTTACCAAATAATATACCTTTTGAAATTTCAAAAATTATTGCACCAGCAAATGCGTATAGATATAAATCAAGGCAAATAAATTCTTCAATTTCAGAAATAGATACAATTAAAAATAAATTCTAAAAATATGAATTCAATAAAAGAAGCAATATTTTCTTTTCCAGAGCAATTGGAGATTGTAAAGCATGGCTTGTTAAGTCAAGAAGCTATTTTAAAAGAGGTGGCCAAGTTATATGCAGATGCCATTATGGATGGAGGCGTAATATATGTTTATGCCAATGGTCATTCACGTATTTCGGTAGAAGAAGTGAGTATCAGAATGGGAGCTTTAACAGGGTTTCATGGTATCATTCAAGTAGGGTTAACGTCATTTACAGATGTAGTAGGGTCTAACGGAATTCGTGTAAATCAGGGTATAGAAAGGTACGAAGGTATTTCAGCAAATATTTTAGACGAATATGATATAGGACCAAAAGATGTTATGGCTGTAATTACTGCAACAGGTACGACCCCTGCCGCAGTAGACATGGCAATTGAATTCAACAAACGATATCCCAACAATCCTATTGTAGGTATAGCGTCAAAAGTTCAATCTATTGAATCTGCAACGAAACACAGTTCTAATAAGAACTTAATTCATGTTATAAAAGAGGCAAGTAAAGGCATTTTTATAGATAATGCTATGCCTTATGGTGATTTATCCGTTACTGTTAATGGTCAAACAGATACTTATCAAGTTTGCCCATTATCTTCAATTGGAGCATTATCTGTAGTCCAGTCGTTAAATGAGTTAACGATTAGGGAGTTAGATCGTAGAAATTATCAGCATCATGTACTACGTAATATGCATATTAGCAATACTGCAGATAATTATAATGAATGGTTGCAAGATCAACGTAAACGTTATGCAAGAGCCATGTATAACCCCAATAAATTAGTCCCTCAAAAAGAATAGTTTAATGAAAAACAAAGTTTTTATCATAACAGGGTCTTCAGGAATTGCCGCAGAAACTATCAAATTAGTGTTAGCTAAAGGCGCAAAGGTTTTTTACATAGGAAGAGATGAGCAACGTTGTAAACGCTTTCAAGAAGCCTTAAAAGAAGATAATTTACACGCAGATTATATTGTTGGTGACTTGGTTAATCCATCTGTAGCGATTGAATTAGTAAATGCTTGTATTAAAAAATACGGGCGAATAGATGGGCTATATAACGTAGCAGGAATTAGCGGACGTAGATTTGGTGATGGACCAATCCACGAATGTACAGAAGCAGGCTGGGAAACAACGATGACTACCAATGTAACCACACAATATAGAATGTGTAGAGAAGTGATAAGCCAAATGTTAAAACAAGAGCCAGATAACGATGGCTTGCGCGGCACTATTTTAAATATGGCTAGTATTTTGGGTATATCACCAGAGCCAAAGTTTTTTAGCACCATAGCTTATGCAGCAGCGAAAGGGGCAATTATTAGTATGAGTACTTCAATGGCATCAAAATATGCCTTAGATAAAATAAGAGTTAATGTAATAGCGCCAGGATTAGCATTAACCCGTATGAGCGAAAGAGCTTCGCAAGACAAAACCATTATCAATTTTATGAAGCAAAAACAACCATTAACAGAACGTGTTATGGATGCAAAAGACATTGCAGAAGCTTCTGTCTTTTTGTTAAGTAATCAAAGTAAAGTAATCACAGGAGAAGTTTTAAAAGTAGATGCGGGATGGAGCATATCAGGTTAAAAAAAATAAAATGAATACATATAAAACAGAATTAATCGAAGCAGGAAGCTTTGATGTTATTGTAGTAGGAGCAGGGTCAGCCGGAGCCACTGCAGCAATTTCTGCCGGAAGGCAAGGTGCAAAAACATTATTATTAGAAAGATTACCTTTTTTAGGTGGTACAAGTACAGCCGTTTTAGATACTTTTTATGGGTACTATACGCCAGGGACACAATCTATAAAAGTTGTGGGCGGCATTGCTGATGATGTCGTAAACGAATTGGCTAAATACAATGCTAGTTTTGAACGCCCTAATACATTTGGTGCAGGAACAGGAGTCACTTACCATCCAGAATACTTAAAAGTAGTTTGGGAAAAAATGGTAATAGAAGCAGGTTGTAACGTACTACTAAATGCCTGGGTGCAAGATGTTATTTTAGAAAAAGGAAAAGTAACCGGTTTAGTAGTTGCAACCAAAGATGGATTAAAGGTTTTTAGATGCAAACAAGTTATTGATACTTCTGGAGATGCAGATATTTGTCATCAAGCAGGTTTACCCTACGAACTAGCAGGAGAAATTGATCCGGCGCAAACCATGACGACTACATTCAAAATGGTAAATGTTGATTTGGCTAAACGCAAAACAGTTACTAAACAAGAAGTAAATACCTTAATGGAGAAAGCGGCAGCTACAGGTAATTATAATTTGCCTCGTAAGGAAGGCAGTGACCATATAACCCCTGTTGATCATATGACAGCAACAATAATGACACGTATTACGTCATTTAAAAAAGACGAAGAAGGCCAAGTAATCAATGCGGCAGATGCGCAATTATTAAGCGAAGCAGAAATTGAAGGACGTTTACAGGCTATAGAATACATTCGATTTTTAAAAGATTATGTACCAGGCTATGAAAAATCAGCACTTTCAACATTTGGAGTTCAAATTGGCATTCGTGAAACGAGAAGAGTTGAAGGTGAATATAGACTAACTGCCGAAGATGTATTGTCAGCAAAAAAGTTTGAAGACCAAATAGGATTATGTGGTGCGCCTATGGAGGATCATCATGATGGAGAAGGTGTGAAGTGGCAATATTTACCAGATGGAAAAACAGTTGGAATTCCCTATAGAACCTTAGTGCCACAAAACAGTGAAAATGTATTTGTAGCAGGGCGTTGTTTTTCTGCAAACCATGTCGCGCATAGTAGTGTTAGATCTATGGCACAGTGTATGGTAATGGGAGAAGCCGTTGGTGTTGCAGCTGTATTAGCCATAAAAAATAATGTAAAGCCTAAAGATGTTGATGTTCAGGAATTACGCAAAATTTTAAGAGCAAATAATGCTTTAGTAGATTAAATTATGAAATCATATATAATTTCATTTGATGTAGGTGGCACCCGATTAAAAACGGGGTTGCTAGGTATTGGTGGAGACTTAATTGAAAGTAATGTCATAGCTGGAAGTGCTAATGATGGTGCAGATGTTTTGTATGAAAATTTAAAAAGTTTCATTTCAAAAACGATCAAAAAAAGAGGAAACCCAATAGGAATTGGACTAAGTTTAAGTGGAGGCGTAGATCCAGAAAAGGGAGTAGTGTTACTTCCCGGGAAGTATAAAAATTTAGAAAACTATCCATTAGTTCCAAAGCTAAGAACTGAATTTAACGTACCCGTTTTTGCAAATAATGACGGGAGATTAGCCATGTATGCTGCACGCTATTTTGGAAAGGCAAAAGATGTGGATTGGGCAGTAGTATTAACTATTGGAACAGGGATTGGTTCGGGAGTATTGTTAGATGGACATATTTTAGAAGATTCGCATTTGCAATTTGGAACTCAAATTGGACATATCATTATGGATAAATCCGCTGACAATTTTTGTTTAACAGGAAATTATGGAACTGGTGAAACGGAATGTTCTGCTACAGCTTTAACACTTCAAGTAAGAGCAGCAATACAACGAGGAATTCCATCTATATTATCTGATAAATACTTTCAAAACCCATTCGATATTGATTTCGAAAAAATAATCGACGCCTGTAAGCAAGGGGATGAATTATGTTTAAGAGAATTAAATACTTGGATAAAGAATCTAGCAATTCTTCTAATTAATACCGTTCATAGCTACGCCCCCAAACGCATTATCTTAAGTGGGGGAGCAACATTAGCTGCGGAAATGTATCTAGAAAAGTTAAAAGAATTGGTAAACAAGCAAGTATTTTATTATTCAAAAGGGATGCCTATTGAAATAGTAATTGCAGAAGATCAGGAATTTACAGGCGTAAAAGGAGCTGCTGCCTATTTATTAAAACGATTAAAAATGATTTAAAATGAAAGAGTGGTTAAAATTAACGTCTGATGAAATAAGGGATTTAGATAAAAACCTACCAGTCATAATTCCTGTAGGTTTGGTAGAAGCTCATGGGCCTCATTTACCAACAAGTGTAGATATAGATTCTTGTAAATATTTTGCTAGAAAGGTAGCTGAAAATACAGGAGCTATTTTAGCTCCAGTTTTACCTTACGGGTTTTCTGATGAAATGAGGGAATACCCAGGAAGTTTAGGTTTAACTGTAGATGTGTTTTTAAAAGTAATTGTAGACTTATGTCATAATTTATGTGCGCAAGGGTTTAATAAAGTTATTTTCTTTACTGGACATGGTGCCAATAAAGGGCCGATAGAATTGGCTTTTTACAAAGTTTGGGAAAAATATCCAGATTTTAAAGGTGTTTGTTGGAATTGGTGGTCAGATTGTGGCATTACTGGAATTCATCATGCGGATAAAGGCGAGACAGAGGTCGCTGTTGCTTGTGGAACGCCAGTTTACATGGATAGGGTCATAGATTTTAATATTAAGAAACCTTGGTATAAAATACGTTCTCGTTATGCTTTAAATAAAGATTCTGGGGGAATTAACGGAAACCCAAGTGAAGCTGATTTTGAGAATGGCGAACGATTAAGAGATAAGGCTGTAGCTGTTTTAACAGAAAAAGTAATGCAAGCAATTAACGATTAATTATGGAAGAGTATTTTGAAAAAAAGATTTTACCAGCCATTACGTTTCATGATGCAGATAAAGCAGTAAAAGTTGCAGAAGCTGTTACAGAGGGCGGGCTAGATATTATGGAAGTCCCTTTTCGTACACCCGTAGCTCAAGAGGCTATTAGTAACATTATTTCAACATTTCCGAGCATTTATATAGGAGCAGGAACAATCATTACAACAAAGCAGGTTGAAGAAGCAAAAAAAGCCGGAGCTAAATTTGGATTAGCACCAGGATTTAACCCTAAGGTCGTAGAAGCTGCAATTGCAAATGAATTGCCTTTTATTCCCGGGGTAATGTCTCCATCTGAAGTTGAATTGGCTTTGGAAATGGGATGTAACGTTCAAAAGTTATTTCCAGCAACACAAGTTGGTGGTCTTGCTATGTTAAAAGCATTATCGGGGCCTTATGTACATACCGGGCTTAAACTTATACCCATGGGAGGGGTCTCATTACAAAATATGAATGACTTTTTAAATGTGCCGATAGTTTTAGCTGTTGGTGGCTCTTGGCTCGCTACCCCTCAATTAATTGATAGTTCAAATTATTCTCAAATAAAAATGAATGTTATAGAAGCTTTAAAGAGCATATAATAATTTACAGACCTTTAATATAAGGGCACCTATATCTTTATTTCTTTCTGTTAAGGCACACTATGGGATTATTATAAGGTCATCTTAAAGTGAATAGGATACTTTTTATAACAAAAAAGAGGTCTAAAAAGTAACTTATTTTGTCATTCAGAGCATAGCGAAGAATCTCATCGTATTGTAAATTAGAATATTATGATTAAAAAAGATTCTTCGCTATGCTCTGAATGACACTTTTTAGACACCCTCTTTTAAAAAACCTAACAACCTATTGATTTATAACAATTCAATAGGTTGTTAGTGGCTATAGTTAGAGTGATTTAATTTATTTTAAATTCAAAAATTTCAGATTCAGAAGAGTTGTCTGCATCATCATGAGTTGCTACTTGCCAGTAATAAGTGTTAGCAGTAACGTCAGTATTCATAAAAGTCTCACCCGTTTTTCCGATAGAAGCTAAAGAAGCTTTGTCTGTCCCGATGAAAATTTCGTACTCTTTAATATCATTATCAACATCGCTTCCTTCCCATTCTAATCTAACAGTGGAAACTCCAGTGATACTAGCACCTCTTTCTGGGATAACAACATCTGCAGGGAAAGGTGCATAATTTTTAACCCCTTCTCCTTGATTATAAAATTTTGCGATAGGACTCCTGGCTTTTATGTTACTCGATTCAGATGATGAGATCACAAACCATTGATATGGAGTGCCTCTATCAATAACAATATCCGCTTGGTTTGTATCAGATATTACCTTTGTTGAGGTATTTGTGTTTAAATTTTTGATATTTACCTCATAGCTATCTGTGTTTTCAGCATCGCTCCATTTAAACGTTACCCTACTAGTGGTTTCAGAAACCGTAACACCTTCATTACATTCCGTATTGTTCTCTGGGAAGACCAGATCAGCGGCTTGAGGGGTAAGATTCGTATTATCTGGTCCTGGATCAATATCACTATCGCTTCCACCTCCGCATGAACTGATAATAAAAAATAGACCTATTATTAATGATGACTTATATATTAATTTCATTTTTTTATAATTTTATAGGTTTGTACTTCGCTTTTTGTTTTTATACTAATAAAATATAGCCCCTTTGTTAAATCATCTATATTGATTTTTATGTCTTTTTTATTAGTCGCTTTAAGGTTTAATAGTTGTTTACCACTTATACTATTTACAACAACCTCAACATTTTGGGGATCTTTAGTGCTTTTATCATTTAGTGCAATAGTTAGATCACCACTAGTAATAGGGTTAGGGTGAATACCACTAACCATTTGATTCGTTATTAGAACTTTTTGATTGTGAATACCTTGACAATCTTTACCAGTTTTAACAACTATATTGTTAACACCATTACTAAGAGGTATAGAAATTTTATTTTTAGAGGTCTGATATACGATGTCATTAACAGTAATAACATAATCAGTACTACCAGAAAGTGTCAGATCAATTTGTTTTTTACCTTGATCTACTTTTGTTGTTACTCCTAGATCCTCTGGTTCTGTAATGGTAATGTTAAAGCAAGTTTCATAATCGCTTTCTCCTTCAACAGTTATACAAACCGTATAGGCATTTGCTTCAAGATTCTCAAAAGAAATAGTATTTGTGAAATTCTTAGAATCTGTACTTCCTCCAGATAATGTAGCTGTGTAGTTTAAATTTTGAACAGCTTCAATAGATATGGTTCCATTATTACTAGTACGACATGATTCGCTAGTATGTAATATTTTAAAATTGTCTTTAGGTAATGAGAACACTTCACATCCATTAACATCTACGGTTACACCAGAAGGAGTACCAGGACAAGTATCATCTGCATCAGATACGCCATCCTCATCTGCATCGGCGACTGTTTGTGTCGCAATTTCTTTTATCCAAACAGGATCTACACCAAGTCTAAGCTCAAGTTGTGCATCGTACAAAAAAGGTGTTTTAACATGCGTTCCATGGGATTCGTGATGTGCCAAAGTGGCCTCAACAAAAGAGCTATTACCTTCATAACCAACAACAATTGGAGTTAAAATTTTCTTTTTTTCATTCCAAAAGTCATGTACTCTTGCCTCTGTATCAATTTCATTATAATTCCAAAAAACTAACTCACGACCGTGATGAGGAAGAAAACCTGTTATATCACCTCCAGGAGTACCTGCCATCCCGCCTTCAGAATTATCTACAAGATTACAATAAGGATGACCTGAGTGCACATCTACAGGCGTCCATGATCTCCATTTACAATCTCTAACAACTGCACCACTTGATAAATGTGATACTTCAATACCATGCCAGGTACTAGCTTCATCTGTTACTCTACTAAATAAAAGATTATTAGATTTAAATGATTGAACAGAATTATGACCTGTGTTACCTGTAATCAATACATCTGTAACTGTTGACGTGGTTGAGTACCCAAAACCAATGGCATTAGACCAACTTTCTAGAACTACATTTCTAACCCAAGAATTTTGATAACGATTTATTGAGATAGCTTTAAAACCTCCATCATGGAATTCATAATCACTAAGTGCAGTATCAGGATTTATAACATCTCTTTGATCTGCGTTTTTATGATGTTCAAAATCGGGAGTAGCATTACCAACCATCCTTAAGAATTCGATACCGAATCCTGTTTTTCTGGTAATTGATTTTATGACCCATTTATAAGTAATATCGACATTATATCTTAAGGGGTCTTTAAAAGTTATTATATTACCATTTATAGCCGTTATTTCATGTGCTTCTTGAACAAAATTACCGCCTTTTAATAAAGTAGCAGTGTCTTTATAGGTATCAAAGTCCGCTTGGTAAGGCGCTAAAAACTCAGCATTAAATGCTGTAGGATCTGTTAATTCCAGCATCACAAGATCTCCAACGTTCATACCCGCTGTAGTAGACACTGTTAATTCAAATTTTCCTCTTTCATTTCCTCCTGTAACATCTGCCAATTCTGTACGAGAGAATCCACCACCATCAGCTTGAATGTTAGCGACAAGCCATTTGGTTCTATTGTAACGGCAGTATAAAACAGTTCCGTCTTCTCCAGACCCAGATCCTCTAAGTACTATATTGTCTCCAGTAATTGTAATTGGAGCTCTAGGTGCATCTCCAACAACTGGTTTTCGTTCATTAATTAAAAACCGTCCTTTTGGAAAAAAGACAACACCCCCACCTGCATCTTGTGCGGCGTTTATGGCGGCTTGTATACCGTCGTAATCTTCTAGATCGTCATCAGGTAATGCTCCATAAACATTTACGTTAAAAACGGGACCCGTGATATATGGAATGGGTTCTTCTCCGTTCTTATAGCCTGCATAGGAAAAATCGGGTAAAATAGATTGGTCTCCAGTTGTTTTAGAGGCTACAAATTGTTTATACAAATCACTTTCTGGTTGTTGCGCTATTAAAGGTAAACAGAGCAATGAAAGGGTTGGAAATATAATGTATTTAAATAGTAGTTTTTTATTCAACATAATTATTGGGTTTTAATTTTACATAACTATTTTTCATAATTATTTAGGGGTTAGTAAAAGGTTAATTTTTTTTAACAAATTTGTAATAAAACTTCTTTTTTGTTAGGGGGAAATGATTCTATTTGGGGGGGCGGAGTGTTAGATGTTTTTTGATTTATTGTTTAAATAGAGTTTAAGGCTAGTCTTACAAAAATTAAGAAATAAGAGTTTGATATCTTGTTAGTTTTGGGAAAAATAGCATGTTTATTGTACATTTTTTAGTGAATCGGAGAATTTATAATTATGAGAAATTAATTAAGGTATTTATGGTAGAGATTTAACCTACAAGTGCTGTATTATCCAATATAGAACATATACCCCTTTGTTAGCAACGTTACACCTTATTTATTGTTTGTTGAAAATCTATTTTCGTAGTACAATAACAGATGAATACAGCAAACAATAAAATTAGGAAACCATGAATAATAATTTAATAGAATTAAAGACATTATTGGTTTTTGTACTAATAATCTTTAATCATGCCGTTGCCCAACAAGATGTTTTTATAGAAACTGAAAGTTTCAAAGAAAAAGGAGGTTGGGTTGTCGATCCGCAGTTTGTTGAACAAATGGGCTCTCCTTATTTAATGGCTCATGGTATGGGAAATCCGGTTTCGAATGCTATGACTTCGGTAAAGTTTAAAAAGAAAGGTAATTACCATGTTTGGGCAAGAACTAAAAATTGGGTTCCAGGGAACTGGCAAGCACCCGGACGGTTTAAAATAATCGTAAATGGAAAGACTTTAGAAACAACCTTTGGTTTAACTTCTGGTTGGTCTTGGGAATATGCAGGTGTCGTTAATATAGAATCAAAAAAAGTGTCCATAGAATTAAAAGATCTTACAGGGTTTAATGGTCGATGCGATGCTATTTACTTTAGTGAATCTAAGCAGAAGCCACCATCTGATATTGAGAAATTAAAAGCATGGAGAGCTGAGAAATTATCTGAAAATACAAGCCCTTCAAAGGAGAAGACTTACGATCTAGTTATAACTGGAGGAGGTATAGCTGGTTGTGCAGCTGCAATTGCTGCATCAGAAAGAGGTTTACATGTTGCATTAATTCACGATAGACCACTTTTAGGAGGAAATGCAAGTAGTGAGATTAGAGTGCATACGGAGGGCATTTATGGGAAATATGAACGGATCTTAAAAGAGATCGATACAAAACATTATCCAAACGGTTCGTATAAATCAAAAATTGATCAAAAGAGACGTGATATTTATGTGAAGAGTTTTAAAAATATTGATTTGTTTTTAAATTGGAGAGCCTATGATGCAAAAGCTATAAATAACACCATACAATATGTTGATGCAAAGCATACGTCTACTGGTGAAAAAATTAGATTTAAAGCCCCTCGTTTTGTGGATTCTACAGGAGATGGTTGGATTGGTTTTTGGGCTGGGGCTGAGTTTTCATATGGTAGAGAAAGTAAAGATACGTATGGAGAAGGTATTGATGAATGGGGGGAACTTTGGAGTCCTGAAGAAAGCGATAATTTCGTAATGGGATCATCAGTATTATGGCAGAACGAAATATCTAAGAAGGAGGAATTTTTCCCTGTATTGCCTTGGGCAGTAGATGTTGCTAAAGATCACAAAGCGAGAGCAGGAGAATGGTTTTGGGAATATTCAAGAGAAGATCTAAATCAGATTGAAGACGCCGAAGATATAAGAGATCATATGTTAAGAGCCATATACGGGTCTTTTGCAAATGCAAAAAAACTAGAAAAGAATAAGTTTTATAAGCTAAAATGGGTTTCTTATCTCGTGGGAAAACGTGAATCTAGACGATTGGTAGGAGATCATATTTTTACACATAACGATGTGGTTAATTTAACAAAATTTAAAGACTCAGTTGTTATGGAAAAAAGAAGCGTTGATGTGCATTATCAAAGAAATTTAAAAGATGCATCTCAACCAGATTTTCTTTCATCTGCTCTTTTTTACAAAACAAAAAAATATTATATCCCTTATAGAAGCTTGTATTCAAAAAATATAACAAACCTTTTTATGGCCGGGCGTAATTTTAGTTGTTCGCATATTGGGCTTGGTGGACCGCGAGTTATGCTAACATGTGGACAAATGGGTGCAGCAGTTGGTTTTGCTGCATCTATATGCAAAAAGTATAATGTAACCCCAAGAGACGTATATACTAAGCATCTTAAGGAGTATATGGATTTAATTGAAGATAAGAAATGATCAAAAGTTTAGGTTTAATTATTGTAATCATGCTATTCACGTTAGGTTTTAATTTACAATTAAAATCTAACACTGATCCCTTGTTTTTTACCATGCCAGAAGAATGGAAAGACCTTGCCAAGGATAGTCTTATTTTTAATTTTTCCTGGAACGTTGATACCATTCATAACCCTCAAGTATTCCATAACGTAAGGTTATTATCTAGTACTAAAGGAGAACCAAAACTGTTTTTTTCAGATATAGAAACACCAGTATGTGCAGATGGTGAGTGTAGAATTGCCAGCATTAAAATGTATTGGAACTTGCTTGGGAATTATGTAGGCTACGGCATATATCCCGATAACCCTCTTACCAAATATGATCATGATCCTTTTGAATATGAAGATTATGCCAAACTTCATCAATTATTATTAGACGATAATTCAGTTTTAAAAAGAAAGGAAATAACCGATTTGGTTGATGAAAAACCAGTTTTATTACCTAATGAAGCCAGTTCTGTCGATATTGATGCTGTATCTGGAGCAACCAAAAAAGAAATAAAAGCATCTGTAGTGCAAGGCGGATTGTATTCCTGTTATACATTTTGGCATATCGTACATGGAGAGGTTAAAGAAAAGATGAATTCGTATTTACGATCCATATATACAGATTCCCTTAATAATTACTTTTTATATTCTAATTACGAAGACTATCAAAGTTATGCTTTAAAGCAATTAACAAAAGAAGCCTATAAAACACATTCAGATCAAATTGTTAAAATCTTTGAAAAAGGGCAACCATTACTCAGAATTTATATTTTGAAAAAGATCCCAAGATCAGAGTTTGAGAAAGAACACATTTCAGAACAATTTTATAATTTGTTTTCTAAGATAGATGTGAACTCTAGAACATATTTGATTAAACGAATAGGCCTCGCTCATCCATCAGTCCTAGAAATACTATCGGATCATGTATCGGTAATGACTAAAAATCAGTTAAAAATTTATTTGAAATATTTGGAAGCAGATCACAAGCATATGAGTAGTAAGATTAAATCGAATTTAATTGAGGTAAGTCGTTCTAAAAGTTATGCTTATAACTATTTGTTGAAGGCGTTTTTAGAAGATATGGAATGAACCTAAGTGAAGAAAGAAAACATTTGACCCTGTTGTAACAACATTGTACCCTGTCTTCACAGCGGTAAAAAGGTAGTTTTGTAAAGCTCGGTATTTTAATCGAAAAGAATTGAGATTGTCTAAAAAGGTAAATAAAAATGAATATCTGGTTGAGCCTTTCGACTCCGCTCAAGACAAGCTAAAGTCGAAACCTTCATGTTTAATGTTGTGTTTTAATTCACTACTGAGCTTGAATGGAAAAAATAGAACTTTTTGGATATTCTCTTTTCATTAATACTGTAATTTTTATAATAAAGAAAGTATGCTTATAACAAAATTATGTTTTAGACTAATAATCTTAACGACCATAGTAAACCTGTGTGTTTCATGTCATAATAATGCTGAAAAAAAGATACCAAAACAAGAAATTGTAAGTGAAGAAGGTACACATTGGTGGGCAGGTATTACAGCAGATGGTCATTTAATGCCAATGGATTCTACGTATTCTCATAATCTTATTGGTGACAATAAAGGAAATCAAATTCAACCCTTGTTATTATCTTCAAAAGGAGATCTTATATGGTCTGAAGCACCTTTTAATTTTACTTTTAAAAATGGCACCATAGTATTAGATTCTGTAACTGGTGATATTGTAAATCTAAAAGCGGGTAACACTTTAAAAGAAGCCTATTTGCATGCCAGTGATTCGTTTTTTAAACCTTCAGGAAAATTACCAGATGAATTGCTTTTCTCTGCACCGCAATACAACACATGGATCGAACTTGTTTATGATCAAAATCAAGAAGATATTTTAAAATATGCACATGCTATTATAGACAATGGTTTTCCTCCAGGCGTGTTAATGATTGATGATAATTGGCAAGAAGACTACGGAAAGTGGGATTTTCACCCAGGTAGATTTTCAAACCCAAAAGCCATGATGGATGAGTTACATGATCTGGGGTTTAAAGTGATGCTTTGGGTGTGTCCGTTTGTGAGTCCGGATTGCGATGTGTATCGTGATCTAGTTTCAAAAAAAGCTTTTCTGGTTACAGAAGCTAGAGAGTCTATAAAAAGTGCTTTACCTCAAAAAGATTTTAGAGGAAATCCAAAGCCAGAGATGGTCACTTGGTGGAATGGTATTAGTGCTGTATTGGATTTGTCTAACCCAGTAGCAGTAGATTGGTTTAAAAGTAATCTGGAAAACTTAAAAGAGAAATATGGTGTTGATGGTTTTAAATTTGATGCAGGGGATACAGATTTCTACAGACAAGGAATAAGCGATAAAAATGTAACAGCAAACGATCAAACATTGCTTTTTGGAGCGATTGGATTGGATTACCCGTTGAATGAATATAGAGCGATGTGGAAAATGGGTGGACAACCACTTGTAGAAAGACTTAGGGATAAAAACCATAGTTGGGAAGATTTACAAAAATTGATCCCACAGATGGCACTTGAAGGCATTATGGGATATTATTTTAGTTGCCCAGATATGATTGGTGGAGGCGATTTTACGTCTTTTATTAACGATGCAAAATTAGACCAAGAACTCATAGTACGTTCTGCGCAATGCCATGCTTTAATGCCTATGATGCAATTTTCTGTATCACCATGGCGCGTATTAGATGAAAAACATTTTAACGCTGTTAAAAAATCGGTAGAACTACGCTCAAAATATTCTAGTACCATATTAAAATTAGCAAAAGAAGCTTCTCTTACAGGCGAACCGATTTTAAGATCTATGGAGTATGAATACCCTAATCAAGGTTATGCGACTATAAAAGACCAATTTTTAATGGGTAAAGATTTACTAATAGCACCCGCATTAGTAAAAGGCCAAAAGGAAAAAGACATTATAATTCCTAAAGGAAATTGGAAAGATCAATCAGGAAATGTCGTTGTGGGACCTAAAAAAATCACTGTAAAAGTGGATCTGAATGACTTACCAATTTATGTAAGACAAAATTGAAATACATTACTTGACCACGATATTTAAGGCATTATAAATAGAGAAAATCACCAGTTTTCCTAGAGAAAACTTAGGATGAGTTATTTAGTTTAAACATTAAACTTGATCATAAATGAAGCATTTAGAAATATTAGATTATGCAGTTTTTGGGTTGTACTTTTTTTTAGTGATCGGGGTCGCTATATATGTTTCTCATAAACCCAAAGGTCATGAAAGAAGTGCAGAAGACTATTTCTTGGCAGGAAGATCATTACCATGGTGGATTATCGGAGCTTCTTTAATAGCCTCAAATATTTCTACAGAACAAATAATAGGGATGAATGGGACTGCTTTTGAAAGTGGTATCGCCGTTATTTCATATGCGCTTATTGGAGCTGCAGTTTCCATATTGATCGTGGGTAAATTCTTTTTGCCAAAGTTCTTAGAAGGCAAAATTTATAGTATGCCGGAGTTTTTAAAAAAGCGTTTCAATAAAAAAGTGAGCACCTTAATGAGTGTTTTTTGGATATTGGTATATGTTTTTGTAAACCTTACAAGTGTACTTTCTTTAGGTGCTATAACATTGGAAGCCGTACTAGGAATTCCTATTTTTTATAGTGTGGTTTGTTTAGCATTTGTATCGGCTATTTATACTATTTATGGCGGGCTTTCTGCAGTTGCATGGACCGATTTTATTCAGGTTGGGGTATTGATTTTAGGAGGACTAGCCGTTGTATGGCTTGGTTTAGATGAAGTGGCGTTAAAATATTCAGGAAAAGGATTTGTTAAAGGCGTGTCTACTTTACTTGAAGTACAGGCGGATAAGTTTCATACGGTTTTACCTCGAACGCATGAAGAACTGCCTTGGACAGGTGTATTTTTAGGAGGACTATGGATCGCAGCTTTGAGCTATTGGGGGTGTAACCAATATATTATTCAGCGCGCATTAGCGGCAAAAAATTTAAAAGAAGCCCAACACGGACTTTTATTCGCAGCGATTTTATCAGTAATAGTTGCTGTTATTATTGTAATCCCTGGTGTTATTGCAAGCGAACTCTTTTCCGAACAAATAACATCTAGAGATCAAGCTTTTCCAGTACTTATTAGAGAGCTTCTGCCAGTTGGGTATTCTGGTTTGGTTATCGCAGCTCTTATTGCTGCTATTATTTCATCGCTTAATTCTATGTGTAATAGTGTGGCAACCATTTTTACTATGGATATTTATAAGGGGATGATCGATAAAAAAGCAAGTGAATATAGTTTAGTAAAAACAGGAAGAATAGCAACAGCAATAGCATTAGTATTAGCCATTGCGGTAACACCAGCGGTGGCATCAATGGGCAAATTGTTTTCATTTATTCAAGAATACACTGGATTTGTAACACCAGGAGTTTTATGTATTTTCTTAACCGGATTATTTTGGAAACGAACGACTAGTAAAGCGGCACTCTGGGTTGTTATGCTAACCATTCCAATTTCAATTATTTTTAAGGTCTTTTTACCCGAGTTGGCCTTTTTGGATAGAATGATGTTAACATTTCTAATACTGCTTTTAATCACCGTACTGATAAGTGTTTTTAGTTCTAAAACCTCGGAAACCATATTAGATAATTTTAAAACAACAGAAAAAGCTTCCGCTTTATATAACATAGGCGCTTTGATTCTCACCTCATTAATTGCAGTTTTTTATATCGTTTTTCAATAAAGAGAATAGAATATATAGACGATAAACACCCAGAATTAAATAATCATTATATATGAAAAACACCCTTTTCTTGTTTTTAGGTTTTGCAATTAATTTAATGGCACAAACAAATTTACATGCTCCCGAATTTTCTCAAGCGGGTTTTTGGAAGATTGAAAACAGTGGGCGAGATGTTTTTAACTTTAATATAGGGTGGCGGTTTTTAAAAGGAGATGCCAACAATGCTGAAAAATTTGATTTTGATGATTCTAAATGGAATGTTGTAAATACGCCACACGGATTAGAGTATGTTTCATCCGAAGCCAGTGGAAGTAATAATTATCAAGGACCAGCATGGTATAGAAAACATTTTACCGTGGACAAATCAAGCATCGGAAAAGTGATTAAAATTCACTTTGAAGGTGTTATGGGAAAATGCAAAATATGGTTAAATGGAGAAAAGATCACAGAACACTATGGGGGGTACCTTCCCTTTGAGGCAGATCTTACCGATAAATTAAAAGCTGATGAAGATAATGTTTTAGCCGTTTGGGTAGATAATAGTGACGACCCTATGTACCCTCCAGGAAAGCCTCAAACAGAATTGGATTTCTCTTATTTTGGAGGGGTATATAGAGATGTTTGGATGGTTGTTAAAAATAAAATCTATATAACCAATCCAAATGCTGTAAATAAAGTTGCTGGTGGTGGTGTGTTTACACATGTAGAATCGGTTTCAGAAACTCAAGCTAAAGTTTTGGTCATGGTTGATATTCAAAACGATTTAAGAAAAAAAGCTACAGTTACCGCAACATTAAATTTACGCGATCCAAATGGGAAAATAGTTGCTGGTTATGATAAAATGGTTTCGCTATCAGCTGGTAAATCTAAACAGATAAAAAATACGTTCAATATAACTAAGCCTAAATTATGGGCGCCATGGTCTCCAGATTTATACCGTTTAGAAGTTCGATTAACGAATAAAAAACAAGATAATATTGATGGTGTGGCAATTCGCCTAGGCATACGTAAAATTGAATTTAAGGGCATTGATGGCTTGTTTTTAAATAACAAACCCTATCCAGGAAAATTAATGGGAGCAAACCGCCATCAAGATCATGGGTATGTGGGGAATGCAATTCCCAATAATGGACAATGGCGTGATGCAAAAATATTGAAAAATGCGGGCTGTGATATTATTAGAGCAGCACATTATCCTGCAGATCCAGCCTTTATGGATGCTTGTGATGCATTGGGGCTTTTTTATATAGTTGCAACACCTGGATGGCAATTCTGGAATAAAGACCCCATTTTTGAAGCACGGGTTTATCAAGATATTCGAAACATGGTTCGGCGAGACAGAAATTATGCTTGTGTGATTATGTGGGAGCCCATTCTTAATGAAACCGATTATCCAGAAAGATTTGCTAAAACAGCTCATGAAACTGTACATGAAGAGTACCCGTTTCAAGGAGCCTATACCGTTTGTGATTATTTTATGGACGGACAAGAACATTATGATGTATTATATGCCCACCCTTGGCAAATTAAAAGTGAAACGGAAAAACGTTCTAGTTTTACAAGGGAATGGGGGGATAATGTTGATGATTTTTTTGCTCATAATTCCCCCAGTCGTGTAGCACGTGGTTGGGGAGAACATGCACAATTAGTACAAGCAAAACATTATGCAGCACCAGATTACCCTTTCACAACATGGAATTCGCTTGCAGATACACCACCACAAAAAGTAGGAGGTACCTTATGGCATGCTTTCGATCATCAAAGAGGCTACCATCCAGATCCTTTTTATGGCGGGTTGACAGATGTTTTTCGCCAGCCAAAATATTCATATCATATGTTTGCCAGTCAAAGAGATGTTTCTGAAAAAAACGACCCTATGATATTTATAGCTCATGAGATGACGCCATTTTCAGAACCTGATGTGCAGGTTTATACTAATTGTGATGAAGTGAGACTTATAGTGATGGAAAGAGACACATTGTATCAAAAAGCGTCAGATTTAAAAATGGCAATGAAGCATCCTATTATTACCTTTAAAAAGGTATTTGATTTTATGGAGATGAAAAAATTATTTAGATCTTTTAAAATTGATCAAGTAAGCATTGTTGCAGAAGGTATAATTGATGGTGAAGTTGTAGCGAGAGCGGTTAAAAAACCATCAAAACGTCCTTCGGGAATCGTACTTAGTCTTCAAAACGATGGTGTACCATTTACAGCGAATGGTTCTGATTTTGTTCGTGTTATTGCTTCAGTAGTAGATGAGGATGGTATTGTTAAAAGGTTGAATAATTCAGATTTGAAATTTGAAGTGCGTGGAGAAGGGGGCATCATTGGAGATGCTTCTATACTGGCAAATCCTAGAAAATTGGAATGGGGTACTGCTCCTATTTTAGTGAGGTCAACATTAAAACCTGGTAAAGTTATTATCAAAGCGTCTGTTGTTGATGAAGGCGCTCAAACTCCACTTAGTGGTGAATTGGAGATAGAAAGTATTTCTAGTACAGATCGATTTATTTATAGTGAATTAGGAGTTGAAAACGTGAATTCAAAAGGAATTAGTTCGCAAAAAGACTCACAAGATGTATTGCTTGAAAAAATAAAGAAAATTGAAAGAGAACTTAATACTTACAGATTGAAGGAAGTAGAGATTCAACAAAAGAATTTTGATGAAGGGAAAAAGAAAAATTAAGATGTTTTAATAAGAATTAGTAGGATTTGTAAATCTTGTATTTGTAGAAGGTAAATTGTTGATTTTGTTTCTAATAGAATAATGTAATTCATAATATTATTAGAGAATGAGGTCGTTTTACCCTTTATTCAGAAACATATCCCCCTATAGTTCGTGTTCTAAAAATAGAAATTCGTGATATAATTTATAAAACTATATTATCATGAGAAAAAAATTACAATTTGTTAAAGGTGCTTTTTTAGCACTGACTTTGGTTACTGCAAGCAGTTTTGCACAAACAACTATTTTGGATTATGATTACGAAACAGCTGCACATGGAACTTGGACATCACAAGACCCAGAAGTTACTACAACAATAGTTGCTGATCCTACATCTGGAACTAATAATGTATTACATTTTACTTCTACGGGTAATTGGAAAAAATCAACATTGGTTTTACCTACTCCAACTACAGCTGATTATGTTACAACTTTCACTTATAGGTTTTATTCTTCAGCATTAGTTAATACTAGTACCAGCCAAGAATGGTTTGATATACTGGGGAAAAATGGCGATAATGATAATTTCAAGATTTCTATAGTAAGAGTAAATTCCGATGTATTAAAAAGAGAAATTAAGATTGCTGGTCATCCAGATATCATAAATACAGGTGCAACTCCTTCTCGCGAGGCATGGCATACTATGCAAATTATTATTGATCCTAACGGAGGTACAAATGCCGGAACAGGTAAAATAACATTTACAATTGATGGAGGTGATCTTCTTACTGAAGATAACCTTGATATAGATCAATTAGTAATTGATACAATTGTTATAGGAACAATGATGGGAACTAATGGAACAAATCATCAAGATCATTATATGGATGATTTAAAGATTACAGAATCTGCAACCTTATCAAATAATGATGTTTTTAATAAAGAAGTTTCTTTTTCTCCAAACCCAGCGAAAAATGATTTAAAAATAGCATTAAAAGAAAGTGCTAATTTTAACCTTAGTTTGTACAACATTATTGGAGCACAAGTTTTAAGTGCAGATTATGTTAGTAAAGATGCGGCTAACGTTTCAATTTCCAATTTAAGAGCAGGCGTGTATTTGGCAAGAATTACAACTAGTAACGGACAGGTTGCCGTGAAAAAAATTGTTAAAAATTAAATTCATTTTAAGTTAAAGTGAAACAATCATTTCCGTGTTTAAATTAAGTGTAATACTTTGTTTTTATTAGTATTAAAGGTGTGTTATTTCAATAATTTGTTGACAATAATACACCTTTAATGGTTTATAAAACACAACGATATATCCTAGGGCTTAGTGAATAAATTTGCTGTAAGGTTATTTAGTATTAAAAAAACTAATTTATTTATACTATTATCTAATCATATTTACGAGTATTTTTATAACAAAAGCAGGTGTTTTTAAAATAAATTAATCGCAATGATAAAATTAAAATATTCAAAACTACTATTTCTTTTTTTCGTGCCTCTCTGGATATTGTATTCATGCGAATCAACGAGTTTAGAGCCAGAAAATGAGCATCCTCGTGTGTTGGCAAAAAAATCAGACAAAAAAAGAATTCTTAAAAATATTCAGGATCATGAATGGATGCAGCGTAGTTTTGATGATATAAAAGCCAAAATAGATCCTTTAGCGGATCAACACCTTAAGGACCCTCAATGGATCTTAAGTCGTATGCTGATGCATTGGGGGCCTTATTATAGTGGGTTTACTTTAGAGCCTTCCGAAAATAAATACGATCATAATATCAACCTAGAAACTCGTGAAGCGTTATCGCCTGTACCTACTGTTAGAACAAGTGCTTATGGTGGGCATTCACATATGTCTGACCACAGTCAACCAAAATTTCCGGAGTTGAAAGACTATCCGATATATTGGAAAGATGATAAGTACACGGTCACTTCTCGCTCAAATCCAAATTTAACAGAGAATATTTTATTAGGAAATTTAATACATGACTGGAATAGAAAAATTTCAGATATCGGTGCAGAGGCTGGCACTTTGTATTATTTAACAGGAGAAAAGAAATATGCAAAACTTGCAGCAGATATTTTTATGCAATGGGTTTTAGGGATTTATTTTCAAAATGCACCAAAGCTTGGTGATGACCTCGATAGACCCTATGGCTTTTTAGGCGGACATGATTTAAATGATCCGAATTACAAAACCATGGTAGTGAGTTATGATTTTGCGCATGACTATATTGTGAAAAATCAAAAGGACTATTTAAAAAAATTAAAAGATGATGGGTATCTAAAAGGCGAGGACATTACTTCTATAGTGGATAGTGCTTTTTATAAATTTTTAAAAGATGGTACGTTTAAAGGTGGATGGGCGCAACATGCTTGGTCTCCAAATAACCATACCATGAAAGCAAGCGAGCTTATTTGGATGGCTTTAGCAATAGATGATAAGGCAAAGCGTGATGAATGTATGGAGGTATTTTTAAATGAAAACCCACAGCTAAGACAGCCAGGAGGTATCTGGGAAGATATTTGGCTTGGTCAAGTACCATGGAAATTATTTCATGAAAATTCTGTTGATGAAGAAACAGGACTTTGGAAAGAGCCGCCAGCGTATCATGCCTATCCAATGAGAGCAGCTTGTAGAGCAGCCATGGCATTAGATGTTAATGGATACAACCCTTGGCAGGAATTCCCCCGTTTCTTAAAAGCACAATACGCCCAATTTAGATTTACCTTTCCCGATGGTACTTTAGTTTCTTTTGGAGATTGTTCGCCATCTACTTATCCAGATGCTGTAGATCTTGAATTTGCTATTGCAGGTGCACATAGGGCAGGTTTAGTAAAACAAGAAAAGTTGTTAAGTAGTTATTTGCAGTCTATGATTGATAGGGGACACTATAAACGCAAAGCAGATTATAAACAGCTACTTTATTTTGTGCCTCAACTTTTAAGCAATCATAAAATAAACGATTATATGTACCGTACAGATCATGTGAGTTTTTCAGGTTTGTATTTACAACGTTTAAGAAGTTCAGACTCAGAGAATGGTCTTATGTTACAGGTAAACGCAGGTAATTATGTTCATAGCCAAAGTAAAGGAATAGATATGGAGTTTTTTGGGCCAGGAAGAATCATATCGTCTCACAGTGGAACACGGTATCCTTATGGAAGCAAATTAATGACAGAGTACTATGTGCGTTCTGCGGCAGCAAATACGGTTATTCCTAATTTAGAAGAATTGGATAAAGAGCATTCAAATTTAACTTTAAATGTTATGGAACCCAAGATAAAAGAAGAAGGCGTTTCATCACTTTGTTCTTTTACCGATGTTTCTTTTAAATTTAATGAGACTAATCAAAGAAGAATTTCTGGTATTATAGGACAGCCGGATTCTGGAGGCTTTTATATTGATATTTTTCATTCAGACCATCCAAAACGAAATGATTATTTGTTTCATGCCAATGGTAACGAATTGAAGGTGTTGTCACAAGAAAACGAAACATTGCAAGGTAAGAGTACCAATCTATTCACAGAAGAAGGTTCCGGGTTTCAGTATTACTCTGATAAGTTGTCTTATACAAGTAAAAATTCTATGAAATTTCAGTTTTTATCACAAGATCTTAAAGGGAAAGACGTAATGTTAAATGCTTTTTATCCAGAAACGAAAGGTAATGTGTATGTAACCGCAACAAGTCCTTTAAACTTTAAAAATAAATTGCATAAAAACATTAGTGAAGATACTAGAAAAACAGTTGCTATTCATCGAAACAAAGAAGCATGGTCTCAACCATTTATTGGTGTTTATGAAGCCTATAGGCCAAACAAACAAAACATTAAAGAGGTTGAACAAGTATGGTCATCGCCAAAAGGAGATGTTATTGTTTCTGTTAAGACCTTAACGGGCAGTTATTTGGTAATCTCATCGATTTCTGATGAAAAAATAACATATAAAGATATTGAGTTTGAAGGTGGATATGCAGTTATATCATTGACAAAAAATAATGAGATCGATTATATTTATTTAGGGAATAAGACATCTATAAAAACAAAAGGAATTACTGTTTCTTCTGTGGGACCTTTAAATCTTATTGTAAGAGATGGAAATATTAGCTATAGAAGCGAAAAAATACCAGAAATAAGTTTCTCTGATAAATATATATTAAAGAAATAAATAAGAGCTTCATTTTTGAAGGTGTATTTATATGTCATGAAAGGAGCATATTTAACTCTAATGATCATTAATATATAATGAATGTTTTTCACCTATCTATTTAGATAGGTGAAAAACATTAAAAAAACATATTCTAAATATGTAAACTTCAATTTAGAACCATAAAATCCTTATGGTGGTTTTAAGACAGATTTAAAACTGTAATATAAATGTTTTCAGTGGTTTATGTCATTGTTAATGAGCTCATTCTAAAACACACACATCCTATCATTTTATATTGAGATATAGTTTAATTTCCTGTATAGCTCGATATATCCCTTTTTTGGGCACATTATACCCTGTCCTTTCCTCTTAAATATTCAAATTTTGTGTTTAGATGTTCTATTGTTTAAAAATAGATAAAGTAAAGCTATCAATTTTTTAAAATCAAATAATCAAATAAGAGTTAAAATGAGTTTAAGTATTAGAGTAATTATCCTGTTATTTACATTAACAGTAAGTTGTGTTCCTGCAAAAGAAAAAAAAGACAAATCAATTTACAGTGATAATATTAGTGTAGCAGAAACTCAATATAACCATATTTTGAGTGAGGTAAACACGCTTGATAAACTTCCAAATACAAGAAACGCAGACGGAACCCTCCATTTAGACCCCAAAGAAGGGTGGGTTAGTGGTTTTTTTCCAGGTTCGTTGTGGTATTTATATGAGCTTTCGGGTGAAGAAAAATGGAAAAAAGAAGCTATTCGTTGGACCGAAACATTAGATACCATTCAATGGTATAAAGGAACACACGATATTGGTTTTATGATTAATTGCAGTTATGGAAATGCGTTGCGTTTAACAAAAGATAAAAAATATGAAACCGTTCTTATAAATGCTGCAAAAACCCTATCTGAGCGTTTTAATGAAAAAACAAAAACCATATTATCATGGGATAAGTTTACGCCTTGGGGAGAGGATGAAGAATATGATTTTACAGTGATTATAGATAATATGATGAATTTAGAATTGCTATACAAAGCCGAAAAACTTTCGGGCGATACATCTTTTAAAAAGATAGCAAACGTACATGCTAATTCTACCATTAAACATCATTACAGGCCAGATTATTCAAGTTACCATTCCATAGTTTTTAATCCAGAGACAGGAGATCTTATCAAAAAGAAAACGTCTCAGGGCTATTCAGATAATAGTAGTTGGTCTCGCGGACAAGCATGGGGATTGTATGGTTTTACTATGTGTTATCGCGAAACTAAAAATATGGAGTATTTAGAAATGGCAAAAAACATTGCTGCATACATTATGAATTCTAAGTTTATTCCGGAAGACAAAGTGCCTTTATGGGACTACCATGTAGGCCAGGAAAACTATAATCCAGATATAGAGATTCCTGTTGAGAAATTCGGTAAAATGAGAGATGTATCTGCTGCTGCAATTACAGCTTCTGCCTTTTTTGAATTGAGTACATTGGTTGAAATAAATGCAGAGCATTATTATAATTATGCTAATGATATTGTAAACGTGCTATCTACAGATAAGTATAGAGCAGCAAAAGAGGAAAAAAACTATTTCATTTTAAAACATAGTGTTGGAAGTATTCCGCATCACGTATACTATAATGAGCCAAATGCTGGACAGGTAGATCAACCTATAAATTATGCAGATTATTATTTTCTGGAAGCCTTGGTACGTAAGAAGGAAATTGATAATATGACTTCTGTTGATAAATAATTTAAATGATTAAACATAGTATGCCTTAATAGTTTAAACAGCATGAACCTTAATTTTTGTTATTCGTTTGATAAATAAAAAGAATAAATGCATTGTTCAAAAAATACGAGTTTTAAAAGCATGAGATCGTTAGTGATCTTTATACTTGTATTATTTCAATTTAGTTCATGTGTAACAAAACAAAAGGAAAAAGCTGAAAGTTTTAAAATAAGTTTAGGTAAGGTTCCTTTAAGCGCAAAATTCGAAAATGATTCAATTAGTATTTGGGGAGGCTCATTGATAAAAGGAGGGGATAACCTTTACCATATGTATTATTCCCGTTGGAAAAAAGGGAAAACTTCAACTTGGGTTGTGGATTCTGAAATAGCACATGCGGTTTCTAAAAGCCCTTTTGGTCCTTTTAAGTTTATGGATGTTGCTTTACCAATTAGAGGCGCAGAGCTTTGGGATGGATTGTGTACACATAATCCAACAATTCATAAATTTGGAGATAGATATTACCTTTATTATATGGGTAATACGGGGGACGGTAAGCCAGTAATAACTAAGGAAGGGAAGACGAAACTAAATATGGTGCACCGGAACAATCAGCGTATTGGAGTAGCGATCGCAGATAACCCTAATGGGCCATGGGAGCGTTTTGATACGCCTCTTATTGATGTAAGTCCAAACGAAGATGCTTTGGATGCCTTATTAGCAAATAATCCTTCTGTTGCTCAAAAACCAGATGGAACATATTTAATGGTTTATAAAGCTGTAGGTAAAAAAACATCTGGTGTTTTTGGAGGTCCAGTGGTGCATTGTGTAGCAACTTCTAATAGCCCAACAGGTCCTTTTGTAAAATACGATAAGCCAGTTTTTCAAGCTAAAGGGAATGAGTTTCCAGCAGAAGATCCTTTTATTTGGTATCAAGATGGAAAATTTAGAGCGATTGTAAAAGATATGAATGGTGCTTTTACAGATGCCGGACGTGCATTGGTACTATTTGATTCTGAGGATGGTTTTGATTGGCATTTAGCAAAAGATCCATTACTATCGACCTTACAAATTGAATGGGAAGATGGCACTACCCAAAAAGTCACACATTTAGAAAGACCTCAACTTTATTTGGAGGATGGAATGCCTGTAGCATTGTTATGTGCAGCAAATATGCATGATGAGAATGGTTCGGTTTATTCATGTAATGTTCAAATTCCTATAAAAAATAATAAAGATTAGCAATGTGCTAAATGATAATGAATAAAAAATAAACATGAAGAAACTAGATTTACTTCTATTAGCTTTTATAATAGTGTTTGGGTTTTCCGGCCATGGTCAAATTGAAAAAAGAGAAGAAATAAAAGTATTTTTTTTAGGAGGTCAGTCGAATATGGATGGTTTTGGTTATAATAAAGATTTGCCAAAGTCCTTGAAAAAAGAATTTAACAACGTGTGGATTTTTGATGGAAGACGATCTAATGATGAAGACGGTAGTGGTGGCATAGGTATTTGGGAAAAATTAAGGCCAGGACATGGAACAGGTTTTTCTTCTACTAATAAAGAGAATAAACTATCAGAACGTTTTGGAGTTGAATTAACTTTTGCTAAAAAAATGCAAGAACATTACCCAAATGAGAAAATAGCAATAATTAAATATTCCAAAGGCGGAACATCTATTCATAAAGATGCAGCTGACCGATTTGGTTCATGGGACCCCACTTTTAAAGGAAGCGAAGGTATAAATCAATATGATCATTTTTTGAAGACTTTAGAATTGGCAAGTGAAACCATAGACATAGATAATAATGGGATTCCTGACAGATTAGTGCCGTCAGGTATACTATGGATGCAAGGCGAAAGTGATGCTCATGATGAAGACATTGCAAATCAGTACTACGATAACTTAAAATTGTTAATGACATTGATACGAGGCGCATTCAGAAAAGGAGACTTACCAATTGTTATAGGTAAAATTTCAGATTCATGGAATAAAGAATCAGGGAAGGTTTGGAAATATGGAGAGATCGTCCAAGCAGCACAAGAAAAACTAGCTATAGAAGATAGTAATGTGAGTATTATAAGAAGTACGCGCTATTATAAATATTCAGACCCATATCATTATGATAGCAATAGTTACTTAGATTTAGGAGAAAAATTTGCCTGTAGTTTATTGAATTTGATAAATAAAAATTCGACGAAGTCTAAGTGCGAGTGAAAATTCTTTTATTAAACTAATTATTGATTGAGGTTCTATTATCATTTCAATCTCACTCATGACTTAAAGTACCACATGCCCATAAAAAATACTCCAGTAAAAGTTGAAAACATTCGTTTTAAACTTAGCATTTTTTAAGAGAGTGTCCCAAACAAACAGTGTAAATAAAAAAGGGAAGTCTGGAAAATTAAATGAGTATAGTTTTCAGACAATCCCTTTTTTTAATTGATCCCTCAATATTTATTTTGTGAAGATGGGGCAAAATACCTTAAACAGAAACAAATTATCAACATCATATTTTTTCAGAAACAGTTTACTTAAACTGTTCAGGTATTTCGGTAATTTCTTTAATATAAATATCTTTATAATAGAGTTCGGCGCCTTCCGATTGCAGAATAATTCTTCCGGAAGTAAGGGGCTTTATATTTTCTATAGTTTTTGATAACGGTTTCTGGTTACTACCAACTCTTGAATTATATAGTCGCATTACAACCTTCCCGTTAACAATATGAATGCTTTGATCTCCCAAAGTAATCAATTCAATATCATTCCATTCTCCATGTGATTTTTCGGCGTTTAAAGCTTTAAATACTCTTCTTTTAGCAAGGCTATCTTCGGCTGTAGCATGTCTTACGACTTCGGCAAAATAATAAGTTCTTAAATCTGCTCCTTCTTTGTAAATATGGTATATATCCTTGTGTGGCACACTTGGGACATCGATTTCCACATCTCCAATAGCCCAATAATCCCCCATGTCTCCTTCTTGGATTTGTAATTCTTGAGAGCTCATCCAATCGTAGGCAGATCCTGGCGCTCCAAAACCATGATATAGTAAACCACTATCCCGTGGGGCATTATCTCTTGGGCGGAACTTTTGTTTCCCCCATTTTACTTTTAGCTTTAAATGATAGTTTTTATAATCCTTTTTGGTGAAAATCATTCCAAAAGCTTCACCTGTTATTTTAATAACATTTTCATTATCATGCTCAACAACTGTGATAACTTCTAAAGGATCGTTATTGAGTCCGTAAGGTTCAATAGGGTTTCCTAAGCTGTCTTCTTTTTCATTGAATCGATTGCCCAAATAGATATTCCAGCCCGCAAAATCTTTTCCGTTCCAAAGGGCATTCCATGTAGGTTTTGTTTCTTTAGTAGCTTCAAGGGTTTTTTTCTTATTATTCGTATTGCAAGAAATTATCGAAATTAAAAAAACGAGATATAATAATTTTTTCATTTTATATTTTTTAAGTGCTAGTATGATTTTATTTAACTTTTGCTATACAAAATCAAATTAATACTAAAGTCAACGAGGTCTTTATAAGCAAGTTTTTAAGGTCGGTTTAAAGTTTCAAACTTAAAGATTCACCAGTGTATGTCACTTGTTTGTTATAGCCGTTTTCATCTTTAAAAGAGACCTTTTTACCATTTACTATTTTAAATATTTTAAAAGTATACGTTTCGTTCATTTGAGGGAATTGGCCTTGTCGGTCGCCAATAGTTAAAGTGTTTTCACTATTATTCCATTCAAAACCGATGGTTGAAAATGCCCCGTTTTCATAGTTGTAATTGGTGTTTTCATCTTCATACAATTCAAATTTACCATCGGCACCTTCGTAAATAAAAATGCTTAACGTATCTGTTTTTTGATTGGCATGTTTCAGGTTATTTGCAATGGGTAATATGGTACCGGCCTTGATGTAAAGCGGTATTTTAGATATTGGAGCTTTAGCCGTTATGGTTTTGCCGCCTTCGTATTCTTTATTGGTCCATAAATCATACCAGCTGTCGTTTTTAGGAAGATAAACAGAGCGTTTTTCTGTACCAGGTTTTGATATTGGAGCTACTAAAATAGACGATCCGAATAAATACTCATCCTTAATGTCGGCAGCTTTTTCATCATCCATATAATTGATGAATAAACCACGCATAAATGGCATGTTGGTTTTGGTTACATTCCAGGCATTTGAATAGATGTAAGGCATTAAATTGTAACGTAGTTCTATGTAATCAGATAAAATATCTTCAGCCTCTTTTCCATACGACCATACTTCATTTTCAGAACGTGTGCCGTGTGCACGGAATGTTGGACAAAAAGTACCATATTGGAACCAGCGTACGTACATTTCAGGATAATCAACATACATGTCTTCTGGGCCTTTATCAGATTTAAGTAATAACGAAGCTGTTGGAGCTTTACGTTCTTTTTCAAACCCTTGCCATCCACCAATATCTGATGACCAATATGGCATGCCAGAAGCACAAAAGTTAGCCCCACAAGCAATTTGACGCTCTAATACATCCCATTCTGGATGAATATCTGAAGACCAAAAAGTGGTTCCGAATTGATTGGCTCCTAGCCAGGAACTACGCGTTAATACAAACACACGATCATCTAAATCTCTTCGATGGCCTTCGTACATACCTTTGGCATGTAAATAAGGATATATGTTGTAAATACGAGCCCCCAGGCCTTGACTTAAATAAAAGTTATGAGGAACAATATCTGGCTCACTTTCATCCAGCCAAAAAGAATCGAAACCTTTTGAAACATAGTTGTTTCTTATCGTGTTCCAATACCATTCGCTTGCCTTGGGATTGGTTACATCTATAAGACCTCCACGTAAGTCCCAGGCGGTACTATTCATTGAAGCTCCGTTTTTTTGTTTCATTAACCAGCCATTTTTATTAAGAATATCAAAGTTTTTACTTTCACTTACAAAACGAGGCCAACAGGATATCATGCAGTTAATGTCCATGCTTTTTAGCTCCTCGTTCATGGCTTTTGGGTTTGGCCAACGTTCCTTGTTCATATCTAAATCACCTAATTGATCCCAGTGAAACCAGTCTACCACCATATAATCTATAGGATAGCCTTTTTCTTTGTGTGTCTTTGCTATGGTTAAGACTTCTTCTTGTGTGTTATATTTTTGTTTACATTGAATGTACCCTAAGGCTTTTTTGGGAGGTAGGGGCGTATAGCCACATAAATCGCCATAGCTTTTATAAATATCTTCAATAGTTTCTCCGTAAATAACATAGTAAGAAACAGCTTCTCCTATTTCTGACGACCATGTTGTTTTACCGTCTACACCACATATTACTTCAGATCGTGAAGGATTTGGATATATAATAGCATAATTTTTATTAGTAAGCATAAAGGGTACGGAAATGATTTCTCCATCTTTAGCTTTATAATCGTGCCACATAGGAACGGTTTTACCTTTGTGGTCCATCCAGCCACTTTGGTGCTGACCCAAACCATAATAATGCTCATCTGGAGGAGCTATAAATGATGCCGCGGTGTGATAGGTTTTTTCACCTTGAACCGTAGTAGGCTTCATCATCACTTCATCGGTTTCCAAAAACAAATTTCCTTTTTTATCAAAATATTTAAACTTACTGGTTAAAGCATTAAATTTAATTTCAACAGACGGTGAACTAAATTTATAGTGTTCCCACCAAAGGTCCAGTTCTGTATCTACAAGGCCTTTACTGGATTTAATTCCCCAGTTTTGGGTAGCCAAATTGGTATATTCAGGATAGAAGCTAAAGTGTATTATTTTGTCTGAATGAAAGGTTAAATCCATATAACCTTCATCACATGTCATGTGAAGTTTATCGGCTTCTTTTTCAACTTTTAATATACGTTGAGGTTTTATTGCTTCGTTACTCCATTGTGCATAAACTGTTAGCACGCCCATAATTTGTAGTAGTAAAAAAAGAACTGTTTTTTTCATGTGTAATATGTTGTTAAATAATTAGTATTAGGGTTGTATGGTTTCTTTTTGTGTTTTTATGAAATAATGCTTGGTATTGTACGGGGTACATGGGGGATATCAAATTTCTAGAAAAAGCCTTCTTTTGTTAGGGGGAAATGATTCTGTTGTAGGGTGAGAATGATTGTTTGTAAAATAGAGATGGAAAGTTGTACCGTTTTTTTATTAAATGCACAATAAAAATACAGTTAAGGGATATTTTTAATAATTAGGTATTTACTTAGTTTTCGTAATTGTCTACTTAGCTTTTTGACTCTTAAAAAGGAACAGTATTATGTGTATGGTATGCGTGTCAACAAAAGTGAAAACTTATCTCTCCACATTTATTATATTTAACAGCAATTAAAATGAGTTTTCAGGAATACATACCGCCACCATTATTAAACCCGTATATCGATACTTTTTGGGTGTCTGCAAATGATGGAATTACAGCATCTAAAATCCTGCCCGATGGATGTGTAGATATTGTTTTTGATTGTGGTGATGATTCAAACAGTTTTTCAGATGATAGTATTAGGATTTCTGGAATGATGACCAAATACAAACAAGTTGTTTCCAAACAAGATTCAGAAACATTTGGTATTCGCTTTAAAACAGGACTGTTTAGTTCTATTTCAAATTTTCCGCTTTCTGAAATAAAAAATAAAACAATCCATGCTTCAGAAGTATTACCAGATCTAAATGCTTTGTTTTTGGATGAGCTATTAAACAAAAAAAATAGAATTGATAAAATTCGGTTTCTTGAGGAGTTTTTAAAAAACCAATTGTATTTTGCGAATAACCATAAGAACGACCTAATTCTTTCTGTTTGTGCTTCAATAAGGTCGTCTTTTCAAGCCATTAACCTGGTTCAAATAGCTCAACAACATCATATTAGTTTACGACAGTTAGAACGAGGTTTTAAAATGATTGTTGGGGTTACTATGAAAGAGTATCATACCATCGTTAGGTTTACTAAAACAATGGAAAGTATTTCCAAATACCCAGAAAAAAGTTTGCTTCATACCGCTTTTGATAATGGCTATTTCGACCATGCGCATCTTACAAAAAACGTGCGCAAAATGGCGGGTATAAACCCTTCTCAAATTTAATATTGTCGTTTTTTTACAAAACGAGACCCTCACTGCTCTGTTACTTTTGTTGAAAAATAACAGAATGAGAAAATTTACTTTGTGTTTGATGCTTATCGTTTTTTCTTGGTCTGTTGCGATATCACAAACAAAAAATAACACTACTATTATGAAATTAGAATCATTATCGCCAAATATTATGGTGGCGAATGTTAACGAAACATTAGATTATTACACGAACGTTCTTGGTTTTAAGTTAATTGATACCAATCCGGAGTCTGGGAAATTCGAATGGGGGTATGTTATGTTGGATAACGTTGGCATGATGTTTCAAGAAGAAACATCGTTAAAAAATGAATATCCAGAGTTAAAAGATTTAAACATTGGGGGTGCATTAACCTTTTATATACGAATCGGAAAAATTAATGAGTTGTATGAAAAGCTAGATGGTAAAGTAAACATCATCAAGCCGATGAATAGAACTTTTTACGGTACCAATGAGTTCGCCATAATGGATCTTAATGGATATATCTTAACATTTTCTGAAACACCGGAGGAATAGTACTATGGATTTTGAAAAAGTGGCAAAGCAACTTGCACACCCTGTTGGTTCTTTTGGTATTGAGGTGGCATTGGGGATGAATCATTTAAACCAATTTATTAGCAAGAACACATACGATTTATTACAATTGGGTGATTCTGATAAGGTATTGGAAGTTGGAATGGGTAATGGAAAATTCATTAAGGATATTCTAAGTTATGGCGATAATATTTCTTATACGGGCATTGATATTTCTGAAACCATGATAGTTGAAGCAAAAAAACTAAATGAAAAACCAATCGATTCCAGGCGTGTGGATATCATTCATGCGAGTATAGAAAAAATGCCATTTTGGGAAGAACAGTTTAATAAGGTATGTACAATTAATACGGTTTACTTTTGGAAAGCTCCGTTAATAGCACTTTCTGAGGTTTATAGAATATTAACGGAAGATGGGGTGTTTGTACTTTCTTTTAGGCCCTATATTGAGGGGCAATCTTTAGATTTTTCGCAATATGGTTTTACAGAATACAAAGCAGAAGATATTATGGCTTTGGTAAATAAAACAAATTTCAAGATTGTAGATACAATAAACATAACGGAACCTCCGGTTGTGTTTAACGGACAAACCCACAATTTGATGTCGCAGTATTATATATTACGAAAAACACGATAGTAACTGCTCATAAAAAAAGAAACGTTTACCACCTTAGTAACGTCCACAGGTTTGCATTTTCATGTAGCAAAATTTAGAAACGATTTCGCTGTTGAGCTGTTTTTATCGAATCAGGAATAGTTTGTTTATCATGTCTGATATTTGGATAATAAAGCTAGGAAGGTTTTTAAAAAAAACTGAAACACTAAAGGTGTAAATAAACTTCAAAAAGCACAAAAAATGTTTAACAGGTGCAGAAAAAAAGTTTAAACTTTTTTTCTGCACCTGTTAAAGACAAAAAACTCAGTTTTACTACAAATTATAATTTTACAATTAAAATAGTTAAGAGATGTAAATGTTTAGAGGTTAGATGGTTTTAGAATTTTCAATAAAATTATATATAGTGGAATCTAGAAAAAGATTTCTTAAGCACTGACACTGTGTTATAAATAATCTGGTACAATATTATAAGTAAATAGAACTATTTTACTATTAAAGTCATGTTGAATGTACGAAATTTAACATTGTAAAAATAAGTAAACATAGCGCATACTAAATTTTGAAATTTAAATTTAAAACACAATCAGCCTTTTTTCTTTTCTTTTTAATTGCCCTGTTACTTGTATTACCACAGGTCAATATAATAGCATATCCTAATTCAACAATAACTAGTAAATTTATAGTTTTTGCCTATAGCTGTTTTGCAATAATAAGTGCCTATTCTTTATCAATTATATTTTCCAAAAAAGTAACTGTCCACATTTCTAAATTAGATATCTCTCTTTTTGTTGTTCTAAGTTATATGACCCTAAATAGATATGTGATTCAGGAAAATTTTGGGTTTTCAGTTCCCTTCATGGAACTAATAGGCTTAAGTGTTTTATATATAATATTAAGAACCCTGCCTCAAAAAAAATACGTTTGGTTATTATTAGCGGCTATTATTTCTGGCTTTGTTCAAGCATGTTATGGGAACCTTCAATTGTTTGAATATTTTCCATCAAACCACTCTAAATTTAAATTAACAGGGAGCTTTTTTAACCCAGGGCCTTATGCCGGATTTTTAGCTGCAGTCTGGCCTATTGGATTGGGCATGTACCTATTTAATAAAAGTATTATAGCCGAGGTACAGAAACAAATTAAAACTAAATCGAAAACAATCAAAAGGTTAATAGGAATTGTTTTCGAGTATATTCCATTCTTAACAATCGTCTATATCCTAGTAGTTCTTCCTTCAACACAGTCTAGAGCGGCATGGGTAGCGGTATTAATAAGCACCCTATTATTAATTGAATGTAAATACCATCTGCTACATAAATTTATAACTCTAAAATCTAAAACAAGGAAATCAATTTTAGTTATTGGAACAACATTGATTATATGTGTTGGAGTGTTTGGTCTCTATACTTTAAAAAAAGGCTCTTCCGACGGACGTTTGTTTATTTGGAAAGTTTCTTTAGAAATGATTCAGGATTACCCAGTTTTTGGAGTTGGTTATGATCGTTTTAAAGCACACTACATGAATTATCAAGCAAATTACTTTGCCAAACATGGGGAAACTACCGAATCGCTAGTTGCAGATAATACCTATTATGCTTTTAATGAATGGTTGCAATTTATAGTAGAAAATGGATTATTGGGGCTATTGTTGCTTGTTCTATTTTTGTATATCTTATTTAAAATCAACGTAGAAAAAGAGAATAAGAATGTCTTTTTTATTATAATAGGAGGGATATTGGCAACAAGTGCTTTCGCTTTCTTCTCTTATCCAATGCAAATACTTCCAATTAAACTAATTCTAGTAGTATTATTTGCATTATTAGCAAGTTTGGATGTTAAAAAGTATCAGATTTTAAGGAGACATGGTAAGCCCTTGAATTTTAGGTTTTTTGTTTTCGTTTTGAGTGTTATTAGTGTTACTAATGGTTTGGCGTACACAAGAACTTTAGATAAGAGTTTTAAAACATGGAAAGATGCTTTGTATATATATCAATACAGAGATTATGAAGAAGCCATAGAAGTATATGCAGACGCTTACCCCGATTTGAAAAAAGAAGGTGATTTTTTGATGAATTACGGAAAAGCACTCTCGCTGGCTAAACAAGATAAAGAAGCCGCACAAATGCTAGAGCGCGCTAAAAAATATTTAAATACTACCATTATAGAAACTGCTTTGGGAGATAGTTATAAAACGTTAAAAGTGTATGATAAATCTGAAGAAGCTTACTACCGTGCAGCCAATATGATTCCTTCAAGATTTTACCCTATGTATTTATTAGCTAAGCTATATGATGAAAATGGCGATAAAAAAAAAGCGGAAGCTATGGCAAAAAAGATACTTGAAAAAGAGGTGAAAATACCATCTACAGCGATTAAAGAAATACGGATGGAAATGAAAAAAGTATTAAGTAAAAGCGATAAAGATCTTTAAATAATAAATATGCCATTAATTGAAAAACAATATCATCAATGTAAAATGAGATATGTCTTTTTAATATTAGTGATGTTAAATTTTATTAACTGTGCTAAAGCAAAAAAGTCCCCCGAGGTTCTCATAAATAAAAAAGAATACCTCCCTGAAAAAAATGAAGTAGATGTTATTGTTTTAAAAAGTAGTGTTTTTAAAAAAGAAATAGTAAGTAATGGTAAACTGGTAGCCTTACAAAAGAATACTTTAAGGTTTGAAGTTAGCGAAACTCTGGAAAAGTTATATGTAAAGAATGGCGATTATGTGAAAAAGGGACAAACACTAGCTGTTTTAAATGATTTTAATTATCAACAAGCTTTAACAAAAGCGAATATAAACTTAAAGAAAACAGAATTAGAGTTTCAAGACAAATTGGTAGGAAGAGGTTATATCGCTTTTAATAAAGATAGTATTCCGGAAAATGAATATGAAATGGTCGCCATACGTTCTGGCTATAAAAACGCTTTACACGAACTAAAAAATGCACAATTTGAGTTAAACGCAACCCGGTTAAAAGCGCCTTTTAATGGTAAGGTTGCTAATATAGAAAGTAAACAATACGAGCAAATAGATGCAGGAAAAATCATTATGACACTAATTAATGATACTGTTTTTGAAGTGGATTTTTATTTGATTGAATCTGAAGTAGGCGAGGTTGCAGTAAATAATAAAATACAGATACAACCTTTTGCATTAAATAAATCGTATGAAGGACATATTGTTACTATTAACCCTTTGGTAGAAGAAGATGGAACTATTCTTATAAAAGCCAAGATAAAGAACGATGGCTATTTATTAGAAGGCATGAATGTAAAAGTATTTATTCAAAAAGATGTTCCAGATCGATTTGTAGTACCAAAATCAGCAGTAATATTAAGACAAAATCAAGAAGTATTATTTGCTTTAAAATCTGGTAAGACGTATTGGACTTATGTACAAACTACAAATGAAAATAGTAGCCAATATACAGTGATACCACACCCCGATAAAAGTAGTGCTTCTTTAAAACCAGGAGATACCATTATTGTTTCAGGTAATTTGAATTTAGCACATGATGCAGAGGTTTCAATAAAAAAATAAATACTACTTATGAAGTCATTTATAGCAAAAATTAAATTCTTTATTCATGTAAAACGTACCAAACTCTACTGTTTGTTTCTCTTTGCTCTATTCTATTCATGTAGCGACATACCAAGTAAGGTTAAGGATAATTTAAATCTGGCCCGAGATAACAAAAAAGAGTTAGAAACCGTCATCAATCATTATAAGGCACCAAAGGATAGCTTGAAATTAAAGGCTGCATATTTTTTAATTGAGAACATGCTTTATAATTATAGTTTAGATGGACCGCGATTACAAAGTTTCAATAACATTTTTTCCATAATTGAAGAAGCTGAAAAAGAAACGCCTTTTAAAAAAGATCTTAGTACAGGAAAATTTATTCGGGTAGATAGTATTTGGAATGATTTTATTAAGAAAGAAGGCTTTTTAAGTAAGTATGATCTGGACGTAAAACCAGATTTGTATTATATAAAAAGCGAGTTTTTAATCGAAAACATAGAATACGCATTTAAAGCCTGGGGTTTACCATGGAGTAAACATTTAAGCTTTCATGAGTTTTGCGAATACATTCTTCCTTATCGCTATAGGGATGAAGCAATATCTTCTTGGAGACCCTTGTTTTTTGATAAATACCAGTCATTGGTTGATTCTTTAGTTGCATCTGGGGTAAATGACCCTCTTATAGCATGTAAAGCAATAAAAAGGAAGTTAGCTCCAACCAGGTACTGTTTGTTGGATTATCCAACAACGATGTCTGCAGCTAACATGCTTAAAACGAAAATGGGAAATTGCGTTCAAGAAGCAGGTCTTGCTGTATTTGGATTGAGGGCTCTTGGGGTTCCGGCAACCCATGAACAAATCCCCCATCATGGAAGTAGAAGTTTAGGTCATGATTTTAATGGCGTCTTGGATAAAGAAGGAACCTTTGTAGACCTTATTTTAAATTGGGATCGCATAGGAGCATATACTCCCGATAAATCTAGAAGAATACCTAAAATTTATAGGAAAACATTTTCTTATAATAAAAATTCTCTGGCTTCTTTAAATACTTTTAACGAAGAAGTCCCCGTCTATTTTAAGAACCCTAATATTGTTGATGCAACTGGACAATACCTCGAAAATGTTGATGTTGACGTTAAACTCACCATGCCTATTCCAAATAATAACAAATTTGTTTACCTCTGTGTGTTTAACAACAAAGATTGGGTCGCTGTAGATTGGGCAAGAATAAATGAAAACAAAGTTGTTTTCGAAAATGTTGGGGTTGGAGTAGCTTACTCCCCTATGTATTTTCATAATAATACACTAATTCCTGCAGCTCCTCCTGTTCTTATTGATTCAAATGGGAATATTAAAAAAAATGATCCCATTCAGAAAGAACAATCGATGGTTTTAAAAAGAAAATATACTCCAGACAAGTCGTACGCTCCTCTTATTCATGGCAAGTTTCAAGCAGCTAATAATAAAAGTTTTAATAACCCTGTAGACCTACATCAAATAAGAGACACGTTGGATTTAATATATTACGATGTATCAGTCGAAAACCCAAAACAATATAGATATGTACGTTACTTGTTTCCAGAGGGGAGTAATGGTCTAATTGCAGAAATCGCTTTTTTCTCTGAAAAAGACACCAAACTTACGGGCAACATAATAGCTGCCGAAAATATTAAGAATGATGTTAGCATAAAAAAGGCTTTTGACGAAAATGTTCTAAGCTTTGTTAGTACCGTAGAAAAGGAAAAAAATCAATGGATAGGTCTGGACTTTGGCAGAAAACAGACGGTGTCAAAAATTTCTTTTTGCCCAAGATCTGATAAAAATGATGTATGGCCTGGCTTAAACTATGAGTTGTTTTATTGGGAAAACGGATGGGAATCACTTGGAATAAAAGAAGCAATTAACTATCAACTTGAGTATAAATCACCCATTTCCGGGGGGCTTTATTTGCTTAAGTGTTTAGATGAAGGTAAAGAAGAACGAATATTTACTTACGAAAACGGGAAACAAATCTGGTGGTAACCCCATTTATTAGACGGCACAGCGTAATATGGTAAAATTCCTTATACATAAACCCATAGCAGTTTTAATGACTTCCTTAGGAGTCCTTATTTTAGGGGTATGTGCATTTGGGTTTATTCCTGTTTCACTTATGCCAGATATTGATATTCCAGAAATCACGGTACAGGTTTCTGCAGAAAATATGTCTGCAAGACAATTAGAAGATGCTATTGTTAAGCCCTTGCGTAGAAACCTGATGCAATTAAGCCATTTAAAGGATATTAAAAGTGAAACGAGCAATGAAAAAGGAGTTATAAAGCTAAGCTTTACACACGATACTAAAATAGATTATTCGTTTATCGAGGTTAATGAAAAGATAGACAGGGCCATGGGAAGCTTTCCTAAAACAATAAAGCGCCCAAAAGTTATTAAAGCTAGTGCCACAGATATTCCTGTCCTTTATTTAAGCATGACTTTAAAGGAAGGTGAAAAACAAGCGAATTCAAACAAAGCATTATATCCTGTTTCCCAGTCTTTTGTAGACTTTAATCGCTTTGTAAATCAGGTGATTCGAAAGCGTATTGAGCAAGTCAATGAGGTGGCCATGGTAGATGTAAGTGGTTTAGTATCTCCAGAGATATTAATCATTCCAGATAATAACAAACTAAGAGCTTTGGGCATTGGTTTAGACGAACTGGAGTCAGCCATTAAAAAATATGACTTAGAAATAGGAAGCTTATTAATCAAAGATAGCCAATACCAATACGATGTACGTTTAGGAACCTCTTTAAATAACATTCAGGAAATTGAGAATATATACATTAATAAAAACAATAGGCTTTTTCAGCTTAAAGAATTAGCTCAAGTATTGGAACACCCTCAAAAGCGTGTAGGATTAGTATTGTCTAAAGGGGAAGAAGCCGTTACTATGGCTATTATAAAACAAAGTGATGCACGCATGGGCGATCTTAAAGCATCGCTTAATGAGCTTTTGGAGCATTTAAAGGTTGATTATCCTAACATTGATTTTTCGATTACAAGAGATCAAACAAAATTATTAAACTACGCTATAAACAATTTGTTCCAGAGTTTGTTATGGGGTGTGTTATTAGCTTTTGGTGTCATGTTTTTATTTTTAAAAAATGTAAAATCACCTTTACTTATAGGTATTACCGTACCTACATCCATCATTGTTTGTTTGTTGTTTTTTCAATTGTTGGGTATTTCAATTAATATTATTTCATTATCAGGTTTAGTATTGGGGATTGGGCTTATGATAGATAATTCTATTATTGTTATTGACAATATTACGCAATTTAGAGAGCAAGGCTATACACTTTCTAAAGCTTGTGTGTTAGGAACCAATGAAGTACTAAAACCTTTGTTGAGCTCAGCTCTTACAACCTGTGCAGTGTTTCTGCCTTTAATATTCTTAAGTGGTATTAGCGGTGCTTTGTTTTACGACCAGGCAATGGCAATAACCGTTGGTTTATTTTCATCCTTGTTAGTATCTGTAACATTACTACCAGTACTGTACCGCTTGTTACATGTTAAGGATAATAATAAGGAAGGTCGTATAAGTCATTTTTTAACAAAAATAAACACATTAGATTACGCTACTTTATATGAAAAAGGGTTTCGATGGGTAATGCGTAAACAAAATGCCTCTTGGGGTATTAGTCTATTCTTGTTATTGCTAACTGTTGGCTTATTTGTCTCTTTGCCAAAAACGAAGATGCCTGATTTTTCGGCCACAGAAACACTTTTAAAAATTGATTGGAACGATCAAATAAATGTAGAAGAAAATAAACGGCGTGTTTTAGAATTATTAAAACCTGTAAAAGAGGATTTAATAAATAATACAGCTCTTGTAGGCAATCAACAATTTGTTTTAGGAAAAGAAACTAATGCAAAAACATCAGAAACCAGTATATACATACAATGTGAGACAACAGAATCGTTATTTAAAACGCAAAATGTATTAGGTGATGTTATAGCAAAAAACTACCCTACATCACTTTATGAGTATACCGAAGTTGATAATATTTTCAACCTTATTTTTTCTGATGAAAAAGCCCCGTTAGTAGCCCATTTAAGACATGTAGAAAATTTAGGCAGTCAACAGAATGCAGAACTAAAAAATGTTTGGTATCAAGTAAAACAACAATTAAATGGTTTAGAATTAAAACCTATTGTTTGGCAAGATTATATGACTTTAATAGCCGATCAAGAAAAACTAATGACGTACAACGTAAATGCCAATACGTTGTTTAATGCATTAAAAAGTGCTTTTAACGAAAGGGAAATTTTATCTGTAGTAGATAACCAAAATTTCGTGCCAGTTATACTGGGCGGAGAAATAAAACAGATTCAAAATGTTTTAAGCGAAACGATGGTTATTTCTCAAGATAGTGCTGCATTTCATATAAATGATTTTATAAAAGTTGTTAAATCCAGAGATTTAAAAACAATTAATGGAGGACTAGAAGGTGAATATTTTCCGGTGTCGTTACAAGTAGAAGACGATCGTGTTGAAACGACTATGAATACGGTAAAAGAAGTGGTACTTAATAATAAATGGTACGATGTTAGTTTTACAGGTAGCTTTTTTTCCAATCAAGAATTGATGAGTGAATTAATAGTTGTACTGCTCATTTCTTTGGTATTGCTCTATTTTATCTTGGCATCTCAATTCGAATCTTTTCTTCTTCCACTCATTATACTTTTGGAAGTTCCTCTGGATCTGGCAGGAGCCTTTTTATTTCTAAAGTTGTTTGGGATGAGTATTAACCTAATGTCCATGATAGGGATAGTGGTTATGAGTGGTATTATAATTAATGATTCTATTTTAAAAGTAGATACCATTATACAATTGCAACGTAAGGGGTATAATTTAATGAGAGCTTTATTAATAGCTGGACAACGACGATTAAAACCCATTTTAATGACGAGTATAACAACCATACTAGCGTTATTGCCATTATTGTTTTCTAATGGTTTAGGTGCAGAGCTTCAAGCTCCGTTAGCCATAGCATTAATAGGAGGGATGTTATTGGGGACCTTGGTGAGTCTTTATTTTATACCACTTTGTTATTATTATTTAGCCAAAAACAAATCGTATGCTACACATTAAATTAAGAAATATAGTTTTTGTGATATGCTGTGTGGTTTGTACACATAACAATACCGCTCAACAAACTAATGCTTCAATACAACCTAGGCAAAGTATAACGCTTAATGATGTTTTAAATTTAGCAAGCAAAAACTCTTTAGATGCTTTTAAGGCCAAGCGAAAGTATGGCGTTAGCTATTGGGAGTTCAGATCGTTTAAATCAAGTTTGTTGCCTAAAGTTGATTTAAGTCTTCGTCCATTAACCTATAACAGATCTGTAATACAACGTTACGATTCCGAACAAAATATAGATGTTTATAGATCGCAACAAAATTTAAATAGCTACGCGAATCTTACTGCTACCCAAAATATTAGAGCTACAGGAACCAACTTGTTTATTAATTCAGAGTTTAATAGGTTAGAAAATTTTGGAGAGTTAGATATAGAAAATTACAATGCAACACCCTTTAGAATAGGTTTGATGCAGCCTTTAATGGCTTTTAATGAATTTAAATGGGAACAAAAAACGGAGCCTCTTAAATACGAAAAGGCAAAGCAAGAGTTTATCTACGAATTACAGACTATTAATTTAAAAACAGTTAATCTGTTTTTTAATTGGGCTTTAGCGAGTAAAAAACTAGAGATTGCTAATGAAAATAAAACATCGGCAGAAAAACTATTCAGAATAGGAAAAAGGCGCTACGATTTAGGCTCTATCGAAAAGGACGATGTTCTTAATTTAGAACTAGATGTATATAATGCCAATACTAATGCTACACAAAGTAGGCAGACTTTGGAAAAGGCAGAAGCCGAATTAAAGTTGTTTTTAAGAGACGACCTTCCTTCAAATACAATCCCCGAATTACCTGAATTAATTTCCAATTTACAAATAGATGTAAGTGAGGCCATCAACCTAGCTAATAGCAATAATCCAGATATAATAAATTTAAAATTGCGAAAAGTAGAGGCTTTACGAGATTTGGATAAAGCTATTAAAGATAACCGCTTCGATTTGTCCTTAACAGCCAGTTATGGTTTAAACCAACAGTCCAACACTTTTAGCAATGCTTACAGGGGCTTCTTGGATCAACAAATGGTAGCGATTCAATTAAACGTTCCTATTCTGGATTGGGGAGAACGTAAAGGAAATATTAAAACGGCTAAAATGAATAAAGAAGTTTTAGATATAGAGTTACAACAAGATGAGGATGCTTACAAACAGCAAGTTACTCTAAAAGTTATAGATTTTAACCTTCAAAAAGAATTGGTTGAAGGCGCATTACGAACCAGTGAAATTGCAAGAGAATCTTATAAGATTACTGAAAAACGTTTTTTATCTGGACGTATAGATTTATTAAACCTGAGTAGCTCACGACAAGCTTGGCAATTGGCAACCGAACAATATATATTAAGTCTACAAAATTATTGGACGTTTTATTACGAAGTACAACAATTAACGCTATATAATTTTATTAATGGTAATACGATAAAACAAGACTTTAATGCAATAATAAAAAACTAACAGAACTGTCCCTCACAAATGACTTATACTGAAAGAAAAATAAAAGAGAAACACCTTTTGTATTTGATTGAAAATAAAATGTTGGTTTCAATAGAGAAAACCGCTAATGATTTTGACTGTAGTAAAAAAACAGTAAGAAGAATGCTTGCTAGCCTAAGAGAAGAAGGTTATAACATTGTTTACTGTAGAGCAATTCATAATTATATTATTAGAAAATAACAAATGGACAAAATTTGTCCATTCGACTTGTTTATTTTGTTATAAGTGGTTTAAAAAAAGTAGTTAGTGCGGTTTTTGAGAAATTATAATAGAATAGTAATTATGATTGAAGAAGTCTAAAAACCAAGGATTCAGCGATTGATCATAAATAAACTTATGTTGGATTCTCGCCCAAGAAACTAAAAATAGTGTAAATGATTACCTAAATGCTAATTGAAAAAGTAATACATACCATATTGTTAAATACAAAAAAACTCTGAGTATTTGAAATAGAATAATTAAAAATATAATCACACATTGTTTAACTATAAAAAGTAAAGCTTATGGAATGTAAACCTTAAATCAATACCCAGAGGAAGATTTTACATTGTACTATTTCACAATGTTTGTCTTATAACTGCTTATCATATCTATAAGTGGTTGTCATTTTTTAAAAGTAGGATGCCTCAATATTAGACTTTGCAAAAGTAAAAATAAAAAGAGATAATTCAGTATCTCGATTAATATTAAAATACAATAAAATGAAAAAAATAATAGGAGTTATAGGAGTAACTATGATGGTTGCTGCTATGTTTTTTAGTACAAATACATCTATTGGTGACGATCCTATAAACTTAAGTAACTTGTTAGCTATGAGTGAAGCAAACGCAGAAGGCTGCAATACGGTTCCAGGTAGTAATAATGGTGATTGCAATGTAACTGTAAGTGGAGGCCATGCTTGTATAGATGATTGGTGGTGGTCAAATCCATGTAAAGGCTGATAATTGAGGTGTCTAAAAAAATTTTAAATGGTGTTTTAAACCATTGTTCTTTTTGGAAATAAGAATACTAAAATAAATTTAGACACCTTTTATAATTATTAACAAACAATACTATTAACCAAAGAGTATAAGTATAATGAAAGTAATACATACATTGATCAGCACATGTTTTTTAATTGTTTTAACGGCATGTAGTACAAAAGAACGTGAAAAAAATATTAATAATTGTGACTCCTTCAATAAGAAATATACACTAAAAAAAGAAAAAACAATAACATTTAAGTTAGACTCTGTAACTGCTCCCCTAATTGATTATGTTAAGTATGTAAAAATTAAAGATTCTACATATTTCACCTTTTTAAATCAATACAATAATACTGTTTATTGTTATGAATATAATAGTAAAAAACTCAATAGAAAAATAAAACTAACCGATCCTAAAAAAATAACAGGTTTTGAAATTATATCTTGGAATAAGATTTTAACTTATGAATATTGGTCAAAAAGGTTAACGCTTCAAGATAGTTTGGGGACTATAATTAAAAAAATTACGATACCATTAAAAAAAGAAAATAACGGCTTTTACGCAATGCCTACATCACATTCACCTATTACATATAATAATGGATCAATCTATCTTGTAGGTGGACGGAAAGATAGGGAAAAAGCAAAATTATCTTATAATTGTGTTGCCAAAATTGATTCTTCTTTTTCTAATATTAAATATTTGTATCGTTTTCCAGAAATATATTCTAAACTTTTTTTTGGGGGATACAATTATAGAATGGCAGTAACCTATACATATAATCCAGTTAAAAATGCATTTATTTTTAATTTTCCGGCTTCACACAAGCTATTTTCCACCAAAGATTTCAAAAATGACGAAAAATATTGCGCTGGGAGTGAGTATATTAAATCAATAAATAACTTTGATGATTTTAAAAACAAGAATAATTTTCAATTTGTAGTTGAAAACGGGTTTTATTTTTGTGTTTTATATGATGAATATAACAAAGTATATTATAGGGTATCATTACTACCTTCTAAATATGTTGAAGGTGAAGAATACACTCGAGATATGTCTGTAATTATTTTAGATGAAAAATTAAATATTGTTGGAGAAAAAGTATTTAAGAATAAGATAGATTTTTCCTTAAAAGATATTAATTCTTTGCATGTTTCTTCTGATGGATTTATGATTCAAAATAGAAAGAGTTTTTCCGACGAAGATATATTGAGTTTTGATGTTTATAAACTTTTAAAATCATGAATAATAAAATTTATAATTTATACATAATCCTATATATAATCTTATTTATTAGTTGTAAGTCAGATAAAAAAAAGGAAAATAATGATCAATTAATTATTCAAACAAATGAATTATTGTCGAATATGGATACGTGCTATGAAAAAATAATAATATTACCTGGTACAGGCTGCGCTGGTTGCATCACAGTAGCCGAAAATTTTTTCAAAGAAAACTATAAAAATCCTAAATATTTGTTTTTGTTAACTAATGTTCAATCTATAAAGATGCTAAAAAATAAGACTAAAATTGATGTAGAAAATCATTCTAATATATTTATAGATTATGACAATAAATATTCTAATTATAAAAATTCAATATATCCTACAGTAATTTTTAATAATTGTACTTTAAACAAGGTAGAATCGATTTTTTTTCAAAAACCAGGGCTAGATGCGTTTAGTAATTTATAGTTTTTTTTTGGCGCTTTGCTTTTTTTCTTTTGTTCAATGCAATTCAAAAAATAAAAATTCAATTCCGGTATTAGAAATTAACCCAAAAAAATCTTCTATAAATTGCTTTTTATCTAAAATAGCAAATGACACTGAGATTGTATTATTAGAAACGAATATGCATTCTATAATTGGACCTATGCCAGATTTGATTCATATAGACGAAAAGAATATCATTTTTAGATCAAAGAAAACAATTCTAATATTTGATAGAAAAGGAAATTTCTCTAATAAAATTAATGCCGTTGGTAATGGACCTCATGAATACAATGCTATTATGAGTATTCACGTTGACCCTGTAAATGAATATTTATATATCTCCGATTATGAATCTATAAAGGTATTTAATTATAAAGGTAAGTTTATTGAAAAAATAAATCTAACATTTCCTCCCGCTGGAATTTGTAAAAATAACGAAGGATATTTTTTTGTGCCTCAAAAACAAATGTATGAAGAAGAAAATAGAACTATGTTAGCTGTTTTCGACTCAACATTTACTAAAGTTAAATCATTTAAATCTAGAAATAATGTAAGCTATTCAAATTTAAAGCAAGCTTTGTTTTATGTAGGAAAACCGTATCTAATGAATAATAAAGTATTTTATAAAGAACCGTTTATTGACACTATTTATCAAGTTACTAAAAATGAATTAATTCCACACTGGAATATTAGTTTAGGTGATTATGAAATGAGTACTAAAGATGCCGTAAGTATAATTGGAGGCAATAAATTAAGAACGAAAATTAGACCAATTGGTATTAGTGAAACTTCTAATTATTTTTTCATTAGTTATGATTATGATAATGCCATGTATAAAGGTTTATTTACTAAAGATGAAAATAAATTTATATACCATCAAAAATTTACTGAAGATGACTATCTTAATAATAAAAAAAATAGTTTTGGAATTAAAAATGATTTGATTAATGAGTTTCCTAGTTTTTGGCCCAAATATATTGATAAAGAGTGTATTGTTGATTTTGTTTCTCCCATTGATTTAACCGAAAACAAAAGAAATGAACTTAAATGCAAGGAAGATGACAATCCTATTTTAATTATTGCAAAACTAAGATAACGTTACTATGATTCTTTACCTTGAACTATTAAATATTTAATTAGATGAATTAAATATTGTTTTGCGATGAGCCTTTTCTTTAGCACATATATTTTTTAGGTATAAAAGATCAATATAATGTTTTGCTATAAGCAATTATCATTGGAGCACAAATTGGGTAAAACTAAACAATTTTAGATGGCCTTAATTAAGAAATTATTGTTAACACTTATGTCATAATCTTCTAACTTACATAAAGTTCAACATAATTAATGAAAAATAAATATTCTTTTAAGCTATTAACATTTTTAATTATTAGTTTATTATTATTCTTAAATTTAATATGGCTAAGTTTTCTGATTATAATTATAGTCATAATACATTACAGTATAAACAAATTCTTAAAATTAGTTAAGCCCCAATTCTTAAAAAAAAGTCTTAGAGCAAGTTTTTTAATCCTGTTTATTTTCTCTATAGCCATAAGCATAAAACTATTTACCTTCGATATCTACAAAATCCCAAGTTCTTCTATGGAAGATACATTGTTCCCAGGAGATGTTATAGTCGTTAATAAATTAAAATACGGACCTATTTTACCCAGATCCCCTTTTGAAATTCCTTTAGTAAATATTGCTTTTTATTTCAATAAAAAAGCAAGAGATTCCATGAAAGTCAATTGGTGGGATTATAAACGCTTATCTGGTACATCAACAATAAAAAATGGAGATGTTTTAGTATACAAAAACTTTAGATCTAATAACTCTTTTGCAAAACGATGTATAGGTATTGCTGGAGATACATTAATTATTGAAGAAGGACGTATTTATATAAATGATATAAAGCAGGAATATGCTGGAACCATACGTAATACATATCGTTTTATAGCAAGAGACAGTAAGGCGCTATACAGAAAAATAGACTCTTTAAAAATTAATAGAGTTTTTAGTAGAGATACAGAAAATGCTTCTTTTTTTATGATACAACTTACCTATGATGAGTTAAATAAAATAAAGCATTTAAAATGTATTGATTCATTACATCCAGTTGAAAAAACATTTAAAAAAGAAGATAAACTTTTTGTAAAACCTAATCATCATCACTGGACGCCCGATAGCTTAGGACCAGTTGTCGTTCCTAAAAAAGGAATGAAAATAAATTTAAATGAAGAAACATTTGCTCTTTACAACACAACCATAAATTTGCACGAAGGCGTAAGCATAAAAAAAAGAGCATTTTCTTATTTTATTAATGGAAAAGAACAACACACCTATACTTTTAAACAGAATTATTATTTTATGATGGGGGATAATAGAAAAGGATCTTTCGATTCCAGATTTATCGGATTTATACCAGAAGAGTCTATCATTAGTAAGGTACAATGTGTTTTATTTTCCAATTACAGAGATGAATTTAGATGGGATCGGTTGTTTAAAAGTGTAAATTAGTATAGATCATTATCTAAGCTAAAAAATATTAAATGAGTAGTTATTGTAAATAAACATGAGGTCTAAACTAACATCCTTCTCCATTCTTACTATCTTTCTGTGTTTGGCTATAATAGGAGCTAGTTTAATCCCATTATTAAGTGTTCAATTAACCCCAACAAAAGCGAATCCGTCTTTACATGTAGATTTTAATTGGCAGGATGTTTCTTCAAAAGTGATAGAGCAAGAGGTAACTTCTAAATTAGAAGGCGTATTTAACACAATAAAAGGAGTAAAAAAAATAAGCTCTAAATCTAACAAAGGAAGCGGTACTATTTCTATAGATTTTAAGAAAAATGCAGACATGGATGCTACGCGTTTTGAAGTAGCAAGTTTAATCCGCCAGAGTTATTCCGAATTACCAGAAGGTGTTAGCTATCCACAATTATCATTAAGTGGTGCTAATGAAAACAAAAAACCGATTTTGTCTTATAGCATCAATGCCAACGAAAGTGCTTATTATATAAAAAAGTTTACAGAAAATAACATAACACCCAAACTTGCAACTATAAAAGGTGTTAATCAAATTAATGTTTACGGAGCAGCACCATTTGAGTGGGTTATAGAATACGACTCAAAAAAATTAGCACAGCTAAGTATATCTGTAAACGATATTCAATCTGGGATTAATCAATACCTTCAAAAACATGAATTAGGGCATGGGGCTTTAGTTTCTCAACATAGCGATGCTGTTCATGAAATATCTTTAGTTTTAGTACAAAAGCCAGAAGGCGATATAGTATGGGGAAAGATTCCTATAAAGAAAATAAAAAGCAGAATAATCTATCTTGATGATTTAGCAAGCGTAAGGTATAAAGAGGGGGCTGTAAGAGCTTATTATAGAGTTAATGGACTCAATACAGTTAATATGGTGGTTTATGCAGAAAAGGGAGTTAATACTATTGAATTAGTAAAAAGGGTTAAGCGTATTGTTGAAACTATAAAAAAAGATATTTCTAGCGGATATGCTATAAAATTAACACAAGATACTACAGAATATATAGTTGAGGAATTACAGAAAATAAAAACCAGAACCCTTTTTTCCTTTTTAATTTTATTGGTCTTAATTGTATTGATTAACAGGAGTTTTAAATACTCTGCTATATTATTTTTAAGTATTGTAACCAATCTGCTAATAGCTGTTATTTTTTACTATATATTTAAAATTGAGCTTCAACTATATTCTTTTGCAGGCATTACGATTTCCTTTGGAATCATCATAGATAATAGTATTATTATGATTGACCATTTAAGGAACAAAGGCAATAAAAAAGCTTTTTTAGCTATTTTGGCTGCAACTTTAACTACGATTGGTGCCTTAGTAGTCATTTTTCTATTAGAAGAAAAGCAACGTATTAATTTATGGGATTTTGCTTTAGTTATTGCTATTAATATTGGTGTGTCTCTATTTATTTCTTTGTATTATATACCTGCTTTATTGGAAAAAATGAAGTTAAGAAATAAGCGGATTAAGTTTTCCAGAAAGCGTAAGCGACGTATTTATAAATTTACCAAACATTACGCTAATACGATAATGTGGATGCGCAAACCTCAATTTAAATGGGGATTTATACTTCTTTTTATTTTAGGGTTTGGGTTACCAATACATTTATTGCCAAGAGAGATGGAAGGTGATGGTTTCTTTACCAAAACATATAATGATACTTTGGGAACAGAATGGTTTTATAATGAAATAAAACCTACTTTAGAAAAGGTTCTTGGAGGTTCTTTACGACTATTTACCGAAGACGTTTTTGAAAACTCATACTATAATGAACCAGAACGTACTACGCTAAGAGTAACAGGACGTATGCCAGACGGTTGTACCATTAAACAGCTTAATGAGGTTATTCAAAAAATGGAAAACTATATAGGGCGGTTTAAAGAAGTGGCACTTTATGAAACTCGAATTAATAGTTATAAAAACTCAAATATCTCTATTTATTTTAAAGATGAGTTCGAGTTCAGCTCTTTTCCTTATACATTAAAAAGTATGCTGGAATCTAAAGCAATTAGTCTTGGCGGTCTGGATTGGTCTGTTACTGGCGTTGGGCGTGGTTTTTCTAATGCTTTAGGAACAGGTTATAAAAGCAATAGAATAGAATTAGAAGGCTATAATTACGATAATCTATATAGCTATGCAGAGTTGCTAAAGGAACAACTTATAAACGAATCATCGTCAAGAGTTAAGGACGTAGAGATAACCAGTGGGGGATGGGGTAATACTACATTAAATGAATATTACCTTGATTTTGATGAGCAACGACTGGCGATGACAGGTGTTTCTCAAAATCAATTATATGGTTATTTAAAAAATCAAGTACATTCAGGAACACTAACCTCAATTGTTAAAGATCACGAATTACAGCAAGTAAAATTGGTTTCAAATAATTATCAGAAGTTTAATGTTTGGGATTTAAGACATACACCAATTAGTATTCATGGCAATCAGTATAAATTAAACCAATTAGCATCTATCGAAAAAAAGAAAACGGGTAATGTTATTAAAAAAATTAATCAGCAGTATCGATTAGCGGTTGCTTACAATTTTTTGGGAACGCCACCCTTGGCAAAAAAAGTAAGAGAACGCCATGTGGAAAAACTAGAGACAAAGCTTCCAATAGGATATCGTGTACTAGAAGCGTCCTATAATCGATGGAATAAGAAGGATAAACAACAATACTACTATTTATTTGTGGTCATCTTTATTATCTTCTTTATATGTGCCATACTGCTAGAGTCATTAAGACAACCTTTAGTTATTATAAGTATGATTCCCATATCATTTATAGGTGTGTTTTTAACCTTTTACCTTTTTGATTTTAATTTTGACCAAGGAGGTTATGCCGCATTTATTCTACTATGCGGAATTAGTGTAAACTCTGCATTGTATATAATTAACGATTACAATAACTTAAAAAAACAATATCCAAGAAGAAACACGCAATCATTATATTTTAAAGCTTTTAACTATAAAATCATTCCAGTTATATTAACCATAGTTTCTACTATGGTCGGTTTAATTCCCTTTATTTGGGGAGGTCAGAACGAAGTATTTTGGTTTTCTTTTGCGGTTGGATCCATAGGCGGATTGCTATTTTCATTAATAGGAATATTTTTCTATTTACCTGTGCTTCATTTAAAAAAGAAGTCCGCATTAAATAAAGCTTAAGTTTTTAGCAAGTAAAAAAAACTGACTCAAAAATCATTGTACTTATTGTGAAACGACCTTCTTAATTTTGTTTTCAAGACCTATCAGGTTTTAAAACCTGACAGGTCTTATTAAATGAATAATATTTGTTAATTAATCATTAGTTAGGAGCATCAGGTAGTATTAATTGAGCATCTAAATAATAAGGCCCATCCCATGTTTCTGGTAATGAATTTACATTTTGACCTGTTACCGTTTTATACTCTCCAGAACTTGAATTTCCTCTTTCGGTAAGGTTACGTCCCCCTAAAATAGTTTCAACTAAAAAGTCGGACTTGAAAATATTATTTTCTACAATAACATCATGTACTCCTTCTGCACTCGAAGAGTTTTGAGGATCGAATGTAACAGACCATGGGTTTTTTTGAACAGTGCCGTCACCAAAGGTGTTATTAGCAACAACAATCCAACGACTTGCACCTTCCAAACCATTTTTGGCCAATGTTTCATCTTCATTTAGTATTACACCATCACTGTGCAGTTTAATATTATGATGAGTAGGCCCAGCATTGTAAAAATAATTATGACCAATAAAAGTGTTAACAGTATATTTTGGTCTTATATTATGTTGTGAAGGATTAGCCAATTCTGTACCCATCATACTAAAACCTTTCGATAATACATAGGAGTTAAAACCTGTTGTAGGCGAAGTATTGGTTGCTTCATACATAAATATATTCTTTGGAAAGCGCATGCTATCAGATTCATTTGCAGAACCACTCTTAACATAATGCTCAATCGTATTACCTACATAAAAGCTGGTATTTGTTCCTCTAATAATATAAATATCCTCTGAGGTATTAGGGATATTTATGGCTTTAGAGTTTAAATCTGAAACAACCACACGAGAAGCCCAATTAGTAGTAGAAGGTCTTCCTCTTTCAATATTAATTTCATCCACGATAGGATTAGAACCAGTACCGTTTTTACCAACCTGTACATCTTGAACCTTTTTTAGGTTTATTGGTCCAAATGAAGTAAAATCTTGACCAGACATTAGTAAATAACGTTTGCCAGACTCCCATTGAGGCCACTTGGATTGGTTTGTTAATTCGAGAGCACCATTTGGAGCGCCAGAAACATTAGAGGTTTTACTTATTATTACCGTATTCTCAGCGGTGTAAACATTATCGGGATCGGTTACCGAAATTTCAATCGACGCATCACTAAAGTTTCCATCACTATCTTGAGCTCTCACTTTAACGAGGTATACACCGCTCGATTCAAATACATGAGAGGCAATGGGGCCGCCAATTTGCGAATTTTTAGATTTGTTACTAAACTTCCACACGCCGCTCGCGGGATCACCAAATGTAAAGTGATATCCTAATTCTCTAAAGGTATCCAACTCGTTATTCTCGTGAGAAGTTCCTAAGGTACTAAATTGAACTGCCAATGGAGCGGGACCACTAATTCTACTGGCTTTTAGCACCGTTTTAATTTTACTTTCCGGATTTTCTGTGTCAGGGTTTTCGGTATCGGGATCATTGCCATTATCAGGGTCTTGAGGTTTGTCATCCGAGCTACAAGCCGTTAATAATATCAAACATATCACGATAGGCCATTTTAATAATTTATTCATAGTATTATAATTTGGGGGGTTAATCATTAATAAAGGGTTAACGAAATTAATCTAGTGTTAGTATTATTTTTTAGTGTAGTTTTTTATCTCCAATTTTTGCTATGTCCGAACTTGGATATAACTCGCTAATATCAAAATCGTCGAATTTAAAATCCTCTACAATTAATTGATGAAGGTGGCTCTTATCTTTTCTGCTGGGTTGGTTTAAAAACACGATTTGTTTGTGCGGAATTAAGATACCATCGACGCTTTTGTAGTCGCTAAATTTTATAGATCCATAAAATGCTTTATATCCGGGTATTTTTAAATAATTATCTCTTAGAGAATATACGGCATATTCTAAAAGTTGGGTTTCGGCATTTATCCATAACAGGTACTGATCGTGTTGCATATGTGGTTTGGCATCTTTCCATGTAACAAAAATTAAATGGTATTGTTTGCTATTAAATGTTTTTTCACCTGCGTAAGAGATAATAGGAGCATTTTTTAGACGGTCCAGCATTTCGAAAAAATAATGATAGGCCGAAAGACCAAAAGCAATACGTTTATTGTATGTTGTAAACCCAATATCCGATTCTGGGGTTTTTTCATAATATTGCCAGCTTTGTAAACCTGCTAAAGTGTTTTCCTTTTTGCCGTTTAAAAATTCCACCTGACTATCAAAAGTATTTATAGCATATTTTAGCTTTAATTTAGACTTGGCTTCCGGCCAGGGTTTCCCCATTCTTCCCATAAGCCCCTTCCAAGTATCGTTTGCAGTAAAAGAGTAGACCTTATGGCTGTTCAGGTTTTCGAAACCATGTTTTTTCCAGGTCTCTTTAAGTAAATTTTCACCTTTAACCGTATTCAATTGAGAAATACCATCTCTTTTAATCATCTTCGTTCGCATGTCTGCCATACAGCTTTGAAGTAATAGAACACAAATAATTAAGATTGTTGTTAGTTTAATTGTTTTCATAATTTTAGTTTTTGAATGAACTGATCTATACAGTAATTAGATAAATTTTTTATGCTTTAATATATTCTAAAACATATGTCATGTTGTTTTTTAAAACAGATATATCATTTTGAAGCCTTGATAGGAGGAACCCTCCATATAATTGGGCATGAATAAATTTAGCCATGTCTAGAGTATCCAGATCTGTTCTAATTTCTTCTTTATGTTGGCCTTCTTCAAGGCAATTTTTAAATATTAGTAAAAGTTTTTCTAATTGCTTTTGAGAGGCATCCCTTAAATTTTCATTATTCCCGGCACATTCAACCGAAAACTTTTGTATTAAGCATTCAGATTTGAAATTGTTTTTTTCAGCCATGTCGGTTATTATAATGGCGAACAATTCAAAGCGTTTCAATGGGCTTTTTACATTTTGATCTTCCAGAATACTACTATAAAGTTTTGCAGAATTGTTGCCATAATATTCCAGAACATGTTCGGCAAACTGCTCTTTACTTTTAAAATTATAGTAAAATGAACTTCTTGGATAATTTGATTCCTGAAGTATTTCTTCGGTACCTGTATTATGGTAGCCTACTGTTTTAAATAGGTTTTGACCCACTTTTATAACGTCTTCTTTATTGTGTTTTTTCATTTAACTGTACTAATCAGTACAAACATATGTATAATTATATAGTATTCCAAATTTTTTAAAAATGAAAGTTGAATGTTTAATGCTTTAAGAAGCTTTGAATGTTTGTTTACAGGATAAACTATAGCATATAGGGCATCCGAAAATTAAAAAAACCATACTCACATCTGAACAATAAATGCACCTCGGTTTCAATATGGGTATATATCTTTGATTAATCGAAACATAGCACACTATTTAGCTGTTTTTTGAAGATTATATCTTTTATAAAATAATTATAAAACATATTTGATTTATTTTAGTAAGAGGGGGTCTAAAAAGTTCTTGAATTGTCATTTTGAGTACTTCGGCTATGCTCAGCATAAACTAAAGTCGAAAAATCTCAACACTTTAATAAACAGGTGTTTAATTTTTTTGAGATTCCCTGCCTGCCGGCAGGTTCACTACCTGCCCGTCCGGCAGGCGGGTGTTCTGAATGACACTTTTTAGACCCCCTCTTTTTTATTAAACGGTTATATACCTCTGTAATAATCTAAAATCTTGATTCGCAATAAGTATTCATATTTCGTTTGATTCAAATTTAGTTTGGCACTATCCAAATTATTTTTGCTAGTTAAATACTCCACGATATTAGATACGCCGTTATTAAACCGAACTTCGTTGATTCGAAATGATTCTTCAAAAGCAATTACCTGATCCAATAAAACCTGATAACGTTCGTAAGCAGCCTCCATATTATTATAAGCCTGTTCTATAGATTGTTTAAAAAGTAGTTTGGTGTTTTCCAATTCAACTTTAGTGTCTTCTAAGGCTATTTTTTGTAGTGATACCTGGTTTTTGGCTCGAAATCCATTAAACAAGGGTACACGAACAGAAACTCCGATAACAGAACTGAGGTTGTTATTGAATTGATCTTCATAACCAATTTTATGACTTTCAAATACGCTTTCATTTCGCATTACAGGATACTCTTGATTAGCAATATTTACAAAATCCCCAGTCTCATTAGTAACCGTCCCAGTTTCGGTAAATGTCTTGGCCAGACTGGAATAATTAGTGTTTAGTCTACTAAAAACTGATACCTCAGGGAAGTAATTAGACCTTGCAACCTTAATACCCGAATTTGCAGCATCTATTCTAAGTTGTTTAGATTTAAAAGTAGCTAAATTTTCTAAAGCATTATTATAGACTAAATCTGCCGAAAATGGATATTTTTCAGAACTTACTAATCCAAAAATACTTTCAAATGTTTTTTCAGAATGCGTATCTAAATTTAAAAGCCTAAGCAGTTCAGAAACCGCTAGATTAAAACTGTTTTCAGCATTTATAATTCCTACTTGATCATTGGTATATTGCCCTTGCATATCGGTATATTCAGCAGGATTACCAATTTCTTCATTATAACGAACTCGAAGTCTTTCTAACTGTTTTTTGGTGGTTTCCAACCTTGATTTTGAAATTTCCCATGCGTCCCTGCTATTTAATATTTGTATATAGCGCAGTGAGACCTCTAAAACTAAGTTTTGCTTAGTTTCTTCAATTTCCATTTCCGAGGCCTGTAAATTAAATCGGTTTTGTTTGATGGTGTTTAATATTCTAAAACCATTAAATATGGTTGCATTTAGATTTAATCCCGCATTAGAAAATGTAAGTTGCTGATTGATGATATCATTTGTGAAAGGATCAATACTACGCCCGTCATTAAGCCCTAAGTCGTAATTCGCATTCAAATTCGGAAGTATGTTGGCTCTGGATTGCTTATAATTTACAGTTGAAGATTCCGCATTTAACTTCGACCTTTTTAGATCCAAATTATTGTTAAGTGCAATTTCTATACAGTCGTTTAAAGTTAGTATTGTTTTAGCATCTTGAGAAAAACCAATGCCAGAAGTAAGCACTAAAAACCCAATTAAAGCTATTATTTTTTTACTCATAACTATTTGTTTTGATAGTAGGTTCTAAACAATTCTACCATCCAATAAATTGATAATTCTCGATCCGTAGGCAGCATTGGATTCAGAGTGTGTTACTTGAATAATGGTAACACCCTCATCATTTAATTCCTTGAAGAGTTCCATGATTTCTGTGCTTTGTTTAGAATTCAGGTTACCAGTTGGTTCATCAGCAAGAATAAGTTTGGGATTCGAAATCAGTGCACGTGCAATGCCCACTAGTTGTTGTTGTCCGCCACTAAGCTGTGAAGGAAAGAGGTCCTTTTTACCAACAATATTAAAGCGATCCAGAATCTCGGCAACGGCTGCTTTTCGTTCGGAAGAACTATACTTTTTGTATAACAAAGGTGTTTCTATATTCTCATATACTGTTAATTCATCTATTAAATGATAGGATTGAAATACAAAACCAATGTATTCTTTATATAAATTAGCACGGTGTTTTTCTTTTAGTTCATGCACAGGTTCTTCAAGAAACTCATACATACCTTCATTGAAGCCGTCTAACATTCCAATAACATTGAGTAGAGTTGTTTTTCCAGATCCTGATGGTCCCATGATAGATATAAATTCACCTTCTTCAATAGTAAGATCAATATCATTTAATAAGAAAATTCTATGTCCTCCTGAGTTTACCCATTTAAATAGGCCTTTAAGTTGTAATATCATTTTATATTTTTTCAGATTACTGTTTGTGTTTAATAAGTATGCAATACTATGCCATTGTTTAATTTGCTGTAAGTTAAGGTGTTATGTGGTTTTGTTTTTTTTAGGTGTACGGAAACGATACAATCCTGTTCGATAATATTACACTTAAAAATAGTTCTTATAAAATTTATATCTACTCATTCTTAAGGTGTTCTATTGGGTTTGTAGTTGAGGTTTTATATATTTTGACTCCAACAGTTAAGAAAGCGATAAAGAGTGCAGTCGCTCCTGCAAATACAAAATAAAAATAAAACTGGCCATGGCTATGGACAACCCAAAAATGTTGATTATCGTATGTTTTTTATGCCTTATAATAGATCTAAAAGCAATTTTTAAATGATTTTTGAACATAATTGATGATTTTTATAATTTATAAAGTACGCCTCAATTACTATTCTGTTTTTAAACTTTTCGCTGGATTTTGAGCAGCAGCTTTTAAGGTTCTAACTCCTACGGTTAGTAAAGCGATCAAAGTAGCCAATAGTCCAGATGCTATAAAGAACCATATACTTAAGTCGATTTTAAAAGGATAGTTTTGCAACCATTCCCTCATAAACCACCAAGCAAAAGGAGTAGCTATTAAAAATGAAATACCAACTAACTTTAAGAGATCTTTGGTCAATAAAAAAGTAATGTTAGCTATACTAGCACCTATTACTTTTCGTACCCCGACTTCTTTGGTGCGTTGGGCAACGATTAATAAAGAAATAGCAAAAAGACCAATGCAACTTAACACTATAGCTATGATAGACCCTGTGGTAATCATTTTGGTCATCTTTTCCTCTTTTCTAAAAGTCCTGTTGATATTTTCATCCAAAAAAGAACCTAAAAAGATAGCGTTAGGCTCTATCTTGGCCCAAGCCTTTTCTATAGCATCATAAGATTTTGACATGTTATAAGGGGTTACTTTAACATAAGCATAGTACAAATCCTCGTTGTTGTTTAAAAACATAGTTATGGGTTGGATAGACTTGTCTAATTTTTCAAAATGATAATCTTTTACAACTCCAATTACTGGGTATTTCACACTATCTTCGGCATTAACATAGGCGGTTAAAGGGTTCTCTTCTCCAAACTCTTTAGCCATTGTTTCGTTGATAACTACACTTAAACTATCATTGGCAAAACCTCTTTTAAAGTTTCTGCCTTTTATCACTTCCAGGTCTAAGGTTTCAACGTAGTCATAGTCTACTACTAAATAGTTTGTGTTTATCCCCCTGCCCTTATATTCAAAGCCATATATGCTAGAAGAAGCACTACCGTCTCTACCAAGGCCTAAATTATTGTCTGCTCCCGTTATTTTTAAAATATCAGGATTATCTGCTAGTTCATTTCGTAATAACTCAAGCGCATTGTAACTATCTTTTTTTCCATCTAGTGGAAAGGAAAGTACCTGTTCTTTATTAAAACCTAGATCTTTATTTCTCATAAAGTCTAATTGCCCCCTTAGTACTAATGTACCACTTATTAATAAAATTGCAATGCTAAATTGTGTTATAATGAGTACATTCCGAACCCTGTTTTTTCCGGAATTATCGAGTTTTCCTTTTAGGGATTGAATAGTCCCTAACCTACTAAGCAATACCGCAGGGTAACCACCTACCAATATTGTAATGAATAAAACAGCAGTAAAAAAGGAGAGGATAATTATAGGGGACATTACTAAATTAAAAGACACCGCCGTTCTAAAAATGGTTTTAAATTGATCAATTAATAAAACACTCAATACCAAGCCTAGCACAATAGAAATCGTAAAAATAAAAAGACTCTCACTCCAAAATTGAAGAAATAATTGTTTTCTTTTTGCTCCCAATGTTTTACGCATGCCTATCTCCTTAAGGCGTTGCCCGCTTTTTGCAATACTCATGTTAATAAAGTTCACACAGGCAATAAATAGAATCAAAAAAGCAATGCCTAAAACCAAGTATGGTGTACTTCTGCTTACTTTGGCATAGCCATCTCTAAATTTGGTAAATTTTACATCGATAAAAGGTAAAATATTGTATTTATAAAACCGTCCATCTGTATTAGTCTGAGCGCCATCTCGCTTAGCGTTTTCAATTTGTTCCAGAAGATTTCGATCTACAAGAGATCGGGTCGCTTTTTCAAACTGTTCGGGTAAAACGCCATTGGCCAGCTGCACATAAACATTATGGTAACTAGAGTCCCAGGCATCTTTGTTATATTGGTATTCTGCCTCATTTTCAAAAGGAATAGCCAATTCAAACTCTAAAGTACTTTGTGGTAGGTTATCTGCCACAATAGAATTTATGGTAAAAGGTTGATCCTTACCATTTATCATTATTTGAACGGTTTGCCCGATAGGATCTGAGCTACCAAATAGTTTTTTGGCACTACTTTCCGTGATTACAATAGATGAGCGTTTTTCTAAAGGATTATTCATTTCCCCTTTAAGTATTGGAAAGGTAAACATGCTGAAAAAATCAGGATCTACCCATACGGCATCCATATTGATTTCCTTTTCACCAAAAGATACAATGGCCTCATCTTCTAAAAACCTGGATGCTTTTTCAACACCTAATACTTCTGCTTTTAGGGCTTCTAACAAAGGAGCAGGATGGCTTGTACTCGCTTCCGGACCTTTTGGGGTTTGTTGAATGGAATATACTTTGTAAAGATTATCTAAGTTTGCATGGAATTTATCATACGATAAATCAAAAAAACCAGCCATTGCCAGGAGTATAGCCACACTAAAAGCTATTGAAAGACCTGTAATATTTAGTACGGTAAATGTTTTGTCTTTAATAAGGTTTCGCCAAGCGATTTTGAAATAGTTTTTTAACATAATTGATAATTTTTATGATTGGGGTTACTTCTAGGCTTCTATTCTGTTTTTAAACTTTTTATGGGATTAGAAATTGCTGCTTTTATAGCTTGAAAACTCACTGTTAATATTGTAATTATGAGCGCTCCCATACCAGCAATGGCAAACACCCACCAGGAAATATTTGTTTGGTATTCGTAATTGTTTAACCAGTTAGACATGGCATAATAAGCTATAGGTATAGCGATACCACAAGAAATCATAACCAGTTTTAAAAAATCTTTAGATAGAAGCTGCCATAAATTAAAAACAGAAGCACCAATTACTTTTCGAATACCAATTTCTTTGGTACGCTGTTCTGCCATAAACGAAGCCAATCCAAAAAGCCCTAAACAACTTATAAAGATGGCGAAAAAGGCAAATATGGCAGATAACTTTCTAATGCGCTCTACAGCAACAAATTTCTTGGCAAAGGCATCATCTACGAATTGATATTCAAAAGGTACATTAGGAGCATGTTTTTTTAGAACGGTTTCTATTAGTGCTATAGAGGCTCCGGCACTTTTTTCAGGATCTAATTTTAAGTTTATCCAGTTTGTATTCGTATATTTTATCATATAAACAGATGGCTTCACCGGCTCAAAAGGAGATTGGGAAAGAATGTCTTTTACAACACCAATAATTTTATGTTCCTTATTGCCCCATCTAACAATTTTCCCAATAGCATTTTCGATTCCCATGTATTTAATGGCAGTTTCATTAAATATAAAAGCTGTTGAATCTGTTGAAAACTCTCTGGAAAAGTCGCGTCCTTCAACAAGTTCCCAGTTAATGGTTTTACCGTAATCATGCCCAATACAAATAGTATTTATATTAGGAATAAAATCAGGTGATTTTCCCGCCCATTCAAAACCGCCGCTACTGCTCCATGATCCCGTTAATGGGCTTGAAGATTCAGACATCTCTATCACGGCATTACTGCTTATAAGTTCGTTTCGAAGTGCATTATATTTACCTTCATAGTCTTGGGTAACTTTTTCAATCATAACCAATCCGTTCTTTTCATATCCAAGAGGGCGGTTTTTTGAATGATCAATTTGTTTTTCAATAACTAGGGTTCCAACAATTAATATGATAGATACCGTAAATTGAACAACAACCAGAGTTTTTCTGGAAAATATAGCGGAATAACTTGTTTTAAAGGAGCCTTTTAAAACTTTTACAGGTTGAAATGATGATAAATAAAGGGCTGGATAGCTTCCGGCTAATAGACCTGTTATTATAATGAATCCAGCACTTACTAACCAAAAGAAAATGCTCGAATAAGGAAATACTATTTGTTTGTCTGCTAATTGATTAAAACTCGGTATGGTTAAGAAAACGAGCAATATAGCTAAACAAAAAGCCATAAAGACAACCAAAAACGACTCGCTTAAAAACTGACTGATAAGCTGTTTTTTATTAGAACCAATCGATTTTAGAATACCTACTTCTTTAGCACGTTTTTGAGATTGTGCGGTGCTTAAATTCATAAAATTAATGCATGCCAGTAATAGAACAAAGGCACCAATAATACCAAACAACCATACGTATTGAATAAATCCTCCAACGTTAATGCCGTCTTTCCAATCAGATCGTAAGTGCCAATCTTTCATTGGAAACAAAAAGAGTTCCGGTTGGCTTTTTTTACTATATTCAGATAGATTATCGTATACTACATTTTTAATTTTAGAGCTTACCGCGTTCATAGTGGTTCCCTCGGCAATTTGAACAAAAAGTTGATAGGAACTATTCTCCCATAAATTATTTTCCCGTGCGTGCCTTACCCATTCAAAGGAAGATGCATATAAATCCCAGGGAGCAATAAATTCAAGCTCATTAAAATTTGCATTAAAAGGAATGTCTTGGTAAACACCAGTAACCTGTACATTTAATTGATTGCTTATGGTCATTAATTCGCCAATAGGGTCGCGTTCCCCAAAAAATACTTTTGCAGTAGATTCTGAAATAACAATAGAATTAGGTGTTTTTAATCCATCCAAGCTACCACTTATCATATTTAACGAAAGCATTCTAAGAACATCCGGCTCCATAAATCCGCCCCATTTGGAAATATTTTTATCTCCAAAAGACAAAATATTATCGCCATGGAAGGAACTCATTACAATATATTCGAAATCATCAACATACGTATTTCTTAGTTCGTTGCCTATGGGGTATGGCATTGTATAACGCGTTCTTTTTTTTCCATTGGCTGTTTTATGCACTAAAACCTGGGCAATGCGGTCATGATTTTCATGATTTTGATTAAAAGTAATCTCATCATGTATCCATAAACTAATAAGAATAACAATGGCCATACCTAAGGCAAGCCCACCGATGTTGATAAGAGAAAAACCTTTATTTTTTATGAGGTTTCGCCATGCGATTTTAAAATAGTTTCTAATCATGATTATTCGTTTTTATTGGATTTATTCGGATCGTAAGCTTTCCGCCGGATTAATTAAAGCAGATTTAACAGCATGAAAGCTCACTGTTATTAAAGCAATAGTAACAGCTATAATACCTGCAACAAAAAATACCGACCAAGACATATCGATTCTGTATTGATAGTCTTGTAACCAGTTTTGCATGACATAATAAGAAACAGGAATGGCTACGATTAATGCTATTATAACTAAAACCAAAAAGTTTTTTGTGAGCAATTTAAAAATGGTTTGTACCGAAGCTCCGAGTACTTTTCGAATGCTCATTTCTTTATTACGTTGCTCGACCATGTATGCCGAAAGCGCCAATAATCCCAGACAGGCTACCAATATGGCCAGTATGGCAAAGGAGGTGAAAATGGCTTTTATTCTACTTACATTATTATACATTTTTGCAAAAGAAGCATCCATAAACTCGTAACGAAAGGCCATATTAGGAACAAATTCATTCCATTTAGCTTCTATAGATGCCAATGTAGTAGCTACGTCTGTTGTACGTAGTTTAACCGAAGTAATGGTAGGACTAATACCAGTAAAAAGACAAAGCGGTTGTACGGTTTCCTTCATCGTATTAAAATTAAAATCTTCAACTACGCCAATAATTTCATAAGAAACACTATCATCATATCTGGAAATGCGTTTCCCGATGGGGGCTTCTAAACGCAATTCTTCAGCCATGGCTTGATTTATTATGATCGCTTTTTCATCAGAACTTCGACCAGCTATAAAGTTGCGACCTGCTACTAAATTCATACCCAGGGTTTCCAGATAATCTTCATCGATAACCCAGGCTTGCCCACTAACCGTTTCATCAATACCTTCTTTATCCTCGTTTACAAAACCGGTTCCGTTTCGTTTGGTACCTTCAATAGGTAAATAATCGCTAATAGAGACATTGTTTACCCCTGGTAATTTTTTGAGTTCTTCTTTAAAGGTTTCAACACGGTTATTGAGTATATTGGTACTATAAATTTGAACCACCTGATCTTTTTCAAACCCCACTTTAGAGTTTAAAATAAAATTCATTTGTTGGTTTACTATTAATGTTCCAATAATTAAAATAATAGATATTGTAAATTGAAAAACAACCAGGCTACTTCTTAGTCCGCTCGATTTACTTCCAGAACTAAGTTTACCTTTAAGCACATTAATAGGATTAAAGTTTGAAAGGTAGAAGGAAGGGTAAAGTCCAGCTAATACACCAACTGCAAGGGCAAACAAAATAATAGAGGGCATAAAACCAAAGCTAGACCATGGTATTACCAAATCGATACCCGACATATTTCTAAAAAGCGGCATTAAAACAACAGATAAGGCGGTACCTATAATAAAGGCGATTAGCGAAATGAGTATGGATTCGGCTAAAAATTGGCCAATAAGTTGTGTACGTGTAGAACCTACTACTTTTCTTAACCCGACTTCTTTAGCTCTATTGGCCGATTTAGCAGTAGAAAGGTTTATAAAGTTAATACTTGCAATAACGAGGATAAACAATGCCACGATACCAAAAATCCAAATAATTTTTATGTCGTTTCTGGAGCTCGATTCAAAATTAATGTGGGCAGAGTGTAAATTAATATGGGTTAGGGGTTGTAAATACATACTGAGTTTATCTTCCAAAGTGTCACCCATAGAGAAACCAGCAGAAAGGAGCGCCGGTTTTATATATTTATGAATGAGCCTATTCGACATCTTTTTTTCGAAATTTGCTACATCTGTACCAGGTTTTAAGACGAGATAGGTAAAGTAATTAGTTTGAAACCATCTGTTTTGTTCGCCTTCTCCAAATTCTACACCCGATAACGTGATTAAAAAATCATATTTTAAATGTGAGTTACTGGCAAAAGGTTTCATAACTCCTGTAATCTTATATGGGTCCTTATTATTTCCATTTAAATACATGGCTCTCCCAACCGGATTGCTACCCTGAAAGTATTTATTGGCCATAGTTTCAGAAATAACAATGGTTTTTGGCTCTGAAAGTGCAGTTTTAGCATTTCCAAAAACCATTTGGATATCCATAATATCAATCATCGAAGGGTCGGCATAAGTAAATCCTTCTTCATAATGCTGTGTGTCTTCGCCGTCGAAGCGTATATCATTACTTCCAGCTCCGTAAAAAAGCCCATTAGCCATTAGTCTTCCAGAATTTTCAACTTCTTCAAAATCTGCTAATATGGTTCGGGCTGTATTGGCAGAACAATGAATTCCTGTTTCAGACCGTCCGTCTTCAATATACGTTCCGGTTATTCTGTATATGTTTTCGGAGTTTAATACATCTTTATCGTAACTGCTTTCATGGGAAATGTAAATCGAAATTAAGATACAAGCTGCAACACCAATACTTAATCCAAAAATATTGATGAATGTGAATCCCCTGTTTTTAACGAGGTTTCTCCAAGCGATTTTAAAATAGTTTCTAATCATGATTATTCGTTTTTTGTACTGAACTTGTTTCAGCGTATATTGATGATTTATTCGTCCTTAAGAGCCTTAACGGGGTTATTAGTAGCAGCTTTAAAACTATGCCAACTTACAGTAGCTAGGGCAATAGCAATAGAAATAGTACCTGCTAAACCAAAAATCCACCAGCTAATGGTTGTTCTATATGCAAAATCTTGCAACCACATGTTAATAGCGTACCAAGAAACAGGAACAGCTATGATATAAGCGATGAAAACCCATTTTAGAAAATCCATATTGAGCATCATGATTATCTGACTCACTTTAGCACCACTAACTTTTCTAATACCTATTTCTTTGATACGTTTTTTAGTGTTAAATAAAGCAACACCTAATAACCCTAGGCATGAAATGAATAAAGCAAGACATGCCGAATAGGTTAAAATTTGATTGAATTTTTGATCACGTTCATATTGGGAAGCAAAGGAGGCATCAGAAAAATTATAGATAAATTCTTCCTTCGGATATAAGGTATTCCAGATCTGGGTTATTTCGGATACTGTAGCCGAAATATCGTTAGAGCTTAGCTGAAAAGAATAAAACCCTACGCCATGATCCCAATTTAGATTTTGCACATAAATAGTTGGTTTTATAGCATTACGTAACGAAGCATGATGATAATCTTCTATAACACCTTTAATTTTATAAGTGTTATTTCCTATAAAAATTAATTTGTTAAGCGCTTCTTTTGGGTTTGAAATACCCATGGCTTGCAATGCAGTTTGATTGATTAACATCTCGTTTGATCTCCAATTGTTTTGAAAACTTAAACGCTCACCGGCAATTAAATTAATATCATAGGCTTTTAAATAGGCATCATCGATACTTATTTCGCTAAAGGATGCCGGAAAGGGCTCGGCAGCGTTTGCTGCTTTTACCTGATTGTTTATACGATGTGCCATTTTTCCAGGAATACTGGAACTTGTAGAAAAAGATTTAATACCTTTTAATGACTCTAATTCATTTCTAAAAGCACTTAACTTATTAGGAAGATCTGGACGACCATTCATGGTCATAGGTGTAAAGCTAAATAGAGTCTGAGTGCCGTTAAATCCTAGCTCTGAATGCGTCATAAACTGCATTTGCTTATAAATTCCTATAGTGCAAACAATTAATATAATGGTTATGGAAAATTGCATAGTAACCAGTAATTTTTGACTTTTCCATTTTTGACTTATTTTTTGTCCACCAATTTTTAATCCAGATGAAAACCCATTTTTAACAACGGAGAAAAAAGGCATGAAAGCAGCAATTAGTATTATAGCCAATACAATAACAGCTGAGTATAAGAATATTGACGGATTTATAATATTTATAGGCAACTGTTTGCTAACTAGAATATAGGCAAGAGGTATAGAAATAACTATAGCTAGAATATTAAGCAGAAAACTTTCTGCCAGCATGAGTTGAAATATTTGAGTATAAGTAGAGCCGTTAAATATACGTATGGCATAGTTTTTTATACTTTCCATACTTGTAATAGTATTTAAATTGATGAAATTTATTAGGCATACAAATAAGACTACAAGAATAATAATGGATAGAAAAAAGACTTGTTTCGTATCTCCATTGATACCTTGCTCATGATCTAGGTTAGATTTTAAATGAATATCCTTTATTGGTTGAAAGATAAAATTCATATCCCCATCCTTTAAATTTTGAGGTAGAGGCACTTTAGCTAACAAGCGGTCTACATCGGCTTCTATAGTCTTTATATTGGTGCCTTTTTTAAGTTTTATATAGCAGTATGAACGATATTCTGCGGGTGTTTGCCATCTGTTTGTTAAATACGGATTTTGTTCACGAAATGTGTAATTTGGGTTGTCTACTAAAACCTGACGTGTATTGTCAAAGTTGTGTAAATAATAGAAAAGCGATTTAAAGGTTGCTATCACATCTATTTTCATGTGACTGTTACTTGGTATGTCCTCAAAAACGGCATCCACGACAAATTTCCAACCTTCATTTACTGTTATTTCTTTATTTATAGGATCTTCGTCTCCAAATAGTTTTTTGGCAAATGATTCAGAGATAGCCACACCGTGTATGTTTTCTAACACAGCTGTGCTTTCAGATTTTATAATCTTTCTATTAAAAACATCGAAAAAAGTAGGGTCGCTGTACACAAAATCAACATCTTGTATTTTATGTTTCGGACCATTAAAAATGGTAACGACATCCTTACCAAAATTACAGTGGCTTATTACTTCAGGACGTTCTAAATCTAATAATTCTGAAGATCCTCCAAAGTTTCTGGCAGATTGTACTTGCTCTCCATTTTGATATTTTATGTTTAATGCGACGCGGTATATCGATTCTGAATCATCCCAAAATGCATCATAGCTGTTTTCGTATTGAATTTTTACTGTTAAAAATATAAAAACAGTAAATCCAACCACAAGCCCTAAAACTTTTGCTAAAGACAAAAATTTCTTGTTTGCTAAATTTCTAATACCGGTTTTTAAAAGATATGATTTCATACTACGCTGTTTTTACTATTTCGTCAATTAAAAGTTTTAAATATATTAGCTCATCACTATCCATAATTAAAGTTTGGTTTAGAATACTTAATCTTAATTTTAACTCTAGATTTTCCTTTTCCAGATCCTTTATTTTTTTAATACTAATACTCATGTCCATTTTTTAATTGATTAGTTTCTATTCAGTCCTTAAAACTTTTTATAGGATTAGATCTAGCCGCTTTTATGGCTTGGAAACTCACTGTGAGCAGGGTTTGTTTGAGCACCTATAATGCCGTTAAAGGTTTGATGCTGCATGACCTGAGCAATTCGATTATAATTTTCGTGAGTCTTATTAAACGAAAGTTGGTTGTAAATCCGAAACCCTATATGTATAGCTACCGTCATACTAACAACTAGCCCGCCAATATTAATTACAGAATATACCTTGTTATTTACTAGGTTTCTACAGGCTATTTTAAAATAGTTTCGTATCATGGTTGTTCGTTTTCTTGTACTGAATTTATTTCAGTATCTATTGATTGATGATGTTTTACTCCGTTCGTAAACTTTTAATAGGGTTCGTTAATGCAGCTCTAACCGTTTGATAGCTAATAGTAATTACAGTTATTATTAAGGTAAACATGATGGCCACTACAAAATACCACCATTTAATGTCGGTTCTATAAACATAACCCTGTAACCATTGTTCCATGATGTACCAGGCTATAGGAGTAGAAATGATACCGGCTATTAGAATGAGCTTTACAAAATCTATGGAAAATAAAGCCAAAATGTGCCTTACATTGCTACCTAATACTTTTCTTATTCCTATTTCCTTAATGCGCTGATTTATAAAAAAGAGAATCAAGCCATAAATACCTAAACACCCAATGAAAATAGCCAGCCCTGAAAATAATTTTGAAAGAAAAAGATAGCGTTGTTCAGACTCATATTGTTCTGCTACGCGTTCGTCTAAAAAGCGATAATCAAAAATGTAATCATTAAAAGTTTGGGACCATATTTCATCAATTTGTGTCAATGCAGTTTTTGCATTTGAATAATCTATTTTTACAGCGATCTCTCTATACCAATCCGCATTAGGAATAACTGCAATTGGATTTATTTCTTTTGTGAATTTTCTATCATGAAAATTTCGAAATACGCCTACGATAGTTGTTTTATGTCCTTGTAATTCTAATGATTTCCCTAAAACGTCTTCAACAGAAGTAGCGTCTAGTTTTTCTACAAATTTCTCGTTAACTATAACCTCGGTGGTTTGATCATTTTTTAAGAAACTACGGCCAGTAACCAGTGGAATATTAAATAGTTTTATAAAATCTATATCTCCTGCTTTTACTGAAACCTGAAATTCTTCAGATTCTGATTTGTTATTATATTGAAATGTGGATCCCCAAGCATTTTTTGCCCCGCCAGGACTACTAAAACAGTTAGAAATCTGTTGTACACCAGAAATATTACTTAGGCGTTCTTTTAAAGTATTTAGTGTGGTGTGTTTTGTATGAGGAGGAATATCCATCATGACAATAGACTCTTTCTCAAAGCCTAATTCACCATTAATGGCATAGGTAATTTGTTTCGATATTACCAGAGTTGCTACAATAAGTATGATAGATATTGAAAATTGGGTGACTACCAATATTTTTCTTGTAGAAGTACCGCCCGCATCATTATGATTCAACTTTCCTTTTAGCGCTAATACAGGGGTAATACGGGCAATTAACAACCCAGGGTAACTCCCTGCTAGAAATGATACTACACTTAGCAAAACAGTGAAAAAAGTAAAGAATTTAATATCAAAAAGACTTTTAAAAGTTAATTGTAAGTCAAATAAATTATTGAAATATGGTAATGCCAATGCGGTGACTAAAGTTCCCAAAAGTGCAGCAAGCAGGCTAATTAAAAAGGTTTCTACTAAAAACTGCCAGAATAATTGTTGTTTAAGCCCTCCTAAAACTTTACGTACGCCTATTTCTTTAGAACGATAAAAGGCTTGAGCTGTTGAGATATTGATGAAATTTATGGATGCTATACCAATTAAAAACAAACCAATGGCGCCAAAAATGATTAAGAAATTAGGGTTAAGTCCTCCGTAATCTTTATTAAAATGTATGTTAGACAAGGGTTGTAATTTGTAAACATGCCTGTTTGTGGCCTTTGGCCTGTATTTTTTAGGAAGCTCTAAAAGCGCGGTTTCAATGGCTCCTATATTTTGATTGGGTTTAAGGCGTGTAAAGCATTGTAAACTGCTCATAGTACCATTCCAACCTTCTGATGATGCAAACCTTGAAATATCTTTAAGATTCTGGAAGGCTATAAAGATTTCAGTATCTAAAAATGTGGCTTTAGGTAGATCTTTTAAAACTCCGGTAATTTTTACGGTTTTATTATTTTCAAGTACAAACGTTTCTCCTACAACATCTTTTTTACCAAATAAACTCAATGCCTTTTTTTCTGTTATAAGCGCTGTATTAGGATTAGAAATAGATACGTTACGATTTTCGTTTACTAATGGGAAATTGAAAATCTTAAAAAAATCTTCTTCTACAAAAGAGATATCTTGCTTGAACTTTACATCGCCAATATCTATTATTAATTCTTCTTGTTTTACAATTTTGGCTACTTTATCGGCAAAAGTAAATTCTTCTCTAAACACTTTTGCAAAACCTGGAGGTACTGTAGCGGTATGGTAAACCTGATTGATATGCTCTTCAGTGTTCAATCGGTAAATACTATCTGAATTAGAATGAAATGTGTCAAAAGATAAATGATGACTTATAAAAAGATAAATGAGCATACTACTAGCAAAACCAATGGTCAGCCCAAATATATTAATGGCTGTATGCACCTTTCGTTGCTGCAAATTCCGCCATGCGATTTTTAAATAGTTTCGTATCATATTCTTGTATTTTATTCTTGTTTAAGCGAATTCACTGGATTTACTAAAGCAGCATTAACTGTTTTTACGCTAATTGAAAAAATAACAAGCCCCATAACTAGTAATAAAGGGATCATAAATAACCATATATTTAGGGGTATTCTGGTTGCAAAGTTCTCAAGCCAATTATTGGCCAGTAGATAAGCTATGGGAGTACCAATAAGCATAGATAGCATAATTGTTTTTACGAAATTTTTTGATAGTAGTACCAAGATATTTGCTATGCTTGCTCCAACAACTTTACGAATTCCTATTTCTTTTTTACGTTTTAAAACAGTGAAAGATGCCAAGCCAAATAGGCCCAGACACGCAATTAATATGATAAAACCAGTAAGGATATTAAATACGGACTGAAAGCGGATGTCTGCTTTAAATTGCTTATCAAATTCGGTATCCATAAAAAAATACGAAAAAGGTGCTTCAGGAAAAACCGATTTATAAATTTCTTCTAATTGGGCTAACTGTTTTTCCGGTTTGTCATGATGAAACTTAACACTGGCTAAACCATGAAAAGAGTTCGAAAATCGATGGATAATGGGTACGAATGGCGTTTTTGCCGATTCTTGATGATAATCTTTAAGGACGCCTTTGATAGACCACTCGGCATCCCACATCTTTATTGTTTTACCAATGACTGATGCATTATCCCGAACATTCCACAACTTGAGAGCCTTTTCATTAACGATAACTTCTCTTTTTTCAGGAGTGCTTGCCTCGTCAAAATTTGTCCCAGCTAACAACTGCATGCCCATTACGGAGATAAAATTTTCATCAATGGTATTGATGTAAAAATTATGATTGTGCTTCTCGGAAGATTCAGAAAGATTAATACCATCGGTTGTACTCATTTGACTTGCTAATTCTCCCGGTACAGCCCCAGACAAAGTAACATTCATGATACTGGAATTCGCCAATAATTTCTGTTTAAAAACACTATATCGTTGTTCAGAATTATTTTGTATAGGAGCTCTAACTATTATCGTATTATCTGTCTCTACACCTAACTCCATAGTTCTTAAAAAACTCAATTGCGATTTAATAGTAAATACTAAAATTAACAGTACTATGGTAACTGTAAATTGAAATACAACCAAAGATTTACGTAACAAAACACCTTTAAACGAATGTGAGAATTTGCCTTTTAAAATAAGTGAAGGCTTAAAAGAAGAGAGCAGTAAAGCAGGATATGTGCCAGAAAACGTTACTCCAAAAATTAAAAATACGCCAAGAGTACCCCAGAAAAACATATCTGTAAAGACGTTAAAATTATCAGGAACTCCTGCTATCTCAATGAAGTGATCTTTAACAAAGGAAATAATAACTAAAGCACATAAACCAGCAAGTAGGTTCATTAATAAAGATTCTATTAAAAACTGAACTCTTAATTGACTTTTAGTGGAGCCTACAACTTTTCTAACACCTACTTCTTTAGCTCTGTCCAGTGCCTTGGATGTTGTTAAATTAATATAATTAACAAAAGCACTAATAATAACCAAAAAAGCGACACCTAATAAGAAGAACACGGTTGAAGCGCTACCGTTTGGTTCTGGCTCGAAAGGCTTATTGGAATATAGATGGATATCTTCTATTTTTTGACCAATTACACGGTCTGTTAGCATTTTCTTTTCGTTCCTAAGGCGTTTATTAAATCCTACCAATTTATCTGTAAAACTTTCATAAGACGCATTTTTACCAAGTAAAGCATAAGTATATGTGTTGTTTCCATTCCAATTATTCTCCGTTTCACCGTACAATGCTTGCATAATTGGGTCTGTTAGCAAAGTGGCATAAGATATCAACATATTAAACTTTAAATGCGTATTTGCTGGACTGTCTGGAATAACTCCCACTACATCCAATAAAATTTCCATTCCTGATGCAGGTAATGTGATGGTTTCTCCAATCACATTTTTACGATTAAAATATTTTAGTGCTGCTGTCTCTGTTAAAACAGCTTGATTGGGTTTGCTAAAAGCATCTTCTTTTTTACCGTACAAAAAAGGATATGTGAATACGTCGAAGAAAGCAGGATCTGCAGCATACGTTTTTTCAACAATGAACGGTTTATTATCAACTTCTATAGTTATAGTGGGCTCTCCAATTTGATAGGCTCTGGTAAAATTTTCGACCTCTGTTAATTCTGCTTTTAACCTGGCTCCTAAAGGAGGGTTTGTTTCACAGTCTTGCGAACTTATGGTTTCTCCATCCATAATATCGTAAGTAAGCCTTACAATTCTATTTGCCTTTTCATGCGTATTCTCATAGCTAAGCTCGAACCTAACGTATTGAATAATCAATAAAGCTATGGCAAAACCAGTTGCAAGCCCTAGTAAGTTGATAGCAGAAAAGCTTTTGTCCTTTATAAAGCTTCTCCATGCGATTTTTAAATAGTTTCGTATCATAACTGTTTGTTTTTTTATGCTAGACTTGCTTCGGCGTCTGTTGATTGATGTTTTATTCGGTTCGTAAACTTTTAATGGGGTTAACAATGGCAGCTTTAATAGTTTGAAAACTTACAGTAATTAAGGCTATAACAACTATTATCATACCAGATAGCGCAAACATCCACCAATGTATATCTATATGAAAAGCAAAATCCTGAAGCCACATATCCATTAAATACCATGCAATTGGAGAAGCGATAAGCAAAGCAATTAAAACAAGCTTAAAAAAGTCTTTGGAAAGCATATTTACTAACCCAAAAACACTTGCTCCAAGAACTTTTCGTATCCCAATTTCTTTAATACGTTGTTCTGCAATAAATGCTGATAATCCATATAAACCAATACAGGAAATAAAAATGGCTAGAATAGCAAATAGGTTAAAAACAGTGCCCATTCGTTGCTCGCCACGATATTGATTATCAAGATCCTTATCAACAAAATTATATACAAAAGGAAATGCAGGGTTTAGGTTGCCATAAATCTCTTTTAATGCTTTTATAGTAGCTTCTGTTTTTCCGGGCTGTGTGCGAACTACAAGTATTTCGCTTTCTTTAGTATAATGTAATACGAGAGGTTCAATAGCATATTGTAGTGATTTAAAATTAAAATCTTTTACAACGCCAATAATAGTTCCTTTTTTATTTTGAAACGTCATGGTATTTCCAATAACTGTTTCTAAATTCATACCCATGACTTCCATTGCTTTTTCATTGATAACATAATTGGACGCATCGGTTCCAAATGTTTCAGAAAAACCACGACCACGAAGTATCTCCGTTTGAAAAACATCGGTAAAATTCTCGTCTATGTACATGCTAGGAAACACAATTAGTGAATTAGGATCTTTCCCTTCCCATTTTACATTAGTAGCTCCCGAAATTAGATTAGTTGGTAGATCGGATACCATAGAGAAGTTACTGGTAAGAGGGTTTTGTTGCAATAATGTTTTTAAAGCACCTCGTTTATTATATATTTCACCTTTTGCAGGGACATACAAAAGATTTGATTTATCAAATCCTAGATTTTTGTCTTTTATAAAATTTAACTGTTTGTATACAACAACGGTTCCTACGAGAAGAAAAACAGAAACAACAAATTGAGTAATAACCAATCCGTTTCGAAATATCAAATTCTCATTATTAGATCCTAGTCTCCCTTTAATTGTTTTAATAGGTTTAAAGCTGGAGAGGAATAATGCTGGGTAGCTCCCTGAGATAAGACCAGTAATTGCTCCGATAAAAATTAAATACAACCACCATACTTTATTATCTAACAATTGAAATACAATCTGTTTTTCAGTCAAATTATTGAATAGAGGCATTACTAAGTATATAATACAAATAGCAATGAATAAGGAAATAAATGAGATGAGTATCGATTCACTTAAAAATTGAAATATCAATTGATTTCTTTTGGCTCCAATTACTTTTCGAAGCCCCACTTCTTTAGCTCTTCGAGATGATTGAGCCGTGGCAAGATTCATAAAATTAATACAAGCTACTAATAAAACGATAAGGGCAATTATAATAAAAATATTTACATATTGAATATTGCCATGACCCGAAAGATCTATTTGTAAATTAGAAGAATGCAAATGAATATCGGTGAGAGGCTGTAACTTAAATTTAGGTTGAAATTTGGGACTTCTGGAAGCGTAGACTTGATTTACTTTATCTTCAAGATCAACGAGTGCCTTAAAGGATAAATTATGACCTTTATTAAATTGGATGTAAGAATAAAAATTGAAATCACTCCATGTATTATTGATCAGGCCTCTGTCTGTTTTTGCTAAGTAGGCCATGGGTAAGATAATATCAAATTGTAAGTGAGAATTGGAGGGCGTGTCTGCTAGTATTCCGGTAATAGTGAAGACATCATTATTATCTTTCTTTATAAATTTCCCTAAAGCATCTTCGCTTCCAAAATATTTTATAGCAGTGGTCTCTGTTATGAGTATACCATTAGGGTTTTGTAATGCGGTTTTAACATCACCTTTAAGTAAAGAAAAATCAAACATCTCCAAAAAGTTGGCATCAACATAAAAAACACGTTGTTCCTCAAATTTAAGATCATTTGCTTCAAATAAAGACGTAATTGGTTTACTTATCCGCACGGTCGATTCTATTCCTGAGATTTCATCTTGAAGACCAGATGCCATTCCAGCTGGACTAACTGCTGCTTTAAAATCACCACTTCCTGCATCAACCGTAAGTCTACAAATTTGATTTGCGTTGGTGTGAAATTTATCATAACTCGTTTCGTCCTGAACCCATAAAAAAATAAGAATGCTACAACTCATACCAATGGATAGGCCTCCGATATTGATTAGAGAATACCCTTTGTTCTTAATAAGGTTCCGCCACGCTATTTTGAAATAGTTACGTATCATGGTTTTAATTATATCAAACTGTTTTCAGTCACTTTCTGACCATCCAACATACGTATAATACGATGCGAAAATTTAGCATCATGCTCACTATGTGTTACCATAATGATGGTGGTTCCTTGTTCGTTTAATTCAGTTAATAAATCCATAACTTCATTACCATTGCTACTATCCAGATTTCCTGTGGGCTCATCGGCTAGAATAAGTTTCGGATTGTTTACTACAGCTCTAGCTACGGCTACCCTTTGTTGCTGTCCACCAGAAAGCTGTTGCGGAAAGTGTTTACGTCTATGCATAATCTGCATTTTTTCTAAAACCTCGTGTACTTTCTTTTTTCTATCTGCTTTACTAACTCCGGTATATATTAAGGGTAACTCTACGTTTTCAAAAACAGTAAGTTGGTCAATCAAATTAAAACTTTGGAATACAAAACCAATATTATGCTTACGAATATTGGCACGTTTACGTTCATTGTAATGAATGATTTCCTCATCATTAAAAATAAAGCTCCCGCCATCAGAACTATCTAGCATGCCAATAATGTTAAGTAATGTTGATTTACCACATCCCGATGGTCCCATAATGGCTACGAATTCTCCCTTTTTTACTTCAAAAGACAATTTGTTTAAAGCTATGGTTTGTAATTCGTCTGTTTTATAATACTTTTCTAAATCTGTTATTTTGATCATAATTAGTTTTTTTGTGTCATTGCGAGGAGGGACGACGTGGCAATCTGTTTATTTTTAGTTCTGTTAGATTATCACATTTCGAAAGCACTCAGTGCATTCTGGTAACCTCCCCATAATGGCGAAATATTGTTTTATTTTAATATCAATTCTTGTTTATCTCCAAAGTTATCATAGCTGGAAGTTATTACTTTATCTCCAGGTTGTAACCCTTGTAACACTTCATAATATTCTGTATTCTTACTGCCTAGTTGGATATCTGCTTTATAAGCTGTTTTACTATCATCACTTAATTTGAAAATCCAATTACCACCAGTTTGTTGAAAAAAACCTCCCTTAGGAACAAGCAAAGCTTGTTTTTCGTCGCTTAAAGCTAATCGAATTTGTAATGATTGACCTCTACGAATGCCCTCAGGAATGGTTTCCTCGAAAATCATATCCACCTGGAAACGTCCATTGGTGACTTGGGTGTAAACTTTTTTAATTTTTAATTTATAGTCCTTGCCATTAAAAGGAAAAGAACCATATTGTCCAGTATAAATTCTGGAAATATAATGTTCGTCAATATCTGCACGTACTTTAAAACCACTTAAAACATCCAATTGCCCCAAACGTTCGCCTTTGTTTTTTGACTGTCCGATTTCGGCATCTAAAGAAGTTAATTGACCATCTACGGGTGCTCTTACCACTAAATCGCCTACTTTTTTCCGCATGAGTTTCAAGGCACTTTGGGTTCTGGAAAAAGAACTATTAGCTTGTGCACTTTCCTGTTTTACAGATATAGAATCTTGTTTCAATATTTGTACTGCCAACTGCATACGTTGTTTCTGATAATTATAATTGTTTTCAGACTCTTTAAATTCGTTACGACCTATTGCTTTTTGTTCATATAACTTTTTATTGAGTTTAAATACTCTGGTTGCTTCAATTAAGGCATTTTCAACATCGGTCATTTGGTTTAATTTGTTAATGGTATTCTGTCTTGCCGCGTTTTGAGAAATTTGCATTTGAGTAAGCAAATTATAAACCGATGTTTCCTGATTTACTAAACTCAACTCCAAATCTGTATTAGAAAGACGAAGTATGGGGTCATTTTGTTTCATTATGGCACCATCTTCAACAAATATTTCATCAACACGCCCACCTTCAAGAGCATCCAAATAAATGGTTGTAATAGGTAATACAATACCACTTACAGGAATATTCTCCTGAAAAACACCATCTTTAACTATACTCACCATAATGCGTTCGGTGTCTACATTTAATTTTGATTTTCCGCCAGAAGACGCTATTACATAAATTATAAATGATACTAATAAGATTGAGCCTGCAATCATTGCAATTTTCGACTTGGTAAATCTTTTCTTTTCTATTGGGATGTCCATAAATACTAATTATATTATTCTGTTATAAGTGATAACTGTGCCAAAACACTAAATGGTTTATTTTGAGCGGTTTATGTTTGTGTGGAGTAAGGGGTGTGTACGGTTTTGATACACTCATGTTCGGTATTAAAACACTATGGGACTTACCTTTATTTTATAGAGCACTAATTCTTTAAGAGGGCAATAAAATTGTAATATTGTATTTATGTTGTTAAAAAATGCTAATATATTGGTTGTCGATGATGATACAGATGTATTAACAGCCATGCGTCTTCTATTAAAATCGAAAGTTAAAGAAGTCGTTACAGAGAAGAATCCAAACAATATTATTTCTTTAATTAGAAAAAAGAAATTTGATATTGTTGTACTCGATATGAATTTTAATGGTTTGGTTAATACCGGTAATGAGGGTATTTACTGGCTTAATAAGATTAAAGAGATCGATAAAGATTTAAGCGTTATATTAATTACTGCTTATGGCGAATTGGATTTAGCTATAAAATCCTTGAAAGAGGGTGCCCAGGATTTTTTAATTAAGCCCTGGAAGAATGAAAAGTTAATTCAATCCATTACCGATATTCTTAAGAAAAAAGTATCCGGAAAAAATAAAAAAGAAGCTACAGTTATAGCAGGCGTAGAGATTATAGGGAATAGCCATGTTATGCAAGACGTTTTTTTAAAGGTTAAAAAAATTGCTCCTACAGATGCGAATATTTTAATTCTTGGAGAAAACGGTACAGGAAAAGATTTAATAGCTAAAGCGATACACGATAACTCTTTACGAAAAAACAAACCTTTTGTTAAAGTAGATGTTGGTGCTTTAACCTCTACATTGTTTGAAGGTGAATTATTTGGGCATAAGAAAGGTGCTTTTACAGATGCTAAAGAAGATAGAAAAGGACGATTTGAAGCAGCCGATGGCGGTACATTATTTTTAGATGAAATAGGAAATATAAGTTTACAACAACAAGCACGCCTTTTAACGGCGCTTCAAAACAGACATATAACACCTCTTGGTTCAAATAAACCAATTCCAATAAATATTAGACTCATTTGTGCTACAAATCTGGATATTTCGGTTTTAGCAAACGAAGCTAAATTCAGGAAAGACCTTATCTACCGAATTAATACAGTGGAAATTATGATGCCTCCACTAAGAAATCGTGAAAAAGACATTATACTGTTAGCCAATCATTTTATCGAATTGTATGCCGAAAAATATTTAAAATCAAGTTTTAATTTAGAAGACGGTTTTATAAAAAAACTAGAGAGTTATTATTTTCCGGGTAATGTGCGCGAGCTTCAATATGCTTTGGAAAGAGCAGTTATTATGGCAGATGGTAATACGCTAACAGAAGAAGATTTGGTTTTTTCGCCTATAGAAAAAAGAACAAGCCATATTAAAGAAAGTACGCTTAATTTGGAAGAAGTAGAGAAAACAACCATTCTAAAAGTTATAGAAAAGAATAATGGCAATATTACCAAATCGGCCAAAGAATTAGGGATTACGAGAACGGCACTCTATAGAAGATTAAATAAATATGGCTTATAGAAAGTACAAATGGGCATTGCTTGTTAGAGTTTTTATTTTGTTTTTATCGCTTGCAGGATTAGCATTTGCTATTGATAAACTAGATTATAAAGACAATACACCAATTGCTGTTATTAGTATAATTCCTATCATTATTGTTGTTGTTTATTTTTTCACAAACCTTTATAAGTTTAATAAAAGGCGTTTTGATGAAATGGATGATTTCTTCGAGTCTGTAAAATATAGAGATTTTTCCAGATGGTACTCAGAGCAATCGGGAGCAGAAGATATAAAAGAACTTCACAGAGGATTTAATGAGGTAAATAAAACCATCAAAGAAATTAATCAGGAAAAAGAAGCACAACACCTATACCTTCAAAAAATTCTGGAATTAATCGATACGGGTATTATTGCTTATAATATAGAGTCCGGAGATGTTTTATGGGTTAACGATTCTTTTAAAAAAACATTGAGTATTCCGTCTTTGAAAACGGTACATTTTGTTGAAAAAAGAACCCCAGAACTTTACGAAACTGTTTTTGAAAATAGCTATACAAAAGGGGATAGCATTACAGTTCACGTAGATAATGAAAACTTAAAAGTATTAATTTCAAGCTCTATCTTTTTAATAGAAGAAACCACTTTTAAATTGATCGTTTTACAAAATATCGACGATACTTTAAACAGAACTGAATCTGAAGCATGGCGGAAATTACTTAGTGTTATGACGCATGAAATTATGAACTCCATAGCACCTATTTCTTCATTGGCAGAAACATTACAGTTAAAAGTGCAACAATCTATTGAACATCCGGTTGATCACCAACTTGAAATAACCGATTTGGAAGATGGTATAGAAAGTATAAAAAAGCGAAGCGAAGGCTTATTAAAATTTGCCAAAACATACAGGAGTCTTAATAAAGTTACAAACCTAAACCTGAGTAGGGTTTTGGTATCAAGTTTATTTGGTAACATCAAGACTTTAATGGAGCCTTCTCTTAATAATAAAAATATTAAACTCCATTTTGACATTGATAATTCGGATACAGAAATAGAAATGGATTCTTATTTAATAGAACAGGTATTAATTAATTTAATACTTAATGCGGTAGAAGCCTGTAAAGAAAAAGAAAACCCAATAATTAATCTTTCAGCTTTTAAAAATATAGGAGGCCATGCCGTATTAAAAATAACCGATAATGGAAAAGGCATTCCCAATGAAATTAAAGAAGAGGTATTCATTCCATTTTTTAGCACAAAGAAAAACGGTAGTGGCGTAGGTCTTAGCCTCTGTAAAGAAATTATGCTACTTCATAAAGGGAAAATTCAAATTAAAAGTAAAGTAGAGTTGGGTACTAGTATTAGTTTGATTTTTTAGTACAGTTAGGTTATTGATATTCAGATATTTTATTGCGAAATTGCTATTATTTTAACATATATGATAACCATTTGTTATGTTATTTGTTGAATTAGTGTTACTCTTTTTGGTTTTGGACGTATCACGATATTGTTAAAGAACTATATTTGAGATAATAATAAAATATCACATAAAATTTAAGACAGATTCTTGATTTTAATGTGATATAAAACAACCAAAGAAATGTCTAAAACTCCTGAAACCAGAAAACGTTATAATATTCTAGCCATGATATTTGTTACAGTTGTAATAAACTATCTTGATAGAACCAATATTTCTGTAGCAGCCTTTGCACTAAGAAAAGATTTAGAAATAGACACCATTCAAATGGGGTACGTGTTTTCTGCTTTTGGTTGGTTTTATGCCGCTTTACAAATTCCTGGAGGCATTGTAGCCGATAAGATAAAATCCAGAATATTATATGCGTTTATATTAACGTTTTGGTCCATAGCAACATTATTACAGGGATTGGTAAATTCGTTTGCTTTATTATTAGGGCTAAGAGCCAGTATAGGCGTTTTTGAGGCACCATCATATCCTATAAATAACTTAGTAGTAAGTCGTTGGTTTCCCGAAAAAGAACGCGCATCGGCTATAGCAATTTATACATCTGGACAATTTTTAGGACTAGCATTTTTAATGCCTGTACTCACGTTAATTCAAGATGCCTTGGGGTGGCGTGGTCTGTTTGTTGTATCTGGAATTATAGGCATAATATGGGCCGTGATTTGGTATATGTTTTATAGAGATCCGAAAAATCATAAATCGGTAAGTAAATCGGAATTAGAATACATAGAAGAGGGTGGAGGGCTTATAGAAGCAAAACCTAAAGAAAAGACAAAAACAAAAGTCGAATTTTCTGCTTCAGGGCTTCAACAAGCTTTGAAATATTTTGGTCAGGCATTTATTTATAGAAAGCTTTGGGCAATTTATCTGGGGCAGTTTTGTTTAGGAGCAACCACCATGTTTTTCCTCACCTGGTTTCCAACATATTTAGTAGAATTTAGAGGACTGGATTTTATAAAATCGGGTTACTTGGCATCGTTACCATTCTTGGCAGCCTTTGTAGGGGTGTTGTTATCTGGCTTTACTTCAGACTTTTTAATCAAAAAAGGCGTGTCTAACGAAATAGCAAGAAAAGCACCTATAATTATAGGCATGTTATTGTCAACCAGCATTATCGGAGCTAATTATACCGACGATACATTTTTTATCATCCTCTTTTTAGCCATAGCATTCTTCGGAACAGGTCTGGCAAGTATCGCCTGGGTATTCGTTTCGTTAATAGCACCTAAGGAAAACTTAGGGCTCGTTGGAGGGGCTTTTAACTTTATAGGGGGATTATCGGGAATTGTTATACCTATAGTTATAGGATATTTGGTTAAGGATGGCGATTTTAGTCCAGCACTTATATTTATTGCGGCTATTGCCTTCTTAGGATTTTTCTCTTATACATTTTTAGTAGGCAAAGTAGAACGAATAGTTCCAAAAAAATAAAAAATGAAAATAACAGACATTAAAACATATCCAATTAACATTGGTGCTTCCGGAGTTCAATTGGTTGTAAAAGTAGAAACAGATTCAAGTCTTTATGGTTGGGGAGCTTCGGGGCTTTCCGGTAGGGAATTGGCTGTAGTGGGTTTAATAAAACACTTTAAAACCTTTTTAATAGGCAAAGACCCTAGGCAAATTGGAGCCATATGGCAAGAGTTGTACCGAGGACAATATTTTGAGGGCGGACGTGTTTTTGCTGCTGCAATTTCTGCCATCGATATAGCTTTATACGATATTAAAGGAAAAGCACTTGGTGTACCTGTTTATGAATTATTGGGAGGTAAACAAAGAGATTATGTGCCATGTTTTGCATCAGTACGTTTTGCCACTAAAGAAGAGTTGATCGATTATTCTAAAACCTGTGTGAAAGCAGGTTGGACTGTTTTAAGGTTAGCCCCTGCCGAATTTGAATCGCAAGAAGATATTAGCAGATTTGAACCAAGGGAATCTATTGCCAAGTTGTCTAAATGGGTTACCGAACTTCGAGAAGAAGTAGGGCCAGATATTACTATTGGCATCGATTATCACACCAGACTTACGGCCGCAGAAACGTATTCCTTCATGCAACGTATGCCGGTAGGCACGATAGACTTTATAGAAGAACCTATTCGAGATGAAAGTCCGGAAGCATACCAAAGCTTGCGTAATATGATAGATGTGCCTTTTGCTATAGGAGAAGAATTTTCCAGTAAATGGCAATTCATGCCATATTTAGAAAAAAATATAACCCAATACGCACGTATAGATGTGTGCAATGTAGGGGGGATTACAGAGTCGATGAAGGTAGCTGCCATGGCAGAAGCCCATTATATCGATTTAATGCCTCATAACCCGTTAGGGCCTATTTGCACAGCCGCAACCATACATGTAGCCGCGGCTTGCCCTAATTTTAGTTATTTGGAAGAAGTAAATACCCCTGCACAATATATGGGAACTAATGCTCCAGAATTTTATCCGGAACAGCCCAAATTGGAAGGTGCCAGATATCCGGTTACAGATACACCTGGATTGGGTGTTGAGTTCAATGAAGATTTGGCTATGGAAAGAGCGTTTACTCTGGTAGACATTCCACGTTTAAGAAGAGATGATGGATCATTAACAAATTGGTAAGACTATGAGTTTTATAACTTTTGGAGAAATCATGTTACGATTAACCCCTGGAGACCATGCTGGGAAAATAAATTCGGCGCAAACCTTTGGAGTGCACTATGCTGGTTCGGAATCTAATGTAGCTAGCTCGTTGGCAATTCTAAATAATCAGGTGCAGTTTGTTACTAAACTGCCTTTGAATCCCTTGGGTGATGGCGCGATAAGATCATTACAAAGTTTTGGCATATCCACGCAAAACATTATTAGGGGAGGTCATAGAATAGGAACTTATTTTATAGAAATAGGAGCTTCTATAAGACCATCCAGTGTTGTTTACGATCGTGCCAACTCCGCGATTAGCGAAATAACTAAAGGTGAGTTGGATTGGGAAACCATATTAAAAAATCAAAAATGGTTATTCATTTCGGGAATTACACCAGCTCTGTCTAAATCATGTGCAGAAGAGACGCTATTAGTAGCAAAAATGGCCAAACAAATGGGCGTTAAAGTAAGTTTTGATATGAATTTTAGAAGAACACTTTGGAAAGATAAAAAGGATGCCAGAAATATATTCGACGGTATATTAGAACATACCGATTTACTTTTCGGAAACACAGGTGTTCTTAAAGATGTATACGATATAGATGTTACAGGATCAAATCCTATCGAGAAGACTATTAATACCATAGAAAAAGCAAAAAAAACTTTTGGGTTAAATCAATTTGCATTTACAGTACGGGAACACCATTCTGCCAGTGAAAATAAGTTGTCTGGGGTAGCTTCAATGGATGGTGAAGTAGCTGTTTCCAATGGTTATGACGTTGAAATTAAAGATCGCTTTGGAACAGGCGATGCATTTGCAGCGGGGTTTTTACATGGTTTAGGTCACGAGTGGGATTTAGATAAAGCTTTAGGCTTCGCTACAGCAGCCTTTGCATTAAAACATACCATAAAAGGAGATCAACATACAAGTACAGAAGAAGAAATTCTTTCAATTTTAAAAGGTAACATATCAGGACACGTATTACGATGAGTAGAAGAGACATAGTAAAAAGTATTAAAGCAGAAAAACTAGTGGTGGTTATTCGATTGAAACAACAAAAACACGTGGCTGAGGTTGTAGAAGCATTAGTAGCAGGAGGAGTAAAAGCGTTGGAAATTACATCGAATACACCCGGGTATTTAGAAGAAATAAAGCGGACTCGTAATGAGTATCCTAATATTCTTGTTGGAGCAGGAACAGTTATAAATACCAATATTGCAGCAGATGCCATTAATGCCGGAGCCCAATTTTTAGTAACGCCAAATACCAACATTAATGTGGTTAAGCTAGCTCATAAAAAAGAAGTGCCAGTATTAATGGGAGCTCTTACACCAACAGAAATTTGTGATGCCGTAGAGGGTGAAGCAGATATTGTAAAGCTTTTTCCTAGTGCCGCAATGGGAGTCAATTATTTTAAAGCAGTAAAAGGGCCATTGGATAAAGTCGACTTTTTTGCAGTTGGAGGCATTGCTCCAGAGGACCTTCAAGATTGGAAAGATGCAGGAGTAACTGGTTTTGGACTGGGAGGTAATTTGGTAAAACCAGTACAGAATCAACAGGATTTTGAAGATATAGCCGAGTTAGCAGAACAAGTGTTAAAAAAGATTCATTCATGAAAAATGAGCTGATAATAGAAAAAATTGAACTTTTCAAGGTACCTCCTAGGTGGTTATTTATTAAAATTACAACAGCAGAAGGTATTATTGGATGGGGAGAGCCTGTAGTTGAAGGCAAAGCAGATACAGTACAAGCCTGTATAAAGGAGTTAGAAAAATACCTTATCGGAAAATCTGCTAAGCACATTGAAGACATTTGGCAGGTTCTATATAGAGGAGGTTTTTATAGAGGAGGTCCTATTTTAATGAGTGCAATTTCTGGTATAGATCAAGCCTTGTGGGATATTAAAGGTAAATCTTTAGGAGTACCTGTATACGAACTTTTAGGAGGGGCTGTACGCCATAAAATGAAAATGTATTGTTGGATTGGCGGTGATAATCCAGATGTTGTATTAGAACAGGCTCATGAAAAAGTGAATGCAGGTTATAAAGCAGTAAAAATGAACGCTACTGGAGGCATGGACTGGATAGCTTCTATAAAAGACGTAAAAAAAGTAGCAGATAATATTAAATTATTAAGAGAAGAATTTGGAACCAATTTAGATATTGGTTTAGATTTTCATGGCAGAATACACAAAGGCATGGTAAAGCGTCTTATAGACGAATTAGAACCCTACGAACCTTTATTTATTGAAGAACCTGTGCTAAGTGAAAATAATGAAGCATTAAAACATATTTATGGATATACCAGTATTCCCATAGCTACAGGAGAACGCATGTTTTCTAGATGGGATTTTAAACCGCTGTTAGAACAGGGAACGGTTGATATTATTCAGCCAGACTTAAGTCATGCAGGTGGTATTTCAGAAGTTAGACGTATAGCTACTATGGCAGAAGCTTATGATGTAACCTTAGCTCCTCATTGTCCTTTAGGGCCAATTTCTTTAGCCTCAGCATTACATCTGGATTTTGTTTCTGCAAATGCTATTATTCAGGAAAGTAGTTTGGGTATTCATTACAATAAAGGGTTTGATTTATTAGATTATGTTTTAAACCCAGAAGTTTTTGAAGTAAAAGATGGTTATATAGAGCTCTTTAAAAAACCAGGTTTGGGAGTAGAAATCAATGAAGAAAAATTAAAAGAAGGCGTAAAAATTGGTCACGACTGGTCAAACCCTATCTGGCGTGGAATTGATGGGAATTTTAACGAATGGTAGAATAAATTATAAAACACTATGAAACATATCTTAAGTATATTAATCGTTGCTGTATTCTTTTTAAATTCTTGTAAAGAAGAAAATAAAAATAAAGTTGTAAAAGAAGACAATGAGGTTGTAAAAGAAGGTAATAAGGAGGAAGTCGCAAATACTATTGAAGAACTGAAGATACAACAAGGCAATTGGAAACCAAGGACTAAAGAAGAGATGGAAGCCTTTTTTAAAATTGAAATCTTTGACGATGAGGGGCTTAATGCCATTGATCCTAATTCAAAAATAGAGGTTCTAGCTAGTGGTTTTTCTTGGACGGAAGGTCCTGTTTGGGTTAAAGATGGTAATTATCTATTGTTTTCTGATATTCCGAATAATAAAGTCTATAAGTTAGATGCTCAAAAAGATACCATAACCTATTTACATCCTTCAGGGTTGTCTGCTGATAGTTTTACAGGTTCAGAACCAGGATCTAATGGTTTATTGGTAAATGCGAAAGGCGAATTAGTACTCATGCAACATGGTAATAGGGCAGTGGCTAAAATGAAGCCATCAATGTCTAACCCCAAACCAGATTATGAATTTTTAATTAATAATTATAAAGGAAAGAAACTTAACAGTCCTAATGATGGTGCCTTTGATAAAGCCGGTAACCTTTATTTTACAGACCCACCATATGGATTACCTTTAATGTTGAAAGATCCTGGCAAAGAATTAGATTTCCAGGGTGTTTATTGTTTGCTTTCTACTGGTGAATTGTTGCTACTTGATGATGCTTTAAAGTTTCCAAATGGGCTTTGTCTATCACCCGATAATTCTAAACTGTATGTAGCAGTTTCTAACATAGAAAATGCTGCCTGGTATGAGTATGATATTGTTGAACCCGGTAAAGTAGCCAATAAAAAAGTATTTTACGATGCCAATCCTTTTTTAGAAAAAGAAGGCTATCAAGGACTTCCAGACGGACTCAAAATCTCAAAAAACAACTACATGTTTGCCACAGGACCCAAAGGTGTTTTAATCTTTAATTTAAGTGGCAAGCTATTGGCTAGAATTTATACAGGGCAATTAACAGCCAATTGTGCTTTAGGTAAAGATGAAAAGAAACTATTTATGACGGCACATAATTTTGTTTTATCGGTTGATATAAAATAAAGTTTAAACCATAATAAAATCTAATATTGTTGCTTAACTCTGCTTTTTAATTAGTTATTTTACGCGAATAATTAACATTTAGTATATATTATATTTTAATTAAGAGCGTTAAGCATCATATGTTCCAAATTCTACTAATAGAACAATATACTTTAGGAAGTAAAATCATTCTAGGCATTTTTTTTGTCGCCATGGGGTATATATTTATAAACTATGGCATGAAAATGATAGAGATGGGTTTTGTACTTAAATACAAGCGTCCATTATACAATCATTTTTATTTTCGTTTAAGACGTTTAAATAAGAATCAAAAATATATTTTAACGAAACAGGTTTCTTTTTATAACAAACTTACCGACAAAGAGAAACAGTATTTTGAACATCGTGTAGCCTCTTTTATAATAGATAAAGATTTTATAGGTAGGGATGGCCTTACGGTTACAGACGAGATGAAGGTTTTAATAGCTGCTACCGCTATTATGTTAACCTTTGGTTTTCGCGATTTTTATATTGGTATTATTTCGAAAATTGTAATATATCCGAAAGCTTTTTATTCTAATATAAATAAAGCAAATCATAAAGGTGAATTTAATCCTAGATTAAAGGCTCTGGTATTATCATGGGAAGATTTTGTACAGGGGTTTAGTGATGAGAATGATAATTTGAACTTGGGAATACATGAGATCACCCACGCTATTCATATTAATAGTATGAAGGAACGCGATGTAAGCTCTATTATTTTTAGCGATACATTTAAAGAGTTATCGGCGTTGTTTGCTAAAAATGAATCATTACGTGATGAATTAAAAGCGTCTGATTACTTTAGAAGATATGCCTTTACAAACCAGTTTGAGTTTTTAGCGGTAGCTATCGAAAACTTTATAGAAACCCCACAAGAGTTCAGAACCCAATTTCCCGAGATTTACAATAAAATAAGGCAAATGCTTAATTTTAACGTAAAGGGGTATTAATTCTTGTTTTTAAATACCCCAACGCATTCCTAAAGAGGTTCTACTTCTATCTTTAAATTGGCCGAAAAGATTAGTTTCATTACCATAAAAAATACTACTTCCTAAAAATAACTGCGTATTTGTGTTTAACCAATAGCTTATTTGTGGTTTAATATACCCATCCCCATGATTTGCATTATGAACCCAAATAACTTCCGAATTAAGGTTATCATTCATCATTTCTTGAGACACTTTTAAGGATATATTGGTTTCAAATATATCACGATTATATGGTGAAATATCATGAGTTATTATATCGCTAAATAATTGTGCGCTAATAATATGTTCTCCCTTTATATAATCGATTCCAATGGCAGACTTAAATTGATCACTTGTTTCAATTCCTAAATTGGCTTCTGGTTTATTGGAAGCGAAATTTTGATTAAAGATATAAGCTATTTCTCCTCTAAATGTTGATGATCCAAAGACTTTATTGAAAGTACCACCAAGCAGATGTTGCCGTTCAAATTTCGGGTTGATTACAATTAATGGATCATTGTTTTCATTGAACTGAAGTTTATTGTAAAAAACCGGTAAGTCATCAAAGTAATAGAAATAGTTTAACGATACATCCCATCCCTTATTGAAAGTGTTTAATTTAAAGCCAACATCTGAATCTGCAAAAAAACGTTTTGGTCTTTTAACCTCATTTAAAGTTGATTGAACTCCTTCTGGTGGACTCTTAAATAGACTTTTAGTGAAAAAAGGAGCGTCAAAGCCTTGTGTTATGTGATATGTGTTATCTGGAATCCAAACTATTTGTATATCAATGCTTTTAATATCGAACTCTGCTTTTAATGACCAAAGTGGAATTCGACTATCTTCAAAGTCATCTAAAATAAACTCACGGAAATTTTGAGGATTTACAACATCTAATAATTTCAAACCATCCGTTTCTCCCCAAACAATTTGCTGTTTACCAATAGTTAAATCTAGTTTTTTTTGAATCTTAGTGTGAAAATAAAATTCTCTTAATTCTAAACTTGTTCTATCTCCAATGAAGAGACGTTTACTAAAATTAGAAACAGTCTCTTCTTTTGGTACTCCAACTTCAAGGTTGTCACTAAAATCTGTATAAAGTTGTCCTTTTAATATAAATTTTGAGTTTCTATTAAGTTTGTATGAGAATTCCGGTTTTAAAATGACTTCGGATTTTTGACTTTTTTCTGACTTAAACTCATATGAGAAATCGGAGTCGATAACTAGACTTGCCTTAAAGGATTTTTTAAATTTGTTTTGTTTTTCTTGCCCATGTACTCCTAAAAAAAAGCAGAGTAAGATCATGAATACAGAATATCTTAATGACATAGTTTTAGGTTTATAAGTTGATAATTGAATCTATAAGCCGTTAACCAATGTCTCTTTTGTGAAAACATCATCGTTGAGTTCTGTTTTATAATCTACATCACTAATTCTAAAAATGGTTTCGTGATTGGTTTTATGGTTTTTCACTTCTATTTTATGATACGTCCAGATACCCTGAACCTTTTTAATGTCACTTATCAAGGTTGTTTTTAAATGATTTCCTGCAACATCCCAGCTTTCTGCTTTTCGAAGCATCCAAATGTTAGTATCTACCCAAAGTTTAACTTTACTATATCCCAATTCTTTTGCTATGGTATTATTTTTTGGAGTACCATCTAAAACATAACAAGTTTTTCCATCAACCGTTTCTAAACCTATCGTTTTATAGTTGTAATCATCTTTACTAATTCTAGTTTCTAGTTTAATATCCTCATAGGTTAAGTCGGTTCCTAGAAAATAATCACCCCTATTGGAAGCAGAGATACGTCTTGTTTTTCTTAAAGCAGGCATGTATAACCATTGATCGTCGTCAACAGAAGCATCAGGATAATCGTATGTTAAAAATGCAGTTCCCATCACACTCTTAGGTGTTAGGTAAAAAATGGCTAAACGCTTTTCGTCTCCAAAATATTTACGAAGTGAGGTTGTTTTACGTATTCGAGTTTTACCTCTTTTATCTTTAAGTTCCATAGTTAATGTTCGATTAAGGGAAATACCTTCATTTCTAGCGTAAGTGTTATCGGCTATATTTTTACCAGAAGGTAAAGATTGTGCGATGCTGTTTGCTGGGAATAACAATCCTATTGTTAAAAGCCCTAAAACTAATATTGTTTTCATTTTTACTTTTTTAAGTTGTGAATGTTATTAAGTACTATTTTTATTTTGCTATGTTTAAAAATTTTGGTTTTAATAGAAGGATGATAGCTGGAAGCAATGTTAAACTACCAATAAAGCTAACAGTTACAGCTACAGCTACTAAAAAGCCAAATTGACTTAAAGGAGGAACAGAGCTTGTCATTAAAACACTAAAGCCTAAGGCTAGAGCTAAAAAATTAAATAGTAATGCACGTCCTGCAGATTTGTAGAATTCGCTATAAGCCTCTTTAGTAGATAACCTTTTTTCGTTTAAGAGAAATTTTAGTTTATCAACAGTATGCACTGCAAAGTCTACTCCAATACCAATAGCAATTGCAGCAAACATAGAAGTTCCTACGGCTAACCAAATATTTAGTAAGCCCATAACAGTATATATAAATAATACAGATATCGATACAGGAATGATGGTTAATACGCCGGCCCAAAATGACTTGAAGCTTAAAGCTGAAAAAATTAAAACAACTAATAAAGCAAGTCCAGCACCTATAAAATGGTTATAACCTAATCGGTTTATCCAATAACTATCTACTGTTACTTTTCCTGTTGTTGTTGCTTTAATGTCACCATTATTAAAATGTTCAGTTATATATGCTTGGGTTTGTTCTACTACGGGTTTTTCGAATAAATATTCTCCTGTGTCCATGCTTAATCTAATATTAGCCAAACGGTAATCGTAGTCTACGTAATTATCAAAATCTGTTGGGTCACCACTTGCTGAATAGAGGAGAAAATATTGTGCTATTAATTCTTTATCATCTGGAATTGTATAAAAATCAGGATTATTTTCATTTAATGATTGATTCATTTTTTTTAAGAAATCTACAATTGAAATACTTCCCTTAACATGAGGTAAGGTTTCAACGTAATTTTGCAAAGCTTCCATTTTAAGAAGGTTTTTTGGGTCAAAAATATCTTCAGATTCTGGTGTTTCTATAAGGATATCTAAATAAGAGGTACCATCTGTTTTATTGTTTATTAAAGCATCCGATTTTACAATAGGTTCATCCGATTGGAAATTCTTAATACGATCTTCATTGATAACAAGTTTAAAAGCGCCATTAAGACCAAAAGCAATAATGATTAAAGCAATTGTAACTATTGTTTTCGGATAGTTTAAAACGAGTACTCCTATACGTACCATGATCTTACCGAAAGCGTCCATTTTTTGATTAGGTTTATAAGCACTACTTAATTGAGGTTTTAAAAACATCATGGCAGATGGAATCATAAAAATGGCATAAACAAGTGCTGCGAAAACACCCAATGCCCCAAATAATCCAAAGTAAGTCATTGGTGGCATATATGCCGAAGCTGCAATTGCTAAGAAACCAGCTATGGTAGTAATGGACGTAATTGTAATAGGGCGCCACATATGAATCATGGTTAAAACAACCAATTCCTTTTGGGTATATTCAGGGTGCTTTGCTGCTGTTTCATAGTATTCCCCAAGTATATGAATGCCGTCTGCAACTGCTATCGAGATAAGTACCACAGGCAGACCATTGGTGATAACAAAGAAATCCACACCAAAAGCTGCCATGGCCCCAAGTGCGATACCTACAGAGGCCAATACCATGATGTTTGGTAAAATAAGACCGCGTAGCCTTCTATATGCAAAAATTAGTATAATTGAAATGATAAGTGCTGCAAAAGGGTTCGTTTTTATGGCATCTTCATCAATATATCTAATTAGATAACCACTAATAGCACCTTCGCCTGCTAAATAAAACTGTTCATTGCGAGCTTTATATTCATCTAACAGAGCTATTAAACTTTTATAAACTTCATGTTGTTTTTTGTCATAGCTATCTAACATTTCTGCTACGACTAGGGTAGTGGTATGATCATTAGAAACTAGACTACCTTGATATAATTCAAAATCATCTATAGCCTTAGCGACTTCAATTGCTTTGTTTTCGGTTAATTCGCTAATTTCAAAAAAAGTATCAACCTCAAGACCATCATCTGTACCAACAATATTATTTTCTGTCGATAAACTTGTAATTTCATCTGGATCTATGCCAGGAATAGTTTTTAAACGTTCACTCAATTCATGAACTAACTCTAAGGTTTTTTTGTTAAAGACTCCCTGTTCATTTACTATGGCAATTACCATGGGATCTTTTAATCCAAAAGTTTCTTTAGTTTGATTTCTAAAAACCAAGATGGGGTCATCTTTTGGTAAGAAGGCATCGTAACTAGTATCTTTTGTCATTTTAGGAATAAAGGAAGCAATACCTATCATTATTATGATACTTAATGTCAATATCATCTTATGATAAGATGTTATGAAATTGAAAAATTTAGCTACTTTGTTTTGTTGTTTCATGGTTTAATGTTTAAGTTGTATATGCAACATTTGTGATAAATTTTTTTACCTTAACTTTTCTTCTAAATACTTGATACTTTCAAGGCCATTTTCTCCTAGCTTTTCTATAAAATTATCCATTAATTTTTCCCAAATAGGGGTCAGGGTATTTATTAAGCCTTGTCCTTTTTTTGTTAACTCTATTTCTGGGCGATAGTTAGATGTTTTTGTAATGACCTCAATTTTTTCTAACAATTTCACGTTTCTACTCACAGTCGATCTTTCTAAAATTAAGGTTTCCCCAATTTTGCCTTGTTCAACTTTTCCTAATTTTTTTAATGCGAACAGTATGCTTAACTGGCTTTCGGTTATACCATAGTCCTACAAACTTGCTCTAAAATCTCTATCTACAGTTCTAGATAAGCATCTTAGTCTGTTCCCTATACAATGTGCGTAATCATATTTCATGCGGCAAACATATAAAACAAATGTTGCATATGCAACATTTGCTGAAAAATTTAACATTTTATTGTCTATATCCTAGATTAGAGTTTTACTACTACTATTAAAGCTAATTAATCTTTAAGTTGTTTATTTCTTTCTTTAAAGCTTTAATTGTATCGTATAAAGGCTTTGTTACTTCTTCAATCTGCTCTAGTGTAAAACGACGTTGAATATGTTGTCTGCAATTGACATCCCAAGCTTCAACTGTAAAAATGATGGCTCTTTCAGGTTTAGCATTATAGCCTTCATCAAATAAAGAATTAATTAATTCTGTATCGCCTTCCTCAATTTCTGCTGTTCCCCAAATCTTAATTCTGGTTAAGTTGGCATAATCCATCAAGAAAATATAGGCTTTATTGTTTTCGCTGAGGTTTCCAATAGAAATGTATTGTTTGTTTCCGGAGAAATCTGCAAAGGCTAATCTTTTATTATCAAGCACTTTTAGAAAACCTTTTGGGCCGCCTCTGTGTTGTATATAAGGTTGATTGTTACTATTTGAAGTACCGAAATAAAAGGAGTCCATGTTTTTTAGTATGTGGAACAAGTTTGAATTGATTTCGTGTTGCCACCCTCCCGATAGTTCCATGTGTTCATATGTTTTTCTTGATCCAAATTTTTCTTGAAGCTCTTTCACTGCTGGAGTGAATGCAATATCACTAGTGTTTTTCATGGTATTAACTTTTTCAAATTTAGTTTTATTTTGAACAGACAAGTCTGTTCTTTTTTGATAAAATTGTTATGGTTTAGTTTTCATTTTTATTTTAATAAACAGATTGCTGCATTTTTAGCAGTAAGGACTGGCCATTTGTTTTTTTGTATTTGAGATAAAATAATGGCGCCTTCAATGAGCACTAATATCTGATCTCCTAATTCTTTGGACTGCTCTTCTGAATATTCGTCTTTTAAGATGGTGTGAATATGGCTCCTTACTTCATTTTTATGATTTATGGCTTGATTTCTGATTTTATCATGATCGTTTGGTAAATCTGTAATAATATTTTGCCAACCACAGCCTCTAAAATCTACTTCACATAACCAATCTGTTAAAAAATCAAATAAGCCAATGACCTTGTCTTTAGGTGTATTTTTTGTTGAAAGAAAATTTAATAATTGCTCCATCCACAGTGCATGTCTTTTAACCAAGTAAGCTACGGCAATGTCTTCTTTAGACTTAAAATGCTGATACATGCTAGCTTTAGCCACTCCTGCTTCTGCAATAATTTGATTAATACCCGTTTGGTTAAAACCATTATGGTAAAACAAATCTGAAGCGGTTTCAATAATGCGTTCTTTTACTCCTAATTTTTTCATTGGGCAAATTTATGTCAAAAAAAGCAAAAACAGACAAGTCTGTATGTTTTTAGCGTGATTTTAACAAATAACACGATATGCTTTTTGAATACACGTATGATTTTTATCATACTTTATTTTCGTATTCCTGTTTATTTTTAAGGTAGAATTTAAAATCTAGGACGATGAAAAGAAGAACTCCAGTTTCAGAGATAATGAGTACGGATATTATTGCATTGAGGAGATCAGATACTTTAGAAAGAGCTGAAAAACTTTTCAAAAAGCATAAAATTAGACATATTCCAGTAGTTAGCAATGAGTCAATACTAGGTATGTTAAGTTATACCGATTTACTTAGAATTAGTTTTGCCGATGCTACAGACGATGAATATGGTGTTGATACAGTAGTTTACAATATGTTTTCCTTAGAGCAGGTAATGACTAAAAACCTGATAAGTGTTTCAAGTGATACAACAATAAAGGAAGTGGCAGAAATTTTATCTAAAAATGAATTTCATGCATTACCGGTTGTAGATGACTCGCTCTTGGTTGGTATTGTAACGACTACAGATTTAATAAACTATTTGCTAAAGCAGTTTTAAGAATTAGCCAATGCTTTTAAGTCTTTTATAGTCTTAACTTGATCGCTACTTTTAAATACATAGCTTCCGGCAACCAGAACATCTGCGCCAGTATCAACAAGTGATTTTGCATTTTTGTTTGTAACGCCTCCATCAATTTCAATGATTGTTGAAGCTCCTTTACGCGTAATTAATTCTTTTAATTGAGAAACTTTATTGTAAGTGTTCTCTATAAAGCTTTGGCCACCAAAACCAGGGTTTACGCTCATTATGCAAACCAAATCTATATCATTTATAGTGTCTTCCAACACGTTTATATTGGTATGCGGATTTAGTGCTACGCCAGCTTTCATGCCTTCGGCTTTTATGGCTTGCAAGGTTCTGTGTAAATGTGTACAAGCTTCGTAATGTACGGTAAGTATATCGCTGCCTAATTCTGCAAAAGTTTTAATGTACCTATCTGGGTCAACAATCATTAAATGCACATCTATGGTTTTTTTAGCATGCTTTGCTATGGCTTGTAAAACAGGCATCCCAAAAGAAATATTAGGCACAAATACACCATCCATAATATCGATGTGAAACCAGTCGGCATCACTAACGTTAACCATTTCTATATCGCGTTGAAGATTTGCAAAGTCTGCTGCCAGAATTGACGGTGCAATTAATTTAGAACCCATTTAATTTTAGTTTATTCGGCAAAAATAATTGTTTTACTCAACCTTTGGGTAGTTTTTGAGCAATAAAATTTTCAACCATGTTAACAACTTTGTTAGCCAGTGTATTCTCTGCCTTTCTTAACCATTCTAGGTATTCGTAAAGTTTGTCAAGTTCTTTGCTGTCATTAACAATTGTGAAGCCAAAATTATAATCTTCGAAAATACGTTGCTGGATATCAATATTAATAACTTTAAAAATATTTTTGTGCCTTCTGTCTAAACTTATTCTTTTAAAAGTAGCATCAACACTATCTGAATCACCTTCGAGAACTTGCAGGAAGTTTTCGTTAGAGTAGATTAAGACCCCTGTTATATTATATTTTGAATTATTCTTTTTTGCTTGAGCATATAAAGCTTTGAGAGCGGTTAGTGATTCATCTTGACATGAATCACTGATATAGCAAATTGTCTTTAACATCGAGTGGTTGATTTAATCTAAAATACAAAAAAATATGAAATAGCTTAATAGTAGAACTAATTTCTATTAATCTGCGTAATCTTTTCTTTACTATAGGTGTATAAAAAGTGAACCCCCGGTAATCAGCCGGGGGTTCTTTCATCAATCAAAAAACGAACAGTTATGTGTAACTGTTTGTTGTGGTAATATTTAGTCGTAAAAACTTTACTGACCTAAATATATATTTTAAAAATGTCACTTCAATTACGTTCAGTGAGCATCTGTTAGGTCTCAAACTACTATAATGGTAGCTGAAATGAGCCGAAGCTCTATCCTAAATATGTTTTTAATATTTTACTTCTGGAAGTATGTTTAAGTCTTCTAATCGCTTTTTCCTTAATTTGTCTTACACGTTCACGTGTTAAATCAAATGTTTCACCAATTTCTTCTAAAGTCATTGGGTGTTGGTTACCTAAACCAAAGTATAAGCGAATAACATCAGCTTCTCTAGGCGTTAAAGTTTCTAAAGCACGCTCAATCTCGGTACGTAAAGACTCATGTAATAATTCTCTATCTGGATTTGGAGATTCACCACTATTTAATACGTCGTATAAATTAGAATCTTCACCCTCAACTAAAGGCGCATCCATACTTACGTGACGACCAGAGTTCTTCATAGACTCTTTAACGTCGTTAATAGTCATGTCTAACTCCTTTGCAATTTCCTCTGCACTTGGAGGACGCTCATGACTTTGCTCAAGAAAAGCAAATGTTTTATTAATTTTATTAATAGAACCAATTTTGTTTAATGGTAAACGTACAATACGAGATTGTTCGGCTAAAGCCTGTAAAATCGATTGACGAATCCACCATACGGCATAAGATATAAATTTAAAACCACGAGTTTCATCAAAGCGTTGTGCCGCTTTAATTAAACCTAGGTTACCTTCATTAATTAAATCTGGTAATGTTAAACCTTGGTTTTGATATTGCTTAGCTACCGATACTACGAAACGTAAATTAGCTTTGGTTAACTTTTCTAAAGCCACCTGATCTCCCGCTTTTATACGTTGAGCTAATTCTACTTCTTCGTCGGCAGTAATTAAATCAACCTTGCCTATTTCCTGCAAATATTTATCTAACGATGCAGTCTCTCTATTAGTTACCTGCTTCGTAATTTTAAGTTGTCTCATCTAAAGTTCTCCTGTGATTTTTTTATTGAATATCTGATTATTTGGGCTTTCAGTGGTTATACGTATATATGTCGTATAATGTTACAAAAAGTTTCAAATTATTTTTCATTTACTATAACTTAGACCCAAAAAAGCTAAAAAAGTCACCATTCTTAACTTTTGTTAAGAAGCTGTGCTATATTTTAAAGAGTAAATTATAATGAAATTGCTTTTTGTATTTCGGTAAGGAAGTTTTCTAATCTGAAAGGTTTTACAATGATACCGTTCATTCCCGATGTATAAATTTTTTCTTTATTCTCGTCTAGTTTTATTGCTGTTAATGCAATAATAGGAATCGTAGAATTAAACCTTCTAATATTTTGAGTTGCCGTATATCCATTCATTTTAGGCATATGTATATCCATTAAAATAACATCATATAAATTATCTTCTGCATATTTTATGGCTTTAATACCAGAATCTGCAACAGTGACTTTTGCTTTTTTATTTTCAAGAATACGTTTCGTAATCATTTGATTAACACTATTATCATCAACTACAAGAATGTGCTTGGAGGATAGATCGACATGTGTACTAACATTGGAATTTGTTCTATAACGTTCGCTTGCTTCTTCTAGAACCAGATCAAAATAAAAATTTGAACCTTCACCTCTGTTGCTTTTTACATTAATATCACTCCCCATAGCTTTGAGTAATCGTTTAACTATAGCTAACCCTAAACCAGTGCCTTCATAATTACGTTCTAAAAGTATTGATTCTTGATAAAAATCATCAAAAATACGATGCTGTAATTTTTTAGAAATACCTATACCATTGTCTTTTACGCTAAATTTTAGTTTTACTTTATTGCCTATTTTTTCTTTTAATCTAATTGATAATATAACATTTCCATTATGTGTAAACTTTAAGGCGTTACTTAATAAATTGATAATAATTTGATTAAGTTTTAGAGAGTCTCCTTTTAGAAGGAGAGGTACGTTATCTTTTATATCTATATCAATAACATTATTATTTTCTTTTTTTAAATATTTTAAAGAATTTTTTATGTTACCTACTAAAATTTTTAAATTAAAACTTATGGTGTTTATTTCGATCTCGTCCGAATCAAATTTATTGATTTGTAGTACATTATTAATTAAAGCAAGTAGATATTCACCAGAGGACTTTAAAGTTTTTAGATAATGCTTTTGTTCTGTTTTAGGATTTTCTTCAATTAGGATATCAGTAATGCCAGTAACGGCATATAAAGGTGTTCTTAATTCGTGGCTAATCGTAGAGAAAAAATTTGTTTTTAGTTTAGATGCATATTCTGTTTTTTTCTTGACTTTAATAAGTTGTGAATTTTTTTTAATAAGCTTTTTATTAAGTTTTTTTCGTTTTTGGTTACTTCTAGATAATAAGTATGATATAATAGAGGTGGTAATAAATAATATAAATAGAATAATACTAAAAAGTTTAGTGCGGACTATGGTGTTTGTTTGAGCCTTATTTATTTGTTTAGTTAATGTTATTGTTTTTTCTTGATCCATAAGCTGCTGCTCAAGCTTGGTTTTTTTTTGAAGCTTTATAGCATTTTCTTTTGAAAAAAGTTCTAGATATTCAATTTGTTTTGTAAGGGATTTATCACTTAATTTATAATCATTCTTTATTTGATAAATCTTATATTTCAGCCTCTCAGCCTTAATTAATTCAGAATAATTATTCCTCGATTTACCTAATGAATCAACTATAGTTAGTGTTTTTAAAGCTTTTTCATATTGTTTTCTTTCTTTATATATAGCAGCAATATTATTATAACATTCTTCTAAAATATTAGGTTGTTGCCCCGCATTAGATTGGTAGTATGTTATGGCCTCTTGGAATAAAGGAAAAGCTTCATCATATTTTTTTTCTCTATAGTATAAAAGTGCAATGTTGTATGTTGGTCCAAGGGCATGGACGGTAGATTCAATTTCCAGTGCAATTTTTCTTGATAATAGAAATTGTTGTTTGCATTCCTCAAATTTTTCTAATTGATAGTATAAACTCGCCATATTATTATAATGGTATACCATATATGATGTATAATTGGCTTTTTGTAAAAATTCTTTAGACTTTTTGTAATTAAGTTCAGCTTTATCATAATTCTCCATCATATAAAAAGTGCTACCTATGCAATCATAGGCTTCTCCAATTATAGAATCGTTTGCTTTCTTTTTACCCCATTCTAAAGCAAAATTTTGCAGTTTTAAGGCTGCTTCATATTCATTATGAGTAGATTCGAAAAATGATTGTGTGAGTATTTCTGTAACGCTATCTTTTGAGATTGAAAAATCTTGGGATTGTACATTTTGAAACCATAAAAAGGTATGCACAACGAAAAATAACGATAGCTTTTTTTTCATTAAACGAGGGTTTTTAAATACTGGTGGGAGGTACAAAAATAGTAAAAATAATATAAAGGTAAGATTATTAGTGTTTTACAAGTAGGGTAGTTTTGCTTCTTATGCTGTAGAGCTTCTCATAAAATGACTATTATGTATATGCTAAACGTTTTTATTACCATAAGATAAATTCATCTTGTATATTTTTGAAAATAATAACTTTTATAATCAAATAGTTATATGGAAGTTGTAAGAGTCTTGTTTAAGAATATGGTAAAAAAAAGAAGCCCCAACCAGTTAAAATTGGTTGGGGCTTATATTCCAAAATAAAATTTGAGGAATTAATCTTCTGTATTATTTTCTTTTGGTTTTCTATCGTCTCTGCGATTGTCTCTATTACGATTGTCGCGTCCACGATTATCTTTACGTCTGTTATCACGACCATTGCTGTCTCTAGGCGGTCTTGCAACATAACCTTCCGGTTTTGGTAAAATAGCTTTACGAGATACTTTTTCTTTACGTGTTCTGGAATCTATTCCAAAATACTTCACATCAAAAACATCTCCCATGTTAACAACATCAGATACATTTTCTGTACGTTCCCAAGCTAGTTCGCTTACGTGCAATAATACTTCATTTCCAGGAGCATCCATATATTCTACTACGGCACCAAAATCAAGCATTTTAATAACTTTTACTTCATAAACGCTACCAACTTCTGGCTTAAACATTAATGAGTCTATTTTTGCTAAAACGGCATCGATACCTTCTTGTCCTGTTCCTAAGATTTCAACGATCCCTTCTTCAGTAACTGGGTCTTCGTTTATAACAATAGTGGTATTGGTTTCTTTTTGTAATTCTTGAATTACTTTTCCACCAGGACCAATTAGAGCTCCAATAAACTCGTTAGGAATCGTACGTGTTACCATTTTAGGAGCATGAGATTTAACATCCTCGTTTGGAGCTGCTATGGTATCTGTTAATTTTCCTAAGATATGTAAACGGCCATCACGGGCTTGTTTTAATGCATTTACAAGAATTTCGTATGATAATCCTTTTACTTTAATGTCCATTTGACATGCAGTAATACCATCTTCTGTACCGGTAACTTTAAAGTCCATATCACCTAAGTGATCTTCATCTCCTAAGATATCTGATAAAACAGCATACTTTCCGGTTTCGGCATCAGAGATTAGTCCCATTGCGATACCAGAAACTGGTTTTTTAAGTTTAACACCAGCATCCATAAGTGCCATAGTACCAGAACATACGGTTGCCATTGAGGACGAACCGTTAGATTCTAACACCTCACTTACTACACGAACGGTATATGGACAGTCTTCTGGAACCATACCTTTTAAAGCACGTTGAGCCAAATTACCATGACCTACCTCACGTCTTGATGTTCCTCTAATTGGTCTTGCTTCACCGGTTGAGAAAGGAGGGAAGTTATAGTGTAAATAGAAACGCTCTTCGCCTTCGAATGACGGCATATCTATCATGTTAGCTTCTCTAGAAGTTCCTAAAGTAACTGTAGCTAATGCTTGAGTTTCCCCACGTGTAAAAATAGCAGAACCGTGAGTTGATGGTAAATAATCTACCTCACACCAAATAGGTCTGATATCTGTGGTTTTACGTCCGTCTAAACGTAACCCTTCATTTAAGGTAAGGTCGCGAACAGCCTCTTTTTCTGCTTTTCTATAATATTTAGATACTAAATCTCCGAAATCTTCTAATTCTTCTTCGGTAAAAGTTTCTAATATTTCTTCTTTAATAGCTTCAAATGCATCGCTTCTTTCATGTTTAGAAGATCCTGCTTTTGCCACAGCATATACTTTATCGTATGCCATGTCATGAATTTTTTGAGCTAATGCTTCATCTTCTCTTTCTGGTTCGTACTCGCGAGTTTCTTTTTTACCAAAAGCTTCTGCCAATTTAACTTGAGCCTCACACTGTACTTTAATAGCTTCGTGTGCAAATTTGATAGCTTCGGTCATTTCTTCTTCCGAAATCTCATCCATTTCACCTTCTACCATCATTACTGAATCTGCTGAAGCTCCAATAACCATATCGAGATCAGATTCTCCTAATTGAGCCAGTGATGGATTGATGATGAATTCACCATTAATACGACCAACTCTTACTTCAGAAATTGGACATTCGAATGGGAAATCGGACAATTGAATAGCAGCAGAAGCGGCTAGTCCTGCCATAGCATCTGGCATAACGTCTTCGTCATGAGACATTAACTGAATCATTACTTGTGTTTCACTGTGATAATCTTTTGGGAATAACGGGCGTAAAACACGATCTACCAAACGCATGGTTAAAACCTCACCATCACTTGGTCTTGCTTCTCTTTTAAAGAAACCTCCAGGGTATCGTCCAGCTGCAGCAAATTTTTCTCTATAGTCAACCGTTAACGGTAAGAAATCTACATCCGAAGATTTATAATTGGAAACAACTGTACACAAAAGCATACATTTTCCAGATTGAACAACAACGCTACCATGTGCTTGTTTTGCTAATTTTCCGGTTTCGATAGAAATTTCCCTACCGTCACCTAGGTCTATGACCTCTTTAAAAACTTGTGGAATCATAAATTTTTTTAATTCTAATTAAACAATGGTCGTTGTGTTGTTGTAGTTGTTGTGACCAATGAAAAACTATGTGCCCTGACCTCTTGATTGCTAGAGTGTGAGACAGGATCTGCTTAATCATAAAATGCGTTAATTTAAACTCTCACGCTCGAGTTATATTGTTTTATACCACTTTTATTTATAGTGATACTAAAACAAAAAAGAGGCTGTTAAGCCTCTTTTCATTATTTTCTTAATCCTAATTCTTTTACTATTGCACGATATCTTAAGATATCTTTCTTAGTTAAGTAATCAAGTAAAGCACGACGCTTACCTACTAATTTTACTAACGAACGCTCTGTGTTAAAATCTTTACGATTATTTTTTAAGTGTTCTGTTAAGTGATTGATTCTGTAAGTGAACAATGCGATTTGTCCTTCTGCAGAACCAGTGTCTTTTGCATTTTTTCCATGCTTTTTAAAGATGGATTCTTTTTCTTTTTGATCTAAATACATGCTAATATTTTTGTAAATAATTGTTATGTAACCGAAAGTGTCTCTTTCGAGCGGCAAATATAGTAATTTAAAATGATTTGCAAGCGAATCTGTTAAAAAGAAGCGAGGTTGTATAAAACTGCTTATAAATTAAAGATGTCTGCTCAAGTAGCGAAGTACTCGAGCAGACATTATGTTTTATACAGCCCTCTAGCTTTAAGCTCTTAAGGGTTGATTTGTAATTAAATCCAGATATTTATTTACCTTATTTTTTAACTCGTTTCTTACGGTAATAAAATCTAAGAAACCATGTTCTAACAAAAACTCAGCTGTTTGGAAACCTTCTGGTAATTCTTTTCCTGTTGTGTCTCTTACAATTCGAGGCCCAGCAAATCCAATTAAAGCACCAGGCTCACTAATGTTAATATCGCCTAACATGGCAAATGATGCGGTGGTACCTCCTGTAGTAGGGTCTGTACATAAAGAAATATATGGAATTTGTTGTTCTGCCAACTGTGCAAGTTTTACAGATGTTTTAGCCAATTGCATTAAAGACAATGCGGCTTCCATCATTCTTGCTCCTCCAGATTTGGATATAACCATTAAAGGAATTTTTTTCTTTAATGCGTAATCTGCTGCACGGGCTATTTTTTCGCCTACAACACTTCCCATAGAACCACCAATAAAAGCAAAATCCATACAGGCCACTACTAAATCTTTTCCTTTAGATTTTCCTACTGCTGTACGAACGGCGTCTTTTAAATTGGTTTTGTCCTGAGCTGCTTTTAAACGCTCTGGATACTTTTTTGTGTCAACAAATTTAAGTGGATCTTTAGACTCTAAATTAGCGTCTAGTTCTTTAAATTTATTATCGTCAAATAATATTTCGAAATATTCTTTACTTCCTATGCGTACATGGTATCCGTCTTCTGGACTTACATAGAAATTTTTTTCTAATTCTTCTGCGTCTACAACTTTACCTGTGGGAGATTTGTACCAAAGACCCTTTGGGGTGTCTTTTTTCTCCTCGGTTGTTGTGGTAATTCCCTTTGTTTTTCTTTTAAACCAAGACATAGTGATTTACGATTTTAGATTAACGGTTGTTGGATTTTTTTAATCTTAAGTAAACGTTATTCGTGTTAAGGATTAATTGTCTTTTTATAATTTTATTTATAAATAAAATTATTACTGTTTGTAGCATTTATTAAAGTATCCCTAATTTTACTTAGATATGATTAACAAAAGCTTAAGCGCAAAATTAAACCTTTTTTTAATTTAGAGGTAACAGCCTAATGTTTTTTTAGTTTAATACTTATAACTATTTGAATTATAAGAACGTAAATAAAAAAGACTCTGCGTTTTACAGAGCCTTTTTTTTATATTACTGTAGTAAATTTACTTATAATTATAACGTATTTACATTGTTTAAATCTTCGAAGGCCTTTTTTAAACGTTCTATAAAAGAAACTTCACCAGAGCGTAACCATACACGTGGATCATAGAATTTCTTATTTGGTACGTCGTCACCGTCAGGGTTTCCTATCTGTGATTTTAAATACTCAGATTTTTCATCCATATAATCGCGAATACCGCTCATGAAAGCATATTGTAAATCGGTATCGATATTCATTTTTATAACACCGTAGCTGATACCTTCGCGAATTTCTTCAACAGATGAACCAGAACCACCATGGAATACAAAATCGATATGATTTTCTCCTACACCATATTTCTCAGAAATGTATTCTTGAGAATTCTTTAAGATTTTTGGAGTTAATTTTACATTTCCAGGTTTGTAAACACCATGAACATTACCAAATGCAGCTGCAATAGTAAATTGATCACTTACTTTACTTAATTCTTCGTATGCATAAGCAACTTCTTCTGGTTGTGTATATAATTTAGAATCGTCTACGTCTGTATTGTCAACACCATCTTCTTCACCTCCTGTAATACCAAGCTCAATTTCCAGTGTCATACCCATTTTGCTCATACGCTCTAAATAGGTTTTACATATTTCGATGTTTTCTTCGATAGGTTCTTCAGAAAGATCGATCATATGCGAACTAAAAAGTGATTTTCCAGTTTCTTCAAAATGTTTTTCGCTGGCATCCAATAAACCGTCTATCCAAGGTAGTAGTTTTTTAGCACAGTGATCTGTATGTAAAATTACAGGAACACCATAAGCTTCTGCCATAGTATGTACATGTTTTGCTCCTGCAATAGCCCCTGCGATAGCAGATTTTTGACCTTCGTTGCTTAAGCCTTTACCGGCATTGAATTGAGCACCTCCATTTGAGAATTGTATAATTACGGGAGCATTTAAAGCTGCAGCAGTTTCTAATACACCATTAATTGTATCTGAGCCTATTACATTAACAGCTGGTAATGCAAAGCCTTTTTCTTTTGCAAGTTTAAAAATTGCCTGTACTTCATGACCTGTAGCAACTCCTGGTTTTATATTATGTCCCATTTTTTTTAAATTTTGAGTTAGTATATAATTGTTGCCAAAAGTAATCATTTTTTGAATAAATAAATGTGATTTAATGACTTGAAAACACTAAAAAAACACTAAAACGTTATAGTTTTTATTTTTTATTACCTGTAATCGAATTACTACTTTTTTCTGCTATAGAAAACAAGCCTAGTACAAGGAAGTTGGTTATGGTAGATGTAATAAAGGTTTTTGTATGGAACTTAATACTAGGAGATTGGGTTCTTGTGACATTAAAAAGGATAGTTTATACCTATATTATAAACGGCATTGGAGAAGTTATAATCATTAAACCACCGGTTTTTGTCTCCATAAAAAGGATCATAGGTTTTAAACCCTAAATCGAAGCGGAATATAAAAAAGCTAAAGTCGTAGCGAAGACCAAAACCAGAACCAATAGCAATATCTTCTAGTGAATTGAAATCTGTAAACGTGGCGTTCTCATCTTCTACATTATCCAGCACATTCCATATATTTCCGGCATCAACAAAGATGGCTCCATTTAAGTTTTCGAATATATTAAAACGTTGTTCTACGCTTAAGGCTATTTTTAAGTTTGCTTCATTAAACTCATTAATGGTTTTGGAGCTACCAGGGCCTAAACTATACGCCGTCCAGGCACGATTGTCGTTTGGACCTCCTGCAAAGAAACTTTTAGAAAAAGGTATACTTGTAGAGTTTCCGTAAGGTATGGCAATGCCTAAAAAGCTTCTTATAGCCAGTACATTCTTTTTCCCTAAATCCCAGTGTTTTATATAATCTAATTCGGTTTTTAGATATTGCGAATAGGCAACATTAAAAATTTCATACCTATCGTTACTTTCCTTTTTTAACCCTAAGAGTTTTGAAGCATTAGCAAGTAGGTTTCCTGCCGATTCTAGTTTAAAACGGAAAATTGAAAAGTCTTCGTCAAATAGGTTAGTACGCTTGTCGTTAATAAAACTAAAGCTTGATGAGAGAATCAAGTTGTTTTCTGTTAACCTGTTCTTACGTTCGTTAATGCTATTTATTGTTGCTAATTGACTACTTGAAATCTCACTCGGGGTTTCGGGGGCTAAAGCGTATTCTAAAAACTCGTCTGTTTGACCATCAGGAATATTTAAATCACTATCCGAGTCTATATAGTTAACATCTTTTGCAACCTGATTTAAGGTGTTATAGGAATTCTGATAGATACCAAAATAATTATTTACATTAAGGTTTCTAACATATTGTGCATTGAATAAATCGAGTCTGTTACTTACTTTTTCATTGGGATACCAGTTGTAATTAAAAGTTCCGGTAAAGGTTTGTTTGTCTAGCCCTATATTAGTTTGCCCAGTAGAAGATAAACTAATACGTGTTGCAGGCGACATGTATTTAGGAATTATTCGTTCTGTGTTAAAAGGCAAAAATAACCTGGGTATGGTTAGTTTAAAGTCTATACCAATTTCGTTAATATCGAAAAACGGATCGTCAATATTATTTTTATCTTTTGAAGCACCAATAGATCCTCTTGCAGAAACCTCCAGTGTTTCTGCTCCTCTAAAAATATTTCTAATTAACAGACTTGGGTTTAACGAAAACCCAACGGTTTGGATATTACTCTGCGAGGCATCGGCACTAAACCCTAAACTGAACTTTTTTAAAGGCGTTAACCTGATTGTATCTGTTAGTGTATTGTCGGCATTTTCTATATACTCAATATTTGGATATTTAAAGGTCCGTAATTCGTTTATATGTCTATAAGTTCGAGTTCTGTCCAAATCTCTAAAAACAGATCCGGGTGTTATAAATATAGCGTCTGTTAATGCTTCTGGTTTATAGCGTATTTTATCATAGCTATAAAGCTTATAGCCTTCATAGGTTATTGAGTCCTTGAAAGGTTGTCCTCTTTTTTCAAATGCGTAATCTGTGATGATATTAACATCTTTAATTTTGAGTATTTTAAAAGGTTCTCGTTTAATAGAATCTTGCGTTCTAATGGCTCTGTCTTGAATTTGAATGCCAACATTAACCTTCTTGTTTGTACCAACGGTATCTATTTCGAAGGTGATATAATCTTGATCGAAATGATATACTCCAGAGTTGCGTAATTCGTTAGAAATTCGATCTCGTTCTTGCTCAAAATTAGCAGTTTTGTACTGCTCGTTCGATTTTATTAAGGCTTCTCTTTTTATTCTTTGGTATAAAGAATCTACAATGGGTGATTTTACTTTTTCTGTAATAGAATCGATTATAAAGGGAACTCCGGTTTTTACATGATATTTAATACTAGCGCGCTTATTTTCATTTCGCTTAATATCGTAAGTGGTTTTAACATTAAACCAACCGTGATTAATATAGTAATCTTGAAGTCGTTTTACAGTTTTTTTTGTTTTTACTTCATCTAAAATTACTGGAGGTTCTCCTGTGGTTCGCAGCCAGTTGTTAAACCCGAGGGCAGAGTTTTTTAATTGGTTTAATTGTTTTTTAGATAGTCTTTTGGTTAATCGAGCCCTACGCTTGGGATTTTTATCCAACCAGACTTCAAATAGCGAATCCCTATTATTACGTGCTAAGTTATAGATGTGCAAACGTAACGGAATACTTGCTATTTTTCTATTAGGCTTTTGGTATAGTAAATTATTTATGGTTTCTGTGTTGTCCTTTTTTTCATTTACTAAAACGTTGGCATTGGTAAGTAAGTGTTCATTATCTGCAACTCTTTTTACGCTATCACAAGATAAAAAGTACCCTATTAACAGTACAAGTATTAATATTTTTGAGAGTCGTCTTTTCAAATGATATTCAATCAATTCAAATTATAAGTTTTACAAGTTGACTTTAATTAAAAGAAATATTGTTGATTATGGGCTCAAAAGTACATTTTTTCGAGTGTTTATTTTTATTTTTTTTCAAAGGACCTATATAACATCAATTATTTATTAAAATTTTTCAATTGGAATTCTGGTTTTTGATGTTTTTTCTGAAAAAAAATATTTAAATAATTTTAGTCCAAACCACTGTATTTTTCATTTCTTTATAAAATTAAATATTACGTTAATTTAGATTACATGCTCTCTAAAAGCCATATAAAATTAATAACAAGTCTAAAGCAAAAAAAATATAGACTACAGCATGGTTTTTTTGTTGTAGAAGGTGTTAAAACAATAAAAGAACTATTGCAATCTAAATTAGCGCTTCATGCATTATATACGGTAGAGTCTTTCAATATTGATGCCAAAAGTGAAATTTTAATTTCTGAGGCAGAACTGAAACGTATAAGCTTTTTAAAAACCCCTAACAAGGCACTGGCTATTTTTAAAATTCCGGAGGAAAAACCAATTGCACAAAATGGTCTTATTATAGCTTTAGATGCCATTAGGGACCCTGGAAACTTAGGCACGATTATTAGGCTTTGTGACTGGTTTGGTGTTAAGGATTTGGTTTGTAGTAAAGAAACTGTAGATTGCTTTAATCCGAAAGTAATACAAGCCACTATGGGGTCTGTTACCAGAGTGAATATTAGTTATGTGGACTTGGAACTGTTTTTAAATGAAACAAGTTTACCAATTTACGGTGCTTTTATGGAAGGGGAAACGGTTTATAATAAGCAATTGCCGGAAAAAGGAGTCTTGGTAATGGGGAATGAAGCCAATGGTGTTTCAGAAGCCATTGAAGCTCTTATTAATGAAAAAATATCTATTCCCAGATTTGGTGATTTGCAAGCTACCGAAAGTTTAAATGTTGCTACGGCTACGGCTATTCTTTTGAGTGAGTTTAGGAGGAGTTTGTTGTAGTGTTCAGTAATCAGTAATCAGTAAGCAGTAATCAGAAATCAGTAAACAGTAATCGGTGTTTGGTAAGCAGTATGCCAGTTGTGTTTGCAGTTTTGGTGATCAGTCTTATGATAAGTGTTTGTTTAATAATCCTTGGAATTAATATATAATTTTCGAATTACAGGATTTGAATATCTAAAAAATAAATTTTTACGTGTAGGTGGGCACGAAGAATAAATATCAAATAACTACTTTACTGAACACTGAACACTGAACACTGAACACTGAACACGGTCTACTGAAAAGTAAAATTAATAAACAATCCTCTCGTTTTCATATTGGCAACATTACTAGTCCAAGGACTATTAGGATCTTTGTCTCTAACAAGTTCGTCGCTTATACCAAAAAGCCCACGAATGGAAGGGGTGAACTTAAAGTTATATAAGTATAAATCTATACCAAACCCTAGTTCATAAAACAGTGCACTTTTTTTAGATCTAAATTGTCCGCTACTATTATCTTCAGGATTATCTTGATTATTAGATAGGTTTAAAGCCGTAGAAATCCCACCAATAACAAAAGGTTTAAAATTGTTAACACGCTTGGTTGATATTTTTACCAACAAAGGAAAATGTACATAGGTAGATTTAACTTCCCTTATTAAATCTGAGTTTTTAAAGCCTGAAGGAAAATGTGTTTGACTATAATGTAATTCTCTTGTTGTAATTAATAAACCGGGCTCGAAGCGTAAATCGATAAAACTATTAACACGCAAGTTTCCAATTAAACCTACACTAAATCCTGGGCTCTTTTTTACATAAATATCACGTAAATCTTCTTTATAGTCGAAATTAAAGTCGTAACTGTTTATTCCTAAAAAATACCCCCAACGCAATAATCTATTATCTGTAGAACCTCTTCCTTGGTTCGCGTCGTAAACAACTTTTTCCTTGCTAAAAAGTTGAGCGTTAGAAGTTTGTAGTATAAATAAAAATGATATTAATGCAAAAAACTGCTTCATGTTTATTACTTAGATGATTTATAAATTGTTGCCACACCAAAAGTTTGTGGAAAATCCTCAACATTAATAAACCCAATTTTACGCAAAATATTGTTTAAAACTTCACCATATGGAAAAACAGAAGCAGATTCTGATAAATATCTATAGGCGCTCCTATCTTTCGAAAACATTTTTCCGATAAGGGGTAAAATGTATTTCGTGTAAAATTTATACCCTTGTTTGTATGGTGTTTTAGATGGAACAGAAGTTTCTAAAATCACGAAAGTACCATTTGGTTTTAAAACTCTAAAGATTTCTTTTAAGCCATTTTCTAAAGTTTCAAAGTTTCTTACGCCAAAAGCTACAGTAATAGCATCAAAAGAATTATCCTCAAAAGGCATATTTTCGCTATCACCTAAAACCATTTCAATTTTAGACTCTAAGGCTTTCTTTTTAATTTTTTCTTTGCCAATTTCCAGCATACCACTGCTTATGTCTAAACCAACAATTTTTGAGGCATTGGTTTCTGCAAGGTTAATAGCTAAATCTCCTGTTCCTGTAGCAATGTCAAGAATAGTTTCGGGGCTATTTTCTTTAACAATCTTTACTACTTTTTTTCGCCATTTAATGTCAATTCCAAAAGAGATCACACGGTTTAGTCCGTCGTAATCTCCAGAAATAGTATCAAACATTTTAGTGACCTGCTCTTTTTTGCCTAAATCACTGTTTTTGTAGGGTTTAATTTTCGACAATGTTGTAAATTTTTGGCAAACCTACATAATTTATTTTTACTTTATATATTAACTCAAGGCAAAATGAATCATAATGGCTAAAATTGTTAAAACAAATATTGTGAGGGAAACCTTAAGCTTTTAAAAGACAATAATGAAAGGGGTTGTGAGCATTATATTTATAATATCTCATGCAGCATGTGTATTTTATAGTATATTTGTTCTACTTTTTATGATAATTGAATAATGAAAATAATCATTGCAGGAGCTGGTGAAGTAGGGTTTCATTTAGCAAAGTTGCTGTCTTACGAATCTCAGGAAATAACATTAATAGACATAGATAAAGAAAGTTTAGCTTATGCTGATGCCCATTTGGATATTAAAGTTATTAGAGGAGATACCACTTCAATCTCTATACTAAAAGAGGCTCGGGTAAACAATTGCGATTTGTTTATTGCCGTAACTGCTATTGAAACCACTAATATTACAGTATGTGTTTTAGCTAAGCAATTAGGCGCCAAACGTACCATTGCCAGAATTTCTAATACAGAATTTATAAACTTTAAGGATGAAGTAGGATTTACCAAGTTTGGTATTGATGAGTTGATTTCTCCAGAAGCTTTGGCGGCGTCTGAGATAAAATTATCTTTGAAACAATCGTCCTTTAACGATACTTACGAATTTGAAGGCGGGGCACTTACTATGGTAGGTTTAACATTGTCCAGATCGGCTTCATTTGTTGGTAAGACTGTTAAAGAAGCTGCAAAAATATTCCCGGAAATTCATTTTGTGCCTATTGCGATTCAACGTTTTGGAACGCAGTACACGATTATCCCACGGGGTAATACGGAGTTTAAACGAGGGGATAATGTAGTATTTGTTACTTCTGAAGGCGGAGGAGAAGAGCTTTGCAGACTAACAGGGAAATCAAACAGTGATATTAAAAATGTGATGATTTTGGGCGGTAGCCAAATAGGTTACAAATCGGCCAGGGACTTGAGCGATCAAGGATTTAATGTAAAGCTTTTTGAGGAAGATAAGGATCGTGCTTTCGAAATAGCCGATGATTTACCAAATGTTTTAGTGATTCATAGCGATGGGCGAAATGTTGATTCGCTTGATGAAGAGAATATTAGTGGAATGGATGCTTTTATTGCTGTTGCTGGTAATTCTGAAACCAATATTATGTCTTGCTTAGTAGCAAAATCTAAAGGGGTTAAAAAAACCGTTGCTTTGGTTGAAAATATGGATTATTTCGAATTATCGCATTCTGTTGGTATTGAAACACTGATAAACAAAAAGCTATTAGCGGCTAACAATATTTTTAGATATATAAGAAAAGGAGAGGTTGTTGCCATGACCAAACTTAGCAACATGAATGCTGAGTTGTTAGAGTTTCAAGTAAAATCCACTTCGGCTATTTGCAATAAGTATATTAAAGATATTGATTTTCCTAGATCTGCAATTATTGGGGGGGTTATTAGAAATGGCTTAGGGGTAATTGCGCTTGGAGATTTTAAAATTATAGAAGGCGACCTTGTTGTGGTCTGCAGTCTGCTCAAATCGATAAAAGGCGTCGAGAAACTATTTCGCTAAGATGCATTTGTAACATGAAGTTAAATTATAAAATAATTTTTCATTTCTTCGGACTACTGCTGCTGTTTAATGGCGGTTTTATGTTGTTATCCGCTCTTGTAAGTTTACTTTATAAAGACGGGGTAACCTATCAACTATTTTTTTCGGGTATTTTTACTTTAATCGCAGGCCTTTTGGCTATGGTGTTTACCAGACGTCATAAAAAGGAAATGAATAAGCGAGAAGGGTATATTGTAGTGTCTTTTGGTTGGATTATTATGGCGCTTTCTGGCACGTTACCTTATGTGTTAACTGGAAGCATACCAAGTTTTACAAATGCTTTTTTTGAAACCATGTCTGGTTTTACAACAACCGGAGCCTCTATTCTAAATGATATTGAAGCTGTGCCCAAAGGTGTTTTGTTTTGGCGTAGTTTAACGCATTGGATAGGCGGTATGGGAATTATCGTTTTAGCTATTGCCATATTACCACTTTTAGGAATTGGAGGCATGCAGCTTTTTGCTGCCGAAGCTCCTGGACCGAGTGCAGATAAATTACACCCGAGAATAACAGATACTGCCAAACGTTTATGGCTCATTTATTTTGGGTATACGGCCGCAGAAACGTTGTTGTTAAGTGTTGCAGGGATGTCTTTTTTTGATGCTATTAATCATTCGTTATGCACATTGTCTACAGGAGGGTTTTCTACTAAAAATGCCAGTATTGCACATTGGAATGGTCAGCCTATTATTCAGTACATTATTATTGTATTTATGTTTTTGGCAGGAACTAACTTTGTTTTAAGTTATTTTGCTTTTAAAGGAAAAGTCCAAAAAATAATTAATGATGAAGAGTTTAAGCTCTATTTTAAATTTATAGCAATTTTCACAATTATAGCAGCAATCATTATTTATTTTAGAGCAGATGTATCTGCATCTTCTATTGAGCATCCTATGGTCTGGGGTGAAGCGGAAAGTGCTTTTAGGCATGCACTTTTTCAAGTTTTGGCTATTGTTACCACAACCGGTTTTGTTACAGCAGATTATACCATGTGGACACCGCTGTTGGTGGTTTTCTTTTTCGGTATTATGTTCCTAGGTGGTTCCGCGGGAAGTACGTCTGGGGGCGTAAAAGTCGTGCGTCATTTAATATTGATAAAAAATGGCTTTTTAGAGTTTAAGCGCACCTTACATCCTAATGCTATTTTACCAGTGCGTTATAATAAAAGGGCTATTTCTGGAGATATTGTATTTAATATCTTAGGGTTTTTTATTCTTTATATGTTGTCGTTTATTATTGGCGCTTTAGGGTTTTCCATGTTTGAAATCGATTTTAAATCGTCAATAGGGTTGGCCGCTTCCAGTTTAGGAAACGTAGGGCCTGCTTTAGGTGAATTTGGTCCTGTAAATAATTATTCGGCGTTACCTCCTCTAGCGCAGTGGTGGGCGTCTTTTTTAATGCTTATTGGTCGTTTGGAACTCTTTACGGTACTTATTTTGTTTACACCATTCTTCTGGCGAAACAGATAACCAAGTGTTTTTAAATAAATCCTAGTTTTTTTGCTTCTTTTACCAAGTTGAAATTTTTATTGTTTTTGGTATCCAGCAAGTTTTTTAGTTTCGTTTTTCTTACTTCGATAGCTCTGGTAGATAACGGAATATAGTTTGATAAATCCTTAGTTTTTTCACCCATAGATAAGTGATATAATATCTGTCTGTCGAAGTCATCAATTACTACCCGATTAGCATATGTTTTACGTGTATATCCCTCAATTGTTTTGCTATAATAGATCTTCCCTTTTAAGGTTTGCAAAATGGCATTTTTCAATTCTACGCCATCAATATCGGATTTAATCATGAAACCTTCGGGTCGGATTTCGTTAATAATGCTTTGAACCCTTGCTTGGTCTGTAACAGACGTTAATATTAATATTTTTGCATTAGGCATTACCTTTCTTATTAAAAGCCCTAAGTCTTCTCCGCAAATAAAGCGCTCGTTTTTAGAAATTGGAAGTTGAAGGTCGAGAAGAATTAATTGTGCTTTAATTCGTTGAATTTTTTGCACAGCTTCATCGCAATCTTTAGCAAAGGTTACATTAAAAGAAACATTTGATATCTCTTTTAATATGTTTTTATAAGCATTTGCTATAATAGCAGAGTCTTCAATTATAAGTAGATTAATGCTGATTGGGTTCATGCTCAACTAATTATTTTGTTCTACTACCAAAAATATCGATTGTTTTTTGTAGTCCTATTAATGTAAGAAAAAATTGTGGTAAAACCACAATAAATACATAAATAAATATCATTCATTTGTGTTTTGTTTTTTTGATGGCAATAAGGGCTATTATATTGAATTCCATTATTTAAACAAAAGGTTGTTATAAAAGTCACTGATTAAGTCAGTGGCTTTTTTTTGTTTTTTGATTTCAGGTTTAAATCTTGTTTGTAAGTGATTACAGAATTGTTTTGTTTCTATTTTAATTATTTGTAAATAATTTCTTCTATGTAACAATTTAATTGTTTGTTCGTCATCATTGTATAAACCAATTAAAAATAGTATTATGGAATTATTATCAACAGATCAAGATTTAGAACCATTACCTGAATCTAAAGTATTTGAATACATTAAGCCTGAAGGTATCTTAAACTCTAATTACAAAAAATTAGTAACAAAGAATTTAAACCAGATAACGTCACAAACTCTTTTTGGGATTAAGCAGCGCTTAAAAAATAGTCAACATAAATTTACTTCCGGAGCAGAAACCCTTTTAAAGGTATCTGTTTTTGCTACTATTCTCATTACAATCTTTTCTTAAATAGTCTTGTAGTCTGTAAAAACTGTAACGTTTTTATAAAACTAGCTACATATTATATAAAGCAGCTTTTTACGATTGTTAACTGATGATCTTTTGAGCTTAACCTCAAAATAATCTTTTATTTTTTTGAATTGCATTCAATAAACGTGTTTTGTTGAAGTGTCAATTTTATTGTAAAATTTTAAATACTTAGAAATTATGGGAGGAGAAGGGGCAATGATGGCTGCTAACAATTCTTTAAAGAATAATAGGAGTCTTTTATCAAAAAGAAAAGAAAAATCGGCTTTGGGAGGTAGTTATGCTAATGTTAAACTAGCTGAATTTCCAAAAGCAACACCAGATCAATTAAAGGAAATTAAAGAAAGACTGGGTAAAGAAAACCAAAAGAACAGGTTAATACAAATTGTACTGTTTGGAGTGGTATTTCTGGTCTCAACTTCATTGATTCTTTATTTTACTGCATATTAAAAAAGGTCTAAAAAGTTCTTGAATTGTCATTTTGAGCGCAGTCGAAAAATCTCAACATATTAATAAACAGGTGTTTAATTTTAAGAGATTCTTCACTATGTTCTGAATGACACTTAGACAGTCTCAACTTTTTAGACCTTTAAATTATATTGATCGTTTATTTACTATTCTTAGCTTACAGCTTCCTTTATTCTCTTAATAGCTTCAATAATTTGTTCTTGCGAAGCAGCATAAGATATACGAATACAGTTAGGGTTACCAAATGCATCACCAGTTACCGTAGCTACTAGAGCTTCTTCTAGTAAATACAAAGAAAAATCTGTAGCATTATTTATTGTTTTACCTCTTAGTGTCTTTCCGAAGTAAAAAGAAATATCTGGGAATACATAAAAGGCACCTTCTGGTGTGTTAGAATTAAAGCCTTCAATATTATTTAATAAGTCAAGTACAAGATCGCGACGTACTTTAAATTCGTCGATCATATATTGTACTTTGCTCGGAGAAGCATTAAGAGCTGTAATTACGGCTTGTTGCGCAATACAGTTGGCTCCACTTGTAATTTGACCTTGCATTTTGTTGCAAGCACGCGCTATTTTTTCTGGAGCGCCAATAAAACCAATACGCCATCCGGTCATAGCAAATGCTTTAGATACGCCATTTACTGTAATGGTACGATCGTACATATCGTCAAATTCAGCCATACTCGCATGTCCGCCAACATAGTTAATATGCTCGTATATTTCATCAGAGACTACATAAATATTCGGGTGTTTTACCAAAACATCAGCGAGAGCTCTTAATTCATCTTTACTATATACAGATCCACTAGGGTTACATGGAGAGCTAAACCAAATCATTTTAGTATTCGGTGTTATGGCTGCTTCAAGTTGCTCCGCTGTCATTTTAAAATCGGTGTCAATAGATGTTTTAACTTCTACAGGAACCCCATCGTTTAATTTAACAATATCGGAATAACTAACCCAATAAGGGCATGGTAAAAGAACTTCATCACCCTTGTTAAGCATAACACCAGCTATATTTGCCAAACATTGTTTAGCACCAGTAGAAACTACTATCTGCGGTAAGGTATATGTTAAGTTGTTATCGCGCTTAAATTTGGTAATAATAGCTTCTTTTAATTCCACATAGCCATCTACCGGAGTATACGAATTGTAATTATCGTTTATAGCTTGAATAGCTGCATCTTTAATAAAATCTGGAGTGTTAAAATCTGGTTCTCCAAGACTTAAGCCAATAATATCTTTCCCTTCTCCTCTAAGTTCTCTTGCTTTCGCTGCCATAGCTAAAGTAGCAGACGTAGCCATATTCAAAATTCTATCTGATAATAAGTTCATTTTTATATATTTCTTTTTTGTGAAGTGTAAATTCTAGGCTAAACTAGGCTTTTTACCTAAAAGCTTTAGTTGATTGTAGTGCTCTGCAATAGCTTTCCAAATGGTATCATATTCATTATAAGGTAAGCTAAACTCGTTTGCAGTTTTTTTAACGATTTTAGCTATTTTGTCATAATGTATATGGCTAATTTGAGCAAATAGGTGATGTTCAACTTGTCGGTTTAATCCTCCAGTATAGAATTTTACTAACCAACTTTTAGGTGAAAAATTTGATGTTGTGAATAATTGATGGATTGCCCAGGTGTTTTTCATGTTACCATTATCATCAGGTAAAGGCATTTCTGTATTAGGCATAACATGAGCTAATTGGAAAATAACACTTAGAATAATTCCTGCAGTGTAATGCATAATAAAAAAGCCGATTAAAACTTGCCACCATGTAAAGCCTAAAACTAATGGTAAAACAACCCAAATAGCATAATATATAATTTTACCAACAATTAATTTTGTCCATTGCGTAGCAGGGTTAGGGAATTTACCATAGGATAGTTTTCTTTTTAAATAAACGAAAGTTTGTTTAAAATCTGTAGTAATAGCCCAGTTTACTGTTAACAAACCATATAGGAAAAAAGCATAGAATCTCTGATATTTATGAATTTTAAGCCATTTTGTATGCTTGGAAAAACGAATAATTCTACCTGCATCAATATCTTCGTCATGCCCTTGTATGTTAGTATAAGTATGATGTAAAACATTATGTTGCACCTTCCAGTTGTAATCATTCCCAGCTAAAATATAAATACTGCTCCCCATCAATTTGTTAACCCATTTCTTGCTTGAAAAAGAACCGTGATTTGCGTCGTGCATAACATTCATGCCAACACCGGCCATACCAACACCTACAACCATCATAAGGACAACTTGTGCCCAGGTAGGGAGATCGATTGTAAAGATTAACACAACTGGAACAATAAGTAAAGAGAACATTATTATGGCTTTAATATATAGTTTCCAGTTTCCTGTTCGTTTTATGTTATTGTCTTTAAAATAATCGTTAACACGTTTGTTTAGTGTTTTGAAAAATTTCGCAGAATCAGTTCTTGAAAAGGTTAGTGCTTGTTTCCCCATGCTATTAATTTAAAATATAGAAGGAATAAATTCCCATTGTTATTAACCCGACAAAGATAAGTATAAACCAAATTAAGTTATAACATATTTTTGTAAAAATATGCACATAAAAAGTATATTTTTGTTGAAAATTTAACATGCATGGAGCTTATTTTAAAATATTTCCCAGACCTGACCGAGGATCAGATTTCAAAATTCGAAAAGTTAGAAATACTTTATCAGGATTGGAATTTAAAGATTAATGTAGTGTCTCGTAAGGATATTGATGAGCTTTATTTACGTCATGTTTTACATTCTATGTCCATAGCAAAAGTTTTAGAATTTAAGTCAGGCAGTAAGATTCTTGATGTTGGAACCGGAGGCGGATTTCCAGGTATTCCTTTGGCTATTCTTTTTCCGGAATGCTCGTTTCACTTGGTTGATAGTATTGCCAAAAAGTTAAAAGTGGTCGATGAGGTTGTTAGTGGTTTGGGGCTAACTAATGTAAAGACAACACATAGCCGTGTGGAGGATATTAAGGATACGTACGATTTTATTGTAAGCCGTGCTGTAGCAGCCATGCCAACATTTGTACGTTGGGTGAAAGGTAAGATAACGAAACAACAAAGTCATGATCTTAAAAATGGCATATTGTATCTAAAGGGAGGGGATTTAAGTGAAGAACTTCAAGATTATAAAACAGCCACAATATATAATTTAAGCGATTATTATACTGAAGATTTTTTCGAAACCAAGAAAGTAGTGCACTTGCCTTTAAAATTTAAAGGAAACTAAGTTTTACAGTTTTAATAGGGCTTGAATATTATTATTAAAGTAGTAGTATTTATTCTGAAACCAATAAGTATTATCGAACAATCCGGTAGTTTTTATATCTTTTTCTGGTGATAATATAGACTTTGCTTTCTGTAAATTCAATTTAGCATTAGTAATATCTCCTGTTTTGTAATATGCTAATGCCAAACCAAGAAGTGCATCAAAATCTGTGGAGTCAAATTTTAAAGCAGAGGTGAAATCTGAAATCGCAGTATTATATTTGCCTAATAATAAGTACGATGTACCCCTATAAAAATATGCAAATGCATTATTTCTGTTAAGAGCTACAGCTGCGTTTAGATCGATGTTGGCTTTTTGGTAGTAATTAATATCCAGATAATAAACCCCTCTGCTGTAATATGTATAAGCACTAGGTTCTGCTAAAATGGCTAGAGAGTAATCTTTTAATGCTTTTTTGTGTTCTTTTAATGCTTTATATGCACTGGCTCTTAAGATGTAAGTTTTTGGTTGATCGGGAACCACTTTAATAACTTTACTAAAATCTTTTATAGCATCTTCATATTCTTCCAAGTCATATTTTACGCATCCTAAACTGTAAAGAGCATCAATAAAGGTAGAGTCTGTTTCGAAGGCTTTACTGTAGTCACTCTTAGCCCCAACAAAATCTTTTAAACTATATCTAGAATTTCCTCTATTGTAGTAGGTGTCTGCATCTGGTTTTAAAACAATTATCTTAGAGTAATCTACAATGGCACCATGAAAATTTCCCAAATCGTTTTTCGCAATACCTCTATAAAAATAAGCATCAAGGTTTTTAGGATCCAATTTTATAGCTTCTGTAAAAAGGGCTATTTTTTTGTTTAAATCGGCTTCCCTCATTCCTTTTCTAAAGAACTTATTTGATTGAGAATACGTAAGTAACGGAATTAAACATAATATTAAGATGATATATTTTTTCATACATATTTTTTCAACAAATAACATGCCGTTTCTTCAAGACTAAATGTAATATATTTTTTTAAAAGAAAAGCATTGTTTTTGTAAGCAAATACACTTTTTCACTGTAATAAAAAATGATAAAAATCAGTTTTATGTAAGTTTTTATTTGTTTTTAATCGAAGAAATCTTACTTTTGTCGAGTAATTGCGCATTTTATCGACAAAGTATAACTCTCAACTCTCTAAGGGATGACAAAAAATCAAATCTGTGGATTGGCTTTTTTAAAGCCAAAGTTACTCGTATTGTTTAGTTTCTACTGTTTTATTAGTAATGCTCAAATCATTCAAGTTGAAATCGTTGGAGGCTCAGTAGTGTCTCAAGGATCGACGGTTACCATTAATGTCGGAAATAGTCTCGATTTTAGAATTACAAACATTGATGGTAGTAATTGTAAAAAGTTAAAAATTAGGGGTGTAAGTGTCTCTAATACAACAGACTTTGCGGTTGACCCAGTTGATCCTAGAAAGAATATAAAATACGACACGTGTCCCGGTAATAAAAAATACCTTGATTTTGAAATAGAAAATATAAGTCCAAGTTGCACTACAACCAGTACCTTGGTAACAATAGAGATTAAAGACCAATCGGATTTTACCTTTACATTACAGGTAAATTCTGCGCCGGAAATATATGTTATAGGGGGAAACCCATATGCAGATATATATCATGGAGATACAACAACTTCAGATACTAACGGAACTTATTTTGGCGTGGTAGATGAGGGAGCTTCGGTGACAAGAACCTACGTTATATCTAACATTGGTAGTTGCGATTTAACAGTTTCTTCAATTACGAGTTCTAATGGTGATTATGTCATTACAACAACGCCGTTTCCAATACCTTATAGTATGGTGCCTTATGCGCCAATGGTATTTAGTGTAACATTTACAGCGCCAGTTGGGGGTACGGGTATTCAAAGCTCAACCATTAGTATAGGTAATACAGATAATACAACATTTACTTTTGTTGTTGAAGCAGAAATGTTTAACGAAAACATTCCGGGGCCAGGTGGGGTTACTGCAGATTTTAGACTGTGGTTAAAATCTACCAGAGGTATTGTGGAATCGTCATCTAAAGTATCAGAATGGCAAGATTTAGGAACCAATGGTAAAGATGCTATTCAGCCAGTAGGAGCAAACCAACCCACTTATTTAGATACGGCTGCAGATAATATAAACTTTAATCCAGTTATTAAGTTCGAGAATGATGGTGCCTCTACCGAAGAATATTTATATAACACTTCTAATGGTTTTTATAGTCAGGATATTTTTGTGGTTATGATTCCAGATGCTACTATGACCAGTGCTTCTATCAGAAATACCATTTTTGCAGGAACATCATCGGGAAACGCAGGGGATATGACTGGTATTGGATTCGGAGATTATTCAACCGAATTTGCCAACGAAACTTTGTCGTACAATCAAGATGTACCGGGAGGAGGAAGTTATAACGGCGAGGCAGAGATTAGTAGCTCATATTCTGGAGTCGGCATCATAAATGTTAGAAATAATGTTTCCGCTACAGGTCAGGATATTTTATATAATTCCAATGTGTTAACCACTTCCACGGTAGATGATGTTGCTTTTGCAAATGTTGGGACAGCTGGACCACCTGTAGTTGGAACCGAATATTGGATTGGTAGAAATTTTGATGTACAAGGAAGCTTAAACGGTAGGATTGCTGAAATTTTTACGTTTGCAGAACGCGTAACAGACAACGATAGACAAAAAATAGAATCTTATTTGGCCATTAAGTATGGCATTACGCTTGGTGCGTCAACCGAAGTTCAAAAAGACTATATTAATTCATTCGATACCAAAGTGTGGGATGTTGTAGCAAATGCTGGTTACAATTATGATGTAGCCGGTATTGGTAGGGATTCTATATCCGATTTAAACCAAAAGCAATCAAAGACATTAAATACTTTAAATGATGTTAGTATCGGTTTAGGAGGCATTTTTACAACCAATAGTGCAAATACTAATGAATTTGAAAAAGATGGCGATTTTCTGGTATGGGGAAATAATAATGGTCCTTTTTCAGGTTCTAGTACAAATACTGTAACCATTGCTTCTGGAATTACCACATCTTTAACACGTATAGACAGAAAATGGAAAATTGTAGAATCGAATGAGGCTATTAATGGCGATGTGGAAATTGTATATATTTCTGTTCCTACGGCAGCCTTTAGCGGTTTTTCAAAAACAGCTACCGAAGAGTATGCCTTAATTGTTGCCGACAATCCTAATTTTGCAGATGGCGATATTATTGATGTAATACCGTTAAGGTCTGATGGCGGTTCTAACCTGCTAACCTGGTACGATTTTGATGGTACCAAATATTTCACCTTTGGTAAGGTGTCTAATTTGGTAGAGGATCACTCTGTGAGCATTGCTTCCGGTGATTATCTGGTCGGGGAATATAGCCTTAATTTGAATGTGGATTCTTTTTCAATTTCTGCATGGATTAAATGTGCTGCAAATGCCAGTAACCGTACTGTTATGGCTAAGGGTGAAAAACTACAGATTAGGCTTAATACTTCCGGGAATATTGAGGTGTTTATAGACGATGCCGTTACGCCTAAGTTTACTTCCAACATGGATGTTGATGATGGTAAATGGCATCATACGGCTTTTATATACGATAGTGGAACTATTCTAATGTATATAGACGGGGTTTTAGATAAATCTGTACAGGATGTTGTGCACCCTTCACCAAACTTTAATAATTATGCCATTGGAGCTGTTTATATTGATAAGGATAATGTTATTAATCCGCTTTTGGGAGATATTGATGAGGTTTATGTGTGGGATTTGGCGCTTTCACAGGATCAGGTGCGTTATTTAATGAATCAGGAGTTAGAGCGATTCGATATTAGCGGAACAGATTATGTTAATGGAAAGATAATGCCACAGGCAGCGACGAGCAATGAGATTACTACCATACCATGGAGTAGTTTAAGGGTATATTATGATTTTAATTCCTTTTATGGTTCTACCGTTGAAGGGTTAACAGACGATCGTTTCTTCTTACGTTTAAAATATTTAAACAAAACGAAATCTATCGTTGGTACGCAAAGTACACCATTGCCTTATGTTTCTGCAGCAAACGGCGCTTGGGATACACCTACAACTTGGAGCAATAGCGGAGATGTGATGGTTCCGAATTCTTTAAGTTTAGATGGCACTACGATTATAGATTGGAATATTGTTGAAACGTCTCATGATATCACTTCAGGAGATAGAGATATTTCCCTTTTAGGCTTAATACAAACGGGAGGGACTATAACTATTGCAGATCCTGGCGAAACCCAGAATGAGACAAACTCTGGGCAAGCGCTAACCATTTCACACTATTTAGAGTTAGATGGCGTAATAGATTTGGTAGGAGAATCGCAGCTGGTGCAAACAGAAGGTAGTATTATAGATGCTGATAGTGGCGGATACATAGAACGGGATCAACAAGGAACAGCCAATGGATATAATTATAATTATTGGTCGTCGTCTGTAGGTCCTATTACAGGTAATACAGCAACCAGAGGTACAGGGGTGTCTAGTACAAATAGTAACCATACCATATCTGGAGTTTTAAACGATGGAACAAATTCTGGACTTTACCAAAGTCTTACGTATAGTTCAGACCCTGATGGAAGTGGTTCGGTTCCACCACCAGGCGTAGCCAGAACCATTAGTACGTTTTGGTTGTACAAATTTTATGGAGCAGTAGATAACTACAATGCATGGACAAAAATAGATGAAACGTCATCTTTACTAGCAGGAGAGGGGTTTACGATGAAAGGAACATCTGGATCGGTTGCACTAACGACGCAACAAAATTATGTGTTTAAAGGCTTGCCTAATAATGGCGATATTACTTTAGAATTAAATAAGATATCTGGTACAGACGATGTAGAGCGTTTAATAGGAAATCCATATCCATCGGCAATTGATGCCACCGAATTTATTTTAGATAATTTAAGTATTGCAGATGGAGGGAATAATGCAACGGGAACTATTTTTAATGGTGCTCTGTATTTTTGGGATCATTTTGGAGAGGAGAACTCACATGATTTAAAAGACTATGTTGGGGGCTATGCTACGCGAAACTTAACAGGAGGCGCGGCAGCTATTTCTAATCATGCATTAATTAATAACGCATCAAATGGAGGTAATCCAGCTACAGGTACAAAAGTACCTGGGCCATATATATCTGTAAACCAAGGATTCTTTGTTTCAACTAAAATTGAAGGTTTTAATAATGATAATAATCCAGTGGCTCCAATCGCTACCGTAGATGGGGGCGATATAGTATTTAAGAATAGTCAACGTGTTTTCATTACAGAAGCAGTGAGTAGTAACTCTTTATTTTTTAAATCTAATAAAAATAAAAGGGTTAGCAGTGTAAAAAGCAATAATGTAGAAGTAGCACCAACCATACGATTAATGTATGTTTCTCCCTTGGGCTATTATAGACAAATTGTTTTAGGTGCTAACCCTAATGCTTCTGATGATTTTGATTTGGGGTACGATGCTTTTATGATAGATGTTAGTGAAGAGGATATGTATTGGGTTTTTAACGAAAGTAAGTTTGTAATTCAAGGTTCTAATAGTTTAAACGAAACCAAAGAATTTCAACTCGGTTTAATCGTTAAAGAGCCTGGTTTGATAACCATTAAAATTGATGCTATAGAAAATTTAGATCCTAATGTGCCGCTGTATATTAAAGATAAGCTAACAGGTGAGATTTTTAAAATCAATAACGCGTCATTTGAGGTGTATTTAGATGCTGGAGAATATAATGATAGGTTTGCTTTGGTTTTTCAAAATAATTCTGAGCAATTGTCTGCAGATGATATAGAAGAGCATGTTAAAGGTTTGGTTATTCGTTATGATTCGAAAACCTCAGAAATTAAAGTGGTTAATAAAAACAATGCATTTGTTTCTAAGGTGTCGTTATACAATATTCTCGGGCAGAATATAAAAACGCTTAAAACGAATACCGATAAAGATATTTCAATATCAATAGCTGAGGCTCATGGTTCTTATATTGTTAGGTTGGATACTGAAAATGGTATAAAGAATAAAAAGATTATAATAGAATAGCAGAGTAAATTTATTAATCAAGAAGGGTTAATTCTTAGTTGATATTAACTTTGATTTCTTTTTTTTTAAATAGCTTTTTTCAAATTTATTATTGACCACATTTATAGCGTTGTCAATATGTTTAATAGCTTCGTGAAAGTTGTTTGTGGCGGCGTGGTAATCTGATAACGTTCCATAATACAAATAGGCTCTTTGAGCAAAATCATCTGGTTTAATTTGGTCAAGATATGTTTTACTCTTTTTGGCATCTTTGTTTTGCAAACAAACAACAGCCATGGTTAACAAATGGGTTGGCATGGGTTGTATAGCATTAATGCATTCGTACCAATGGAGTATTTTATCCCAATTGGTATCTTCAAAACGTCGCGCATACAGGTGTTCGGCAGCAATAGCAGCTTCGTAATGGTAACACGAAAATGTTGGAGTGTCTACGGCTTTTTCCATCATGGTATGACCAAGTTTTATTAAGGGAAAATGCCATTGACTCCTGTCTTGGTTTTTTAAATCCAGAAGCTCATTTTTAGCATTGGTTTTGGCTTCAATACGCGCAGAATGAAAACACATTAGGGCAAAAAGAGCATAGGCTTCTGGTGTTCGGGTATGTTTGTTTTTTAGAAGTATTTTGCACAAGCGCATAGCTTCTCCGCATAATTCTTTTCGTATAAGGGTTTCTTCTTTGTTGGAATGAAACCCTTCATTAAAGATAAGGTAGAGTACTTCCATAACACTTTCTAGTCGCTGAGGTAGTAATTCTCCTTGTGGGATTTGAAACTTTAATTGGGATTTTTGTATAGCCTTACGAGCTCGGGTAAGTCTTTTTTTTATGCTATCTTCTTTGGTTAGTAGAGCAGAGGAGATTTCTTTAATACTGAATCCAGAAACTGTTTTTAGCGCAAAGGAAATACGATCCCTGGGATCTAGTTTTGGATGACAAGCGGTGAAGATCATACGAAGCTGAGCATCTTCAATTTCGGTGTCTAAAAAGAGTTCGTTTATAGCTATGGCGTTGGAGCCGTATGCAATATTGGGAAGGTGTTTTTTTTCGGTGTTTAGTTTCCTGAAAATGTCTAAAACTCTATTTTTAGCAGCTTGAGTTAACCAGGCTTCGGGGTTATCTGGTTGTTTGGTACGCCATGAAATGCTTGCCTTTATAAAAGTGTCTTGAACAGCATCTTCAATAATTTCAAGGTGGGCAAGTCCAAAGATTCGGGTTAGAACAGAGACCATTTTTCCGCTGTGGTAGCGGAATAAATGGTCTATAAGTTTTGATTCCATTAACGATCAAATACCATGATTTCACGAATCTCAACAGTACCTCCAAGATCATAATCTGGAAAATCTTCGGCAATTTTTTGAACAGCGTCAAAATCGGTCGTTTCAACTATGTAATACCCGCCAACAATTTCTTTAACTTCAGCAGAAGTCAGATCGGTTACCGTTCTATTGGCACCTACGACACGACGGATAGCAGGGGTTAAAGCGTTTCCTCCGCGAAGGATGCCTGCTTTTTCCATTTTATCGTTCCAGCTAAACCATTTCCCCATTCTGTTTTGAAGTTCTTCTGGTGATAAGCCAAGATCTGTGTAATCTGCGCCGATGAAAATCATCATAAATTCTTTCATAATTGTTCTATTTTTAATTGTTTATACTGTTAAGACGTTTGCTAAATTAGAAAAGGGGACATTCTTTTCAAATTTAACAAAAATTCCTGCGAAGGCAGGAATCTCTTATAATGATTTACGATAGAAAATAGTTTTTTGAAATGTTTGTTTAACGCTTATGTATTGTTCTGCATAATATTATTCAAATTCTGAATGGGAACGAATTCTATTTTATTTATTGGCACTCCAAAATCATCTCTTTTTATTAGTTTGATAATTGCTTTTTGGAAGTTCTCCATCTCATCTTTTTCGGCTTTCTTCCATTCAGGCGTATCAAATATATCTTCATCTTGAGTAAATTTACCTTTGGCAATAATTTCTTTAAATTCTTCTTCACTTAAAAGATGCATCCTTACAGCTTTTAAAGGTTTAGGAAAATCAATTATAACCAATTTTCCAGTCTCATCCAATAAATAATTTATTCCTATATTCCTCTCATTATCTAATCTTACTATATCTGCCTTTGGATAAGAATACATGAAATTAATTGCCTCATCGATAGAGTCTTGTTCTAAATTCCTTGGCATTACTACTCTTAATGTTACGTCTTTGGTTTTAAATTCTCGTACTTGATCTATTTCCTTACCATCCTTTTTGTATAGCTCTACTTTAAGTCTGGCCAACCTTAAAATCAAAAAAATATCTTTGGCAAAATTGTAATAGTATCCAAGAGCAACTCCAGTTGAAGCTATATGACGTACTTCATCTTCTAATTCTTTATTTTTCCGCTTCTCTTTGATATACTTGTATAAAGCAATGATGGCAGTAGTTATACCAATAATACCAGATATCAAATCTATGTGTTCAGCAATCATATTAGATTGATTCTGGAAGAGAGTTATAAAATTTAATAGCATTTTCATATTTGGTTTTATTTTCAGGAAACTTACATTTAAAATTTATGAATTGATTAAATGCATCATCATATATAGTTTTTGCCTTATAAGTAGACAGGAATTTTGTAATTATGGGTTTGTTCCCTGCGTTAGTGTATTGTTTGTATTCAGCATCTAACCGTGTAGAAATTGAAGAAGGGCTAATTTCCGATATTACCGTTCTTGGGTAAGGAGGGTATCCACCACATTCTCTGGTGTCAATAGACAAGCGCTCTAATGCTTTAGAATAAAAATAATCCATTTGGCCGTTTACTGTACGATACACGTTAGTCATTGTCATCATACCTGCGCACATTGCACAGGGCTCAAGTGTTGGATACATTGTATATCCTTTGAGTGAATATAGTTCATCTTTATCTAAGTATCTTGAGATTAATCTCATCTCTCCATGTTGAGTGCTGTTTTCAGTTTTATTAACTGAGTTTATATCCCAATCAACAATATTTTTATTTTCATCAACTAAAATTACACCTACATTATAGCCTCGTCCATTTCGATCATCATTTTCCCAGAACTTTTGTACGATTGAATAACTTAGCAATGAGTGTATCTCATCAAGTTCAATTGACTCACTGGTTTTTGAAATTTTTATTTTTGATTCCTTTTTATCACTCATATTTTTCTTATTTCCTTGCGTACATGCAACCAATTGAAAAATGACAGTTAGACATGTTATTACTTTAAAATTATTTATAATATTTTTTTTTGGCTCATCAGGATTTTGGCTTTATTGTAATGATTTTAACGAAGTTCGTTAATTTTTCTGACAAAGTCAATAGTCTCAATCACAAAAGTTTATAAAACAAAAAAGAGACTGTCTTAGCTTTTTAGACAGCCTCTTTTGTATGTTAATTAGGTTTCCCGATTAGGAGATTCCTGCCTTACTGAAATACTGAATCAAGTTCAGCACAGGCAAGTTCAGCACAAATCGCAGGAATTCAAAACATCATTCTTCTGAAATTTCCAAACGAGCTTCTCCCCATACAGCATGGTCGCCCCAAACATTATCTCTTCCGTCTGTAACGATTAATATTAATTCATCGTATCCTGAAACATCCAACTGAACTGTTTCGAAGGCTCCTCCTTTGGTCATTCTTTTTGATTTAAACAGTTCTTTTGTTTTACCATCTTTTTTGCCTTTAACAATAAAATCAACACTTCCGTTTTTAGATACTTTATCAATTCCAAAATCTGATTTAAAAACAATATTCTTATTAATAAATGATAGGTCGTATACTAACTCTGAGTATTTGTTTTTAACGGTAGGACATGCCATGACGCTATGTAAATACGCTCTTCCTCCTAGATAGACCCTGTTTGAAAATGCATAATTGTGATTCAATTTAATACCCTTATGCGCAATAATTGATGTAGGGTATAATTCATCTAGAAAGATAGTGCCCTGTGGATCTTCACATTGCTTTATTTTTACATTTGAAGCCAATGAATCTGGTATTCCTTTTTGATAAATTCTAGCTTTAATCGTTGCTGGTTTATCCATAACCACTGCCTTGCTATATTTTTTTGAAGATCGGGTAGGTTCACTTCCGTCGGTTGTATAATAAATTTCAAAATCGCCATGACCTTCCAGTATTTTAGCTGGACCTATTTCAAAAGGGTGCCCAGGGAAAAGGCGTTGTGTTTTCATGTAAAAAACAGGCGATATTAAACGGCTTGCTTTGTTTTTTAGTCCTATTTTTTCAATAGGTACAATTTGCATTCCCGGAACTTTATCTCTTAAAGCTTGCCAATCACTTATTCTAAAATCTAATTCTTTTCCGTTTTCAAATAATGGGTCATCGATAGACGTAACATAATTTCGTTCCTCAATGTGACTGTTTTTAGCATAAGGCACATCGAATATTCGATATAGCCATGGGTATGTTGAAAGATATGGTTCTTCAAGAATATTGACAGCATTGAATAAGCGATTTTCCATAAAATCCGAATCGAAAAAATCATTCCATCTGGACTGATTCCAAAGCTGATAACCAACAGGCATACTACAATCAACAACAATATTATTTGTAAATTCATTGTTCTGACCGCCATGGTATTTAGTAGCTCCGCTTGACTGAATGTCGTAAAAAATATTGCCATGTACTTTAAGTCCACTGGCGCCGTCGTCGAAAAATACACCTTCATAATCGTGATTTCCATAGATGTTATGGAAGAAGTTCCAGCGAATTTCGGTTCCTGTTTGCGAAGGATCACGACCAGTATAAATGGCACCAGCATCGCTACTATTATAAACAGAATGATGTATTTCGTTGTATTCGATGGTATGGTTGTTTCCCCAAAACATGATGGCTGAATGTGGATTAAAACTCAAATCGCAATTAGAAACACGATTCCCAACGCCATCAATGTGTACATTGGAAAACATTTGTTCGTATACTCGGGCAACATGATGAATATTACAATTTTCAACAAAATTACCTGCAGGTGTTAAGGTTTTTCTATCACCACCACCAAGCAATACACCATAAGCAGCTATATCATATATTTCGCAATTTCGTAAACCGTTATTTTTACCACCATTGCGGTTCCAGCCAGTACGTTCGTAAAGCCCAGTATTTCCACCACCGTATCCAATACCGATGATTTCATAGCCTTTTTGACCTTCGCCTATATTTACTGCTGCTGAGCCCATGGCACGAACAATACAGTTGTCGATAATGTTGTTTGAACCTCCAATTATATTTATTCCAACACTACGGCCTTCTTGAAAAATAATGCCTTCAATAGTAACATGATGTGTATTATCTAAAACGAGCAAAGGTTTTTCTGTTATTGATACAGAGGTTGTCGCCTTTTTAAGTGGGGCAGGAGGCCAGAAATACAATACACCATGGTTTCGATCGATGTAATATTCACCTGGTGAATCCAGTTCTGCAATGGCATTAACAACGTAGAAATATTTATTCGATTTTAAACCATAATAAGAACACCCTACTGTAAGTTCAGATGCTTTTGTGTCTACATCTAGAAGAGGCATTCTTCTATCTGCCCAATCCCATGCCCAAACACCGTGTAACCAGACATCTTCGTTTAGCACCCATTTTTTAATGCGATTATTTTTGAAAATAAACTTTGCAGGTGTCCCAGAAGTGTCACCAAACCTAGGTTTAGCTCCTTCCTGGGTCATTTTGCCATATTTCGCCATACCTGTATATGGGGCTTCTGCATTATAATTTGGCCATCTGGCTAATGTGGCTCGAGAATTATTGAAAAAAAGTTCCATCTCCATTGGTAAAACATTTTTACTAAAGCCACGTCCTTTGAGTGTTCCAAAATCGGTAATCCCCAAATCTTTAAGATCAATTTGGTAAATGTTTGTTCTTACTGATGGTTCTAGAATTTTATGAACAGTACCTCTTTTTAATTTTTTCCATGCCGATACAGGAAGTGCTTTACCTCCAGCTATAATGACTTTTTGAGGATTAACTGCTTTTATAACAATAGGAATGGAAGTTGATACATCTTGTTTAAGATGAATCATTTTGTTTGCTTCATATCTTCCATCTTCTATTCGAATAAATACGGTATCAACATTCTTAACGTTTTGAGCTAATTCCCATGCCTTTTCAATGGTTGCAACAGGTGATTGTTTAGTTCCTGTGTGTTTGTCATTTCCTTCTAAAGACACAAATATTTCTTGTGCAAATAAGTTGCTTACATTAACAAGTAAAATGACTATAGCTAGAAATATTCGTTTACTTCTTTCGTACATAATTATTGTTTAATGCGTTTTCCACCTGAGATAGTGGCTTTTATCTTTCTTGATGATTTTAACGTTAAGTGCGCTTCTTTGCCAGTAAACAAGGTACTGTCAAAGACCAGCTCTTCACTGATTTTATAATCACCTTTGGTAAATAACACCTTAACTTCGTCGTAAGTATTTCTACTAAAAGCTTTCGTTATCAGTTCACGTGCTCCAGCTACACTTTTTATGGGTGATAATTCAGTTCCATTATTAGCATCATTGCCTTTGGGAGACAAGTACACTCCTAAACTCTGGGCACTTGTCCACATGGAAATTAATGACAAGGCAACAATAAGTATTTGTTTCATTTTACTATTTATTTGGAAGTTCTTATGTAATAATTGTCTAATTCAAAAAAACACAATAAGTTTAAACTAATTAATCACTAGATTCATTAAAAGGCTCTATATCAAAGAAGTATTCTTCACTTGCATTCAAACAGTTTAATTGATAGGATGTGGTATCAAAAACCATTACATTGTTATATAATTTGTCGGGTGACAAACCAAATTTAATATGATAGCCAATGGCATTTTCAGATTTTGTCCAGCTTAATTTAACACTGCACTTATCTTCCTTATCCCTCGAACTAACAATCTTTGATGGCCCAGGATGATCTTCATTTCCATCACCAAAAACGCGTAAGCCAGAAATAGCAAAGCTACCACCCGGAACTTCCTTGTTATTTACTCGAATATAACGACAAGAAACGGGTGCATTAAGCTGAAAGTAATTGTGCGTATTATCGGTTTCACTTTTAGATTGGTCCACTAAGGATTGCCATGCTTTGCCATCGCTTGAATAATCAATTGAATAACGGTGTTTTATCCCAGATACTCTTCCATATAGCTGTGCGTTATGCTCTGCAAAATTAAGCTGTATTGCTCTTACGAGGTATTCTTCGCCCAGATCGATTGATGCCCATTCCGAAGACTCTCCCGATTGTGCAGCCCAATACGTTCGAATGTTTTCATCCACCATGTTTTCGGCTACCTTTTCATCTAAGGACGAAGAAACTGTTACGTCCTTTTTATATGATAATAGCATCCATCCGGGATGGAAATCATCAGGTTTAGTAATCTTCTTTTGAGGCAAAAGCATCGGATAATCGCCAAACTTTGTGTTGCAATACATCACTCCCTCTTCATCGAAAAAAGTAGGATACATGACTAATCGACGTTCAAATGCTTGTTTGTCCCTAACTACACCCGATGTTATGTGCCAATAGTTTCCATACTTATCAGCAAAAGTACTCCCATGTCCTGCTCCGGGAATATAACCTCCGGGCTTAAACGAAATAGGATTATGAGCTTGTAATACAAATGGTCCTAAAGGATTATCGGCAACATATACTCCATCGGCATAAATTTTAAATTGAGTGCCGGGCGTAGCATATTGCAAATAATATTTTCCATTATGCTTATTCATAAAGGCTCCTTCATTATAGGTTCCACTGGAATCGTCTTCATTATTGTCTCCCCGTCTTTCCCAACCATTGTTAGTTCTATCTGGCTTGAATAAAGCTATAGGTTCACCAATGCATTTAAAATCATTCGCATAATCTAACTCAATTCCAAATATATAGGTATCAGAACCAGAGCCCCAGTACATATACAAACGTTTATCGTCATCCAGAAAGAAGTCAGGATCCCATCCACCACAACCTATGTCTTTAGCAGCTAATTCCCAATTACCAGACTGGGGATCAGTAGTCTTATGCAAAGTGTAATTTGATCTTGAAGAGCCCATGTAATAAATTGTATCGCCTATCGCAAAAACACCTGGTGCATATTTCTCAAGCGGCAAATCATCGGTTTCGATAAATGCCCACGTAGCTAAATCATCAGAAGACCAATAGCCACCCGATTTAGATGCAAAAAGATAGTATTGACCTTTAAAAGTTACAATAACCGGATCTGCAGCTTCTCGCCTAGAGGGATCCTTATCCTCCTGCCCCAAACAGAAACGATATGAAATATCTATGGGGTTACAAAAGGTCGTAGGGATACTTTCTATCTCTTTGGTTTGCATATTACAATTCATAAGGCAGCTTATGCATGCGACAGCCATTATTTTGAATAGATTACTCATATGTTTAAGTTTTTTCCGTTTCGCAATTGTATTTTATTACTCTAATTCAAACTTAAAAACCGTTACTAAATCGTTCATCTCCACGTTCGGCATTGTAATATAAAAGGTACTTGTTGTGGCTTCCCATTTAACTTCGGTATCAGAACCAAGCAAAGTTACTCGTTTGATAGGCGAAGTTGGATGATACTGGTGTATACCCAATGGATTGATACGAATGCGCTCTCCTTGTTTCGGTTTTCCTAAAAAAGATACATACAGGTTCTTACCATCCTTAGAGATGGTAAAACGAACGTCATCTTTTGTATACTTTATTTTAGCCGATTGCCCTCCATGGGAACCATCTCCGGTATTGGCATTGCCATAACCGTGAACAAAATATGGTCGGGTTTCATATACCGATTCACCATAGGTTTCCAGCCATTGGCCAATTTCAAGTAGCACTTTCTTTTGTTCATCAGGAATCACACCATCTGCGCGAGGTGATATGTTTAATAATACAATACCATTCTTACTCCAAACATCAACCATATTTCGAAGAACCAAAGCAGCATCTTTATATTCCAATCCTTCGGTATAACACCAAGAGCCATGGCTTAAGGTAATATCCGTCATCCAAGGCATGGGGTGAGTTTCTCGACGACCACCTTGTTCAAAATCCAACACACTTAAAGACATAGGCATATCATTTTGCTTATGACAGATGACCACCTCTTTATTGTTTTTTATACCACTGTTAAAAAAGTTTGCAGCCATCTCCTGTCGGTACTTTTCAGGAATCATATTAAGCCAGGCATCATACCAGATAATATCTGGAGAATAACCATCAACGACTTCATTAACTGTATTTAACCAAAAATCATGAAAATCATCCATTGATTCAAAGTTTCCATACAGCAAGCTTAACTCAGGGTCCGTTGAAGAAGTGGGAAGGTCGGGATGATAAGGGTAATGACTGTTATATCCAGATCTCCAATCTTCTGTTCCCCAATTTTCTGGTGTATCGGCGTTACGTTGCCCATAGCGAGCATGATGAAAAGTAGCTATGGTTTTAATTTTACGCTTTTTTAGTTCGCTAAAGATCTCTCCCATTATATCGCGTTGTGGCCCCTTATCCTTCACATTCCAAGGCGAAACCTTGCTGTGCCACATGGCGAAACCATCACTATGCATTGCTACTGGACCGGCAAAACGAGCACCTGCATTATAAAACAGCTCTGCCCATTCTTCAGGATTAAATTTTTCGGCTTTAAACATGGGTACAAATTTGTCGTAACCAAATTCTTTAGGATCTCCATAAGTAGCTAAATGATGATTGTACACCTTATTGCCTTTCATAAACATATTTCGTGGATACCACTCATTATCAAACGCAGGGACAGAATAAGGCCCCCAATGGAAATAAATACCCAATTTGGCATCCTGAAACCATTCTGGTGCTGCCTTATGCGTCGCCAACGATTCCCAATCAGGTTTATACTCATTTTGCGCAAATGCTTGATTTATTACAAATAGCAACATTAAACTTACTAAAGCTTTCATTATATATATATATATTAGTTATTAGACTTAATTTAGATGATTTTGATTTTATAAATGAGAGTTCTTGAATTTTATTTAAAAATAATCTTTGATAAAGGTAGTCTTCGGTATTTATTTAAGTTGTGCCACAAGCTTTTTTTATCATTATTCTTTCTCTTATTTTTATCTCAATAAAACATTCTTCTCTATCGGAGAAATATTTATTCATATTGGCAAATGAGAATAAAGATCCCCCAAGCCAGTACTATAGGACAAAGTACTTGATTTGTGTTGAATTATGAGGGGGATAAAAAGTCAAAAAAGGTCGACTAATAGTTGTTTCGGAACAATTGAGCTATAATTGGAGTGCATTGCATTTAAACTGGGATGTATTATTGTAGGGTGTTATATTTTGAAGGAGAAACACCCATAATTTTTTTGAAGCATCTACTAAAATATTTTTCATCATTAAACCCGACCATGGTACTCACTTCTCTCACGGTTAGATTTTTATCCTGCTTAATAATCTGAACAGCTCTTCTAATTCTAAATTCACGAATAAATTCATTTGCAGCAAGACCAGTTGTTTCTATCAATTTGTTGTATACACTAGCATGACTCATAAACAAATCCTTTTCCAGGTCTTTTGCTTTAAATGTTGCATTATCTAAATTTTTTTCTAATATTTCCTGTATATTAAGCATAAATCGTTCGTTGCTCGTTGTAATCTTTTTATTTTTAGGGAGCACTTTCACCATTTGTTTGGTTACCTCCAATAACGAGCGTCGTTTGTATATAACATTAGTAATTTTAGTTTCAAGGATATCGTAATTAAAAGGTTTGCTTATATAATCATCAGCACCTTTTATTAAGCCTTTTAATTTAAACTCATCTGAATTCCACGCACTAAGAAAGAAAAACGGAATATGGCTTAAATTATCATCTTTTTTTAAGGCATTGCAAAACTCAATACCATCCATTACAGGCATAATATTATCACTTAAAATCAAATCAGGCTTTTGAGTCTTAACAATACTTAAAGCTTCTGCACCGTTTGTTGCTTTTAATACCTTGAATTTTTTGGATAAATGTGAAACGAGATAATTTCTCAACTCATCCTCGTCCTCAACGACTAGAATGGAGGGGGCATTTGATGCCAATTTTACTGATTCCTCATTTTCGTTCAGATTTTTAATTGATTTAGTCGATGGTTTTTCGATTGCACCAGTTTCGCTGTAACTGTAAGCGTCTTTTGTGATTGGTAATTGAATAATAAACGAAGTGCCCTGACCTTCTTCAGTTTCTACACGTATTGTTCCATGGTGAAGGTTAACCAATCGTTTAACAAAGTTTAAGCCCACGCCAACACCCATTGGGTAATTTTGAGCAGATTTTTCGTCTGAGTAAAAGTATTCGAAAATGACCTGTTTCTTTTCAGGTGGCAACCCATTTCCATTATCCGATATAGATATTTCTATTCCCTTATTGAAATTTATTGGAGAAATATGCACCTGAACTATTCCATTGGTTTGAGTAAATTTAAAGGCATTCGACAACAAATTATACATGATCTTTTCCAGCTTATCGGCATCAACCCAACCCGTAAACTCTTTATCAAGAGATGATTCAAGCTTATAATCGACACCATTATTTAGTGCCAATTGTTCGAAACTAGAATAAATATTATAAACCTCTTGTTCGATGTTTTTTTCAGTAACCATCAAGTTGATGGCATCATTTTCCAACTTTTGAAAATCTAGTATTTGATTCACAAGACGCATTAACCGTTCGGAATTCCCTTTAATTAGTTTTAAATATTCGAGGCTTTTATTTTTGTAATTTTCTTTAAGCAATTGATTAATTGGATCGGTAATAAGAGAAAGTGGCGTGCGCAATTCATGAGAAATATAAGTGAAAAATTTCATGCGTAAACGGGTAAACTCTTTTTGTTGCTCATATTCCAGTTTCTTTATCCGTATCTCATTTTTCTGATTGATACTTATTACCGTATACCGTTGATAAAATTTCATTAATACGACTACCAGTAGCAAAATCATTACATAAAAATACCAGGTCATATAAAAAGGAGCAGCTATATTCACTTTAACACTTATCTCATTCTGATAACCTTTTTGATGATCTGCTTGAACTTTTCTCACCTTTAGAACATATGCTCCGGGATCCATATTTGTAAATCCAATTCTGGTAGCTGAGCCAATGTCTTTCCAATGACTCATATAATTTTCTAATTTATATTCGTAATTACCCAATCTTTGGTTTGTAAAATTGATGTCGATAAACTCGAACGCAAAATCGTTTTGCGCATATTTTAAGTCAAGTTCTTTTGTTGTGCTAATGTGTTGCTTTAGTGGTGAGTTCTTGCCATGGTCAACGGTTATTCCGTCGATTTCAAACTTTTTAAACCGAAGCTTCGAATTTATGGCTCTTTTACCAAGGTTATTGGGGTGGAATACAAGTAAGCCTTCGTTACTGCCAAATGCGAGTGAGCCATCGGGTAAGCATTCCGATGAATTTGAATAAAACTCAACAAATGGTAACCCTTCGGATAGGCCATAATTGGTAAAGGTATTATTACTACTATTAAAGTGACTTAAGCCTTTATCTGTACTAATCCAATAACTATGTTTACCGTATTTTTCTATCGACATTATATTGTTACTGGGTAACCCATCTTTACTAGTAAAAACTGAGTACTCTTTGGTTGAAATATCAAAACAGCCTAAGCCACGTTTCTGAATAGCAAACCAAACTTTACCATCTTCACCTAATGTTATAGAAGACAATGGTTCTCGATAAAAATGATTGTAATCAAAGGTTTGAACGGATTTGGATTCAGGATTATAAGTGCTTATGTTGTAGATTTCACATAAAAATACGATGGTATCGTTATACGGCAATACATCTCGGGTATTTGCCCTGGTTACCCGCTTCCAAATTTTTGATTTATTATCCAATATGTTAAGACCATTGTCTGTTGCTGCATAAACCCTTCCTTTCTTATCTTTGGCTAATGCAGATATGTTATTGCTGCTTATACTTCCATGCTTGCTAGGAGAAAAATAGTGATGTTCAAATTTCTGTGTAAGTGTGTTAAATTCATTTAGTCCTCCAGAGAAGGTGGCCATCCATATATTATTGTTAGCTTCGGTAAAAGAAGTTATCACATCGTGGCTCAAACTTGTGGAGTCTTCTGAATCATGATGGTAAGAGGTGTACCTTTTTGTTTGGCTATCATAAAGGGTAACACCTCCTAAGGTACCGATCCATAAATTTTGACTAGAATCAACAAATAAACTACGAATATTGTTTTCACAAATACCAGAATCATTACTTGGTTTGTGTTTAAAATGTTTAAATACATTTTGATTAGAATTACTATAAATGACACCGCCCGAAGTTAAGCCTAACCATAAAATATCTTCGTAATCCTGCAATACCGTGTATATTGAGTTACTTGTTTTATCACTAAAATTAAATGCTTCATATTTTTCTTTATGAAATACTTCAGAATCAGGATCGAATATTGCAAACCCACCTCCATTTGTTCCAATTAGTAACTTTCCGTTCTTTAAACATTGAATTTTGCGAACTTCATTATGAGGAATATGACTATTGTTTGTTAAAAAATGAGAAAACGTATTATTCTTTAAATCAAACTTTATTAGGCCACTAAACTCAGTGCCAATCCAGATGGTTCCCTTTAAATCGGTTACAATGTCATAAACCTTATTATTCTGTGCTAATGGAGGATTATCTTCCTTATTTAAGAAGCGCCGAAACGCGGTTCTTTTTGAATTTAACAGATTAAGCCCATTGCTTGTTCCCACCCATAGTTGGTTATTGCTTTTGTGAATTGAAAGAACACGTCTGTTACTCAAAGAATTAGGGTTGTTGTCTTCAGGAGCAAAACTTAATGATATTGATTTATGATCGATATTAAATAATTTAAGACCATGGTCTGTTCCTAGCCAGATTTGAGATTCATTTTCAGGCTCTAAACAATATATACTTGCTCCAATTTTTGAAGCATTAATCGAAGGAAAATATTCAACAGTTTCTGTATTCGGATAATAACAAAAAAGCCCCTCTAGAGTAGCTATCCAAATTCTTCCCAAACGATCTTCGTAAAGGTCATATATGTGCAGATTTGAAAGGTTTTTTACAGTGTCAATTTCCTTAGAAATAATATCAATGTTTTTTCCATCAAAACGATTTAGGCCAGATTCGGTGCCAATCCAAACAAAGCCTGTTTTATCTTTAAGTATACAGTTAACCGAGTTATTCGAAAGACCGTTTTTAGTTGTTAATTTTTGAAAATCGTTAACCTCTCCTGTAATATATTGTGCATAACAACTGGGCTTCGGGAGTGCAAAAAATATTATAAATATCATTAAGCCCAATAGTTTCATAAGTTGATGTTTTTATAGAAAAAATTCATTTGACTTATACCAAAGTTATAAGCTTAAATTCGGATTAATATTGATAACAATTCTATTTGCTTTTTTCTAAGTTAAATGAGTAAGTTTTAATATTAGGTCAATGCCTTTAAGTGTTGTTTTCTCCTAAAAGTATTTACATTTCAAATGTACTTCTAACTCAAACTTAAAAGTGGTAGCAATATCATCCATTTCTACATTGGGTATAATTATTATACTTTTTGTTAGTTTGATGAAATTATACTTTTGATACTTCAAGTTGGGAGATATATATATCTTTTTACGTGTATATATTGTTCATTGATTAAGTATGAGTTCCGTAGTATTTACTTTTCTTACTTTAGATGAAAAAGTTCCCTACTTGCTTAGATTGCTTTAATAATATAATACAAAAAAGGCTGTCTTAATTTTAAGACAGCCTCTTTATATGTAATAGGTTTTTATTATGAAAATCCTGTATAAATAGGACTTATTCTCCTAAAAACGGATAGCGGTAATCAACAGGAGTCACAAAAGTTTCCTTGATCATTCTAGGAGATACCCAACGTAATAAGTTTTGAGCACTTCCTGCTTTATCATTAGTTCCAGAAGCTCTGGCACCACCAAAAGGTTGTTGACCTACCACAGCGCCAGTTGGTTTATCGTTAATATAGAAATTTCCAGCTGCATTTTGTAAAGCTTCGGTAGCTTGAGTCACCGCATATCTATCTTTAGATAATATAGCTCCAGTTAAAGCATATTCACTGGTTTCATCTACTAATTTTAAAGTGTCTGCGTAAGCCTCATCTTCATATACATAAATAGTGATTACAGGACCGAATAATTCCGTACACATGGTGGTGTATTTAGGGTCTTTAGTAACTATAACAGTAGGTTCTATAAAATACCCTTTGCTTTTGTCGTAATTTCCACCAGCAATAATATCTGCATTGCTGTCAGCTTTTGCTTGGTCAATATATTTGGCTAGCTTATCGAAAGAGCCTTCATGAATCACAGCAGTTACAAAGTTATTCATGTCTTCCGGAGAACCCATTTTAATAGATTTTAAATCTTCAATAACCATGCTTTTTACATCACTCCATAAGCTTTTTGGAATATAAGCTCTTGAGGCCGCACTACATTTTTGTCCTTGAAATTCGAAAGCACCACGTACAATAGCGGTAGCCACTTGTTTTGCATTTGCTGATTTATGAGCAACAATAAAATCCTTGCCACCAGTTTCTCCAACAATTCTTGGGTATGTTTTATAGTTGTGGATGTTATTTCCTATTTGCTTCCAAAGTTCCTTAAATATGAATGTAGAACCCGTAAAGTGTAAACCAGAAAAATCTGGACTTGCCATAACGGTATTGGTTATCATTACCGGATCCCCAAAAACGACATTAATAACTCCCGGAGGTACACCAGCTTCTTCAAAAACATCCATAATCACTTTAGCTGAATATACTTGACTATCACTAGGTTTCCAAACCACAACATTACCCATTAATGCCATACAAGCTGGTAAGTTCCCTGCAATAGCTGTAAAGTTAAAAGGCGTTACCGCATAAGTAAATCCTTCAAGAGGTCTGTACTCAATTCTATTCCAGGCATCACTTGTACTTTCTGGTTGCTCCATATAAATGTCAGTCATAAACTGTACATTGAAACGTAAAAAATCTATAAATTCACAAGCAGCGTCAATTTCTGCTTGATGAATTGTTTTTGATTGCGCAATCATGGTAGCGGCGTTTATTTTTGCTCTGTATGGCCCCGCGATTAACTCAGCGGCCTTTAAGAAAATGCCGGCACGTTGTTCCCATGGCATTTGAGACCATTCTTTTCTTGCTTCTAAAGCGGTAGAAATAGCTTCATCGATATGAGATTTCTCGGCTAGATGGTAAGTACCAACAATATGTTTGTGGTCGTGTGGAGGCGACATAGTTCTGGTATTTCCTGTTTCTATGTTCTTTCCGTTTATATATAATGGAACGTCAATTTTACTGTTGAACATTTCTTTGTACGTTTTTAGTACAGCTTCTCTTTCCGGAGATCCAGGAGCATAACTTTTAACAGGTTCGTTTACAGCTATTGGCACATTAAAAAAGCCTTTTCCCATGATTTTTTGATTTTATATTATTGATTTTTCATTAAATGCGGTGCAAATTTACGAATATTTTAATGATTGCCGTCGTTGCTAAGGTTTAAAAACAAGTTAAAATTTATTTATTTTTTGTAAGTTGCCTAACCGTATTTAGACTACAAGTTTTATGTGTACAGTAACTATTATACCCAAGCCTAATAATGGATTTGTTTTAACGTCCAATAGGGATGAAGCGCCCAATAGGGTGTCTTTAGAACCAGATTTTTATACGATTGATGGTGTTAAGACGTTATTTCCTAAAGATAAGCTATCTGGTGGCACGTGGATTGGTTTGAGTGAAAAAAACAGAGTGGTTTGTGTGTTAAACGGAGGATTTGGACTGCATGAGCGTAAACCAAGTTACAGGAAGAGTAGAGGAGTGGTTGCTAAAGACTTTATGGTTGCCAATGTTATAGAAACCACGATTGAAGCTTATAACTTGAAAGATATAGAACCATTTACTATAGTTATTATAGATTGGAACACTGGTTTGAAATTTTATGAATTAGTTTGGAATGGTGAAGACAAATATTTTAGTAAATTGCCTAATGAGCCAAAAATTTGGTCTTCTTCAACATTGTATTCAGAAGCAATGAAAAAAGAACGGTTAAATTGGTTTGAGTCTTTTAAAAATGAAAATGAATTAGATGAAGCCTCTGTGCTAAAGTTTCATAAAACGGCTGGAGGAAACAATGAAGACTTTGGTGTTATAATGGATCGGTATTTTGTTAAAACAACCAGTATTACACAAGTAGTAAAAGAAACAGATGTTGTGAGTATGTACCATGAAAATCTTCAAAATAAAACAATTACAACTAAAACGTTCAATTTTCCACAAGTTGTAAATGGGTAATACAGGTATTATTTTAACATTGGCATATCCAGATACTATTGTTATGGTTTCTGAAGAATGGTACTCACCGTATTTAAGATTTCTTGGTGTTGGTAAAAAAGATTATGTGAGGGCTGGCCATGCTGCTTTGGTATTGATCGATAAAAAAACGGGTATTTTAGAGTATCATGATTTCGGACGTTATATTACTCCGGAGCCAAATGGAAGAGTGAGAGGTAAGGATACCGATAATGAATTGGATTTCCCAATAAAAGCAGTCATTGAAAATGATACGATTAAAAACTTAAGCGAAATTTTAGAATTTTTAGGAACCCATCCTAAATTAACGCATGGTGAAGGCAAGTTGGTAGCCTCAGTTTGTAGTTCAGTTAATTACAAAAGAGCTAGAACGCACATTACAGGAATGCAAAAAAAGGAATTTATCTATTACGCAGCTTTTAAAAAAGATGCGTGTAATTGTGCTCGTTTTGTAACCGATACTTTAATAGCTTCTGTAACCAATATAGAGCTTAAAAGGAAGTTGGAAAACTCCAAATGGTTTACACCTAGTACCGTTGGTAATGTACTTTTGGCAAATACTGAAAAACAGGTTTTTGAAGTTTCTGAGACCGGAGTTATTTCGGGATTTACAGGCTCGCAAAAAAGTGAAAACATACGATGTTTTTTAGATAGGTTAAACGAGCATGAACCTTCTTTTATTGGTACATTAAAACCTAGACCGGTTGACGGTTTACACGAAAAAGCGCAATGGCTATCTGGTATAGCTGCAGGTGCGTGGTTTGAGTTGCATGCAACAGATAATATTTTAGAATATATTTTTAGAAGGATCTCACCTTATGGAAATGTTGATATTCATGAAACATTTATAATTGAAGATACATCGTTTAAGTATCATGAAGATTTTGAATTTGTTCACTATTCAAATTGTAAATTTTTTCATGTAAAACAAAACGAGAAGATTTTTAGGTTTGAATGTGAACGCAGGCTTTAATGTTTTCGTTATTCTGAATAACGCTATAAGCGCGACGTAAGAATGTATTATTTATAGTTGCATTAAAAAATCAAGAGATTGTAATGGTCGTACTTCTCTCTTCAATAATGATATGATTTATTGTTTTTTTAATTAATAGCAAAAGGAGCACTTAAGCTAAAGGTAGGTATGGTTACTTTAAACTTTTTAGTAGTAGTAAAGTTTACCATGCTGTAATGGCCTTGCATAGCACCAAAAGGAGACGTTAGCAAACATCCGGAAGAATACGTATGTGATTCACCGGGCTTCAATACTGGTTTTTTACCAATAACACCTTCGCCAGAAACAGTTTCAACATTATTTAATGCATCTAAAATTTCCCAGTGGCGTGCATTAAGTTGTACAGAATCCTTACTTTGATTTTCAATAGTTATTGTATATCCAAAAGCATACTGCATTTTATAATTCTTATAAAACGAGCCTTCAAAGGTGGTAACCACCGATATCTTTATACCTTTTGTAATTTGTTGAACCATACAATACTTACTTGTGCAAAGTGTTTGCTGGGTGCTAAAATAATAAATATTAAGTGGTTAGTTGTAATTTTTAGTGTCTTTGGTTAAAAAAACAGATAAAAAGCACATTTAATTCGAAATATTAATCGAACTTCCTTCTCCAAGACCAATAATTTTATCGTATCGTGCACCTAAATCTCTATAATACACAATAACTTTATAATTGTTTTCTGTTTGGTAGAAGTTACCACTAATAAAACCTTCGTCAATGCCCTTGTTACCATCAGCAACAATATACTTATAGTTGTAAAAACCTTGTTTTAGTAACATGGAATTGGTGTAAATGTTACGAGATTCATCAAAAGTCATTTTAGTGCTTTCGTCAATAGTATAATTGTTAAAGTTCCCGTAAACATGAATATCTCTATTTTTTAAATCTTCTGTTGGTGGTAGTAAAGAGAAATGCATCCAAACATAATCTGCTTCAATGCTTGGGTTTTCTGCATCCATATTTAAAATAACGTAATTACCATTAATATCTGGGTTGTAGGTGTACGGTCTTGTAGCTCTCTCAAAATTTGTAAATAAATAATTGTGATATAAATCTTGTAAGTCTATACTTTGTATGCCTGTGTTGGAAGCCCGAACATCTTTGTTTTCGAAAAATAAATATTCATTACCACCCCAAAAGCTGGTTTCTGTATCATATTTATAAATTAATTGATTACCAATGGTGAATTGTGGTTTTATATTATAGATGGCAGTTTTTAAGTTGTTGTTTTGCACTATAACAGCCTTTACATTTCGTGAGGGATTATTGAATTGCATGGTTTTGGAATCAATAATAATCGCGATACGTTGTTTTTCCTCAATAAATTCTATGTCACGAGACCGCTTAACGCTAACACCAACATTGGCTGTGTTTTCATAAATCATGAATTTTCTTGAAAAAACCAATTCGTCGTAACTATTATAAATAGAAAGCATATAATTTCCCGATATTTTTAAGCGTCTGGTTTGAGCATTAGGAATGGTGAGTCTGTAGTGGGAATAAATCTGATAGGTATTGAACGAGTTTTCGTAATTTCTAATACGTTGGTTGTCAAAACCGTCCATGTATTCAGATTTCACCAGAATAGAAGGTGTCCAGTCATGATTAAAATGTTCGACCTTGTAGTAGTAATCTTCTTCATCGCCATTTAAGGCGTCAAATTCTAAAACTACATATTCGCCAAGTCTTAAAATTGGCAGTTGGGTTTCTGGTGTATTGCCTTTAAAATTGATGGTTTTAATATAATCGGGTGGGTTAACTTCTTCCACTTGACCAAACATCAAATTAAAGCATAAAAGTAGGGTTAAAAATAAGGGTGATTTTACTGACATTGTAAGACAATTTTTGTAAATATAAAACAATTTTTATGCCTAAGATTAAACTTCGTCGAAAGGCGGTAAATTTCTATTCGATTTATTATGATAACTGTATTTAAAATTTGTACTTTTGCACCGATTTTTAGACAACTAATTTCAATAAAAAAAATATGTCAAACGACATTCGCATTAAAAAAGGTCTAGACATTAAACTTAAAGGTGAAGCTGAAAAAACCTCTGAAAAGGCAATTTTAAGCAACTTTTATACTTTGAGACCTGAAGATTTCCACGGCGTTATACCTAAATTAATTTCTAAAGTTGGTACTAAAGTAAAAGCAGGTGAAGCTGTATTTTACGATAAGTCTAACGAAGCTGTAAAGTTTGCTTCTCCAGTTTCTGGCGAAGTTATAGAAATTGCTCGTGGTGAAAAACGCAAAATTCTAGCAATTAAAATCCAAGCAGATAAAGAGCAGACCTATCAAGATAATGGTAAGTTTGATTTAAATGCTGCAAATCCCGATGCTGTTAAATCACATTTATTAGCATCAGGTTGTTGGCCGTTTATAAAACAGCGTCCATACGATGTTATTGCAAATCCAGATAAGGCTCCTAAGGCTATTTTTATCTCTGGTTATGCAAGTGCGCCATTGGCAGCCGATTTGGATTTTACTTTAAAAGGAAAAGAATCTGAACTACAAGCAGCAGTAACAGCCTTAAGTAAACTAATCGAAGGCAAAGTGCATGTATCTGTTGGCGAAAATGGAATTTCTCCATTAGAAGGCTTAACTGGCGTAACATTACACAAGGTTTCCGGTCCTCATCCATCGGGGAATGTTGGAACCCATATAAACAAAATAGATCCTATCAGTAAGGGCGAATTTGTTTGGACGGTTACCCCTCAGGATTTAGTTATTATAGGTGAATTACTATTAACAGGAAAGTTCAATGCCGAGCGTGTTGTTGCTATGGTAGGCTCTTCGGTTGAAAAACCAAGATATTTCGTTACTAAAATAGGAAGCGAAGTAGCTACCATGATTTACGATAAAGGGGTTGCAAGAGACAGTAACGATCGTATTATTTCTGGAAATGTTTTAAGCGGAAAGCAAATACAGCCAGATGGTTTCTTAGATTATTACAGCAATGTGATTTCTATAATTCCTGAAGGTGATGATTATGAGTTTTTTGGATGGACAAAACCTATTTTCAAAAAATTATCTACATCAAGAGCACTTACTTTTTCTTGGCTAAACCCTAAGAAAGAATACGATTTAAATACCAATACCAATGGTGAACATCGTGCTTTTGTAACTACAGGAACTTACGAAGAGGTATTTCCTTTAGATATTTATCCTATGCAGATTTTAAAAGCATGTATGTATAAAGATCTAGATGAAATGGAAGCCTTGGGAATGTATGAAGTGGCTCCTGAAGATTTTGCATTAACAGAATTTGTTTGTGTTTCTAAACAACCACATCAAAAAATAATAAGAGAAGGTTTAGACTTAATGCTTAAAGAGATAGGATAATGGGTTTAAAAGATAAATTACATAATTTTAAGGAAAAGAACAAAGACAAAAAGTGGTTACCTGCGTTTTCAGCTATCCACACGTTTTTATACTTACCTAACGAGACCACTCATGGTGGAACTCATATAAAAGCAGCCGATGATTTAAAACGTACCATGAACACCGTTATTATGGCCATGGTACCATGTTTAATATTCGGGATGTTTAATGCCGGTTACCAACATAATTTACAAATAGGAGAAGTTCAGGCAGTAGCCGGAAGTTTCTTTAGTTCAGAGTTTTGGACGATGAGCAATTTCTTTATTGGTTTTTGGAAAATATTACCATTAGTTATTGTGTCTTATGGAGTTGGTTTAGGAATTGAATTCATATTTGCCATTATAAAAGGACACGAAGTAGAAGAAGGGTACTTGGTAACAGGTATGTTAGTACCTCTTATTGTACCAATAGATATACCATTATGGATGCTGGCCGTAGCCGTTGTATTTGGTGTAGTTATTGGTAAAGAAGTATTTGGAGGAACAGGAATGAATATCCTAAACCCGGCACTTACTATTAGAGCCTTTTTATTCTTTGCATATCCAACTTGGATGTCTGGAGATAAAGTATGGGTTGAAGGTGCTGTGGAAAGAGCAGGTGAAATAGCAGCAGGTGCTAAGCTTGATGCAATTTCAGGAGAAACCATATTAGGAAGTCTAGCACAAGGCAATGAAGCTGGTTATGAAGTTATGGATATGTTCTTTGGGTTTATTCCAGGATCTATAGGAGAAACATCAACCTTATTAATCCTATTAGGAGGATTGTTCTTAATCTTTGCAAAAATAGGAAGTTGGAGAATCATGCTGTCTTCTGTGTTAGGAGCCATAGCCATGGGATTCATCTTTAACTGGATTGTAGATGCAGGAGTGATTACAGAAAGTAGTAAGTTTTACGGATTAATGAGTACTGTATGGTGGCACCACCTGTTAATTGGAGGTTTTGCTTTTGGTGTGGTATTTATGGCTACCGATCCAGTTACAGCTTCTCAAACCAATAAAGGAAAGTGGGTTTACGGTTTTTTAATAGGGTTTATATCTATTATGATTCGCGTATTTAATCCTGCTTACCCAGAAGGTGTCATGTTAGCAATATTACTAATGAACGTATTTGCACCAACTATCGATCACTATGTGATACAAGGAAATGTTAAGAAAAGAATGAAACGTTTAAAAGCTAAAACTGCTTAAGTCATGAGTAATAAAACAGATTCTAACGTATATACATTACTATTTGCTATCGGAATGGTAGTTGTAGTAGGGGCGCTTTTAGCCTTTGTTGCTCAAACGTTAAAACCAACTATTGATGAGAACAAGCGTATTGAAAAGCAACAGAACATCCTTTACGCTATGGGAGTTAACGAAAATGACGAAAGTAGTGCCATTTTCATTGCAGATAAGGTAGTAGGAGCAGAGTTTAAAAAGTACATTACGAAGCAATTGGTAATAACAAATAAAACTAATGTTGAAGAGGATGCCCAAGCTTACTTAATCGATGTAAAGAAAGAGCAAGCTCAAGCTAAAGAAGGAAAAGAAAGACGTTTGCCTTTATTTGTTGGAGAGAAAGATGGTAAAACATATTATGTAGCACCAATTAGAGGTAAGGGACTTTGGGATGCCGTTTGGGGGTATGTTGCGATGAATGAAAAAATGGTGGTACAAGGAGCATACTTCGATCATAAAGGTGAAACCGCTGGTCTTGGGGCCAATATTAAAGAGCGTTACTTTATGGACGACTTTATTGGAGAACATCTTTTAGATGCTTCGGGTAATTTTGCCGGAATCGCTATTTCTAAAAGTAATGGAGATCCATTAAATAAAGATAAAACAGATAATGAGGTTGATGCTATTGCCGGAGCTACTATTACTGGCGACGGTGTTGCAGCTATGATTAAATCTGAATTGAAATTATACGTGCCTTATTTTAAAACTTTAAAAAACTAACCTATGGGACTATTATCAAAAAAAGACAGAAAGTTAATATTAGATCCTTTAGCAGATGATAACCCAATTACTATTCAGGTACTTGGTATATGTTCGGCCCTAGCGATTACGGCTCAGTTAAAGGCATCTATCGTAATGACCATTTCGGTAATATTCGTATTAGGTCTTGGTAACGTGGTTATTTCCTTGATAAGAAATATTATCCCATCTAAGATTAGAATTATTGTACAGTTAACAGTAGTAGCTTCTTTAGTAATTATTGTAGATCAAGTTTTAAAAGCATTCTCATACCAGTTGAGTAAAGAGTTAGGGGCTTTTATTGGATTGATTATTACTAACTGTATTATTATGGGACGTTTTGAAGCTTTTGCTTTAGGTAACGGCCCATGGAAATCGTTCCTTGATGGTGTTGGTAACGCACTTGGTTATGGTATTATCCTAATCATCGTTGGATTTTTTAGAGAATTACTAGGTTCTGGAACTTTATTAGGATTTAAAGTTTTAGGAGACCCTATTAATAAAACGGGATTATATGCAATTGGTTACGAGAATAACGGATTTATGTTATTAGCGCCAATGGCTTTAATTGTAGTGGGAATTATAATCTGGGTACAACGTACTAGAAACAAGGCATTAATTGAAGACTAAAATTAGTAGGCAGTAAACAGTCGCAGTTAGCAGTACTGAAAGACTGAACACTGGGCACTGAATACTGAACACTGAATACTAGAAAAAATGGAATATATAGAATTATTTTTCAAATCAATATTTATAGATAACATGGTATTTGCTACATTCCTTGGAATGTGTTCTTACCTGGCAGTATCTAAAAAAGTAAGTACGGCGGTTGGACTTGGAGCTGCGGTTATATTCGTACTATTAGTAACTGTGCCGTTAAACTGGTTATTAGATCAGTACATATTGCAGCCAGGAGCTTTAGCAAAATGGTTAGGAGAAGAATATGCATCTTACGATTTAAGTTTCTTATCCTTCATTATGTTTATTGCAACTATTGCAACCATGGTACAATTAGTAGAAATTGTAGTAGAGAAGTTCTCGCCATCGTTATATAACTCATTAGGTATATTTTTACCGCTTATTGCTGTAAACTGTGCCATTTTAGGAGGTTCGTTATTTATGCAATCTCGTGAGATTCCAACTATTGGTTTGGCTACGGTTTACGGATTGGGCTCTGGTATTGGATGGTTCTTAGCTATTTTAGCGATTGCAGCTATTCGTGAGAAGATAAGATATTCAAATGTGCCTCCAGCATTAAGAGGTTTAGGAATTACTTTTATCATTACAGGTTTAATGGCTATCGGATTTATGAGTTTTGGAGGTATGTTAACTGGAGGCGATGAAGAACCTAAAGCAGAAGAAAAAACAGCATTGATTGAAGAGGAGGCAGAAGAAGAGGAGATTAGTAAAGATATCGCTGATAACACAATAAAAGTAGTAGAATAACATGATATTAGCAGCAAGTACATTAGGAACAATTTTAGCAACTGTAGCGGCTTTTTTGGTATTAACACTAGCTTTAGTCGGGTTACTATTATTTGTAAAACAAAAATTATCACCATCTGGTCCGGTAAAAATTACCATAAATGGAGAAAGAGAAGTTGAAGTTGCCTCAGGAGATAGCTTATTAACGACTTTAGGTAATGAAAAAATATTTTTACCATCTGCATGTGGTGGTGGTGGAACATGCATTCAATGTGAATGCCATGTTTTAGAAGGAGGAGGAGAAGCACTTCCTACTGAAACACCACATTTTACTCGTAAAGAATTACAACATGGTGCGCGTTTAGCCTGTCAGGTTAAAGTTAAGCAGGATATGAATATTACCATTCCGGAAGAAGTGTTTGGTATTAAAAAATGGGAAGCAACTGTAGTACGTAACTATAACGTAGCCTCTTTTATTAAAGAGTTTGTTGTTGAGATTCCAGAAGATATGGGATATAAAGCAGGAGGGTATATTCAAATTGAAATACCAGAATGTGAAATTAAATATTCCGATATCGATATTACGGCACACCCTGAAGAGCATGAGACTCCAGATAAGTTTAAAGATGAATGGGATAAATTCAATCTTTGGCCATTAGTAATGAAAAATACAGAAACAGTTGAAAGAGCTTATTCTATGGCTTCTTTTCCAGCTGAAGGACGTGAGATCATGTTAAATGTACGTATTGCTACGCCACCATGGGATCGCGCTAAAAACGGATGGATGGATGTTAACCCAGGGGTTGCGTCATCTTATATATTCGCTCAAAAGCCAGGAGATAAAGTAATAATCTCGGGACCTTACGGTGAGTTCTTTATTAATGAGTCTGAAAGTGAAATGCTTTACGTAGGAGGTGGTGCAGGTATGGCACCAATGCGTTCGCACTTATACCACTTATTTAAAACATTAAGAACAGGAAGAAAAGTGACTTACTGGTATGGAGGTCGATCTAAGCGTGAGTTGTTTTACTTAGAGCATTTTTACGCTTTAGAAAAGGAATTTCCTAATTTTAAATTCTTCTTAGCTTTATCTGAGCCATTAGAAGAAGATAACTGGAAAGTAAAAGAAGATATAGATGCACCAGGAGATGGTTTTGTAGGCTTTATACATAATTGTGTAATAGATAATTATTTAAGCAAGCATGAAGCTCCTGAAGATATCGAATTATATTTCTGTGGACCACCATTAATGAATAAGGCGGTTCAAAAAATGGGAGAAGATTTTGGTATCCCAGATGAACATATTAGATTTGATGACTTTGGTGGATAAAAGTCTTTTAAAATACATACGCAAAACCCAACATTTTAATGTTGGGTTTTTTGTTTAAAGTATATGTATTAAGGTTTTTAATCGGTAACACTAAACTCATATTTTGGCTTTTCATTTTCTTCAAACTCAAACAGTTTTGTGTAAGCCATAACATTAGGAATACCATCTAAATCACACAAAAACCTAACTGTTTCGCTAAGACCGCTAAACAGAATATCTTTATTCGTAGGGTTTTTAGGTTTTTTGTTTTTATGATGTAATGGAAGTTCATAACCACAGGCTTTTAAAAAAACAGCTTCAATTTGTAGTAATTCTAAAGGAGAATAACCATTAAATTTCCGACCAAAGCTTTGATGTACTTTTCCAACATAGTTTAGTTTTAATGCCCCATGATATTCCGAAAGGTGCTTCCAACTATCGGTATTATCTAAAATATTACCAACAGCACATTGCTTACAGCACTCGGGATTCAATTCATTATTATGAAATGCTGTGTATAGTTTTTTTAAGGCTTGTTCTAAACGTTTTGAAGTTTCCATACGCTGCGTTTTTATAATGAATTAACGGATAAGAAGAATGTAGGTTTCACAAATAACTTTTTTGACTTCAAGCAAGCCATCAGCGAAAACACTTCTAATGCTTAGTTATAAAGTTACATAATTTTATTTATTGTTTAACTATTTTAAAGTTTTACTAATAGCAGAGTTTTGTTTAAAAGCAATAAAGTAAGCGAAAGAATAATCCTTTTTTTAAGGTGAGTTCGATTTAAAAGCAGTCTAATTTTAACGATAAATACACTAAAAATGTTACTTGTCACCTTGAGTACTTCGGCTATGCTCAGCATAAACTAAAGTCGAAAGGTCATTAAAACCTATAATTTTAAATAGGTTTCGACTTTAGCCTGTCTTGAGCGGAGTCGAAAGGCTCAACCCGACACTTGAATTACATCACTGGCATTCAGTATAATAACATTATGGTTACGTCGAACTCACGTTTTTTTAAGGTGTTTTTTAGAAAATGTTGAGTTAATGTACTAATTATTGCAACCTTGACGTTAAACGATTATGCGAAAATTTCTCATTTTAACTTTAATTCTAACAATTGCTGGTTTTATGATGTTTCAAATAAAACCAGTAAAAAACACAGCTAAAAGTTTGACTGCTGCTTTAGAACCCTTAAACTTATTAAATAAGGATAGCCTTACTATTAAATCCAGAGTTAATGTTCCTAAAGGTTATAAGCGTGTCGATTACGCGAAAGGATCTTTTCAAGATTATTTACGCAATTATAAACTAAAAGCATTTGGAACTAAAATAATTAATTACGACGACTCCGAGTATTATTGGCAACTGGGGCATATTGGGGTATTGGATATACCGGTACCAAAGAATGGTTTGCAACAATGCGCCGATGCATTAATTAGGGTTAGAAGTGAATACCTGTGGGATAATAACAGAAAAGATGATATTGGATTTAATTTTACTAGCGGACACTATTGTTCCTGGAAAAAATATGCAGAAGGTTACAGACCAAAAATAAAAGGGAACCAAGTAACCTTTCTAAAAACGGCTTCAGAAAATCACTCAAAAGAAAACTTTTATAAGTACTTAAATTTAATCTATATGTATTCTGGAACGCTTTCGTTGTACAATGAATTACCTAAAATAGAAAATGCTAAGGCCCTTAAAATTGGGGATATGTTAATTAAAGGAGGTTCTCCCGGCCATATTGTTATGATTTGCGATGAAGTTGAAAATAGTAAAGGAGAAAAATTGTATTTGTTATTTCAAGGAAATACACCGGCTCAAAGCGTTCATTTAGTTAAGAATTTAGAGCATTCGAATATTTCGCCATGGTATCAACTTAAAAAGGGTGTTAGGATTCCTGTTTCAAATTATACATTCGGCAGTTCTAAATTTGTTCGATTTAAATAGTGATATGATAGTGTAATAAAAAACAAAAGCTTTACTATAATTAGTAAAGCTTTTGTTTTTTTATCGCTGCAGTCTGACTTTGGCGCCTATATATATATTTTAAGTCAGGATTAACCTCATTGTACAATATTAGTACAATACCAGTACAAGAGGAAATTAATCGTCTAGATCAGATTTGTTATAAACCCAACCAGGTAATGATGTTCTATCGAAGTTTGGTTTTCTTAAAGTATTTACATTTTCAAAACAAGAAGCGTAAACTAATGTTTTAACATTTAAAATGTCGTATACTTGATCGTGTTGTTCTTTTGTGAAAGTTCCAAATACAAGATTTGGATCTACAGATTTGTAAACACCATCTTCTAACATAAATGCGAACATGTTTTTAACTTTACTTTCATAAAAATCGGTGTTTTTATCAAAGTCTTCTTCGTTTTCAATATAACTCTTACCAGCAACTAAAAGGTACTCGTTTCCAGATTTTGCATTCTTTACACTAACGGTACCTCTAAATAATAAGTGGTAACCTTCATGAAAGATACCAGGTCTTCCTTTGTCATTATCCTTGTTTTTATTGTAAAACTCTTCAAAGTAAGGAGCACTTAATTTTTTAATTTGATTAGAATGTACATGTTTTAAGAACTCTTCTTTTGTTTTAAAATAAGAAGGTAAATTATCGGCACAATAACCAGGGTACCATGCAGGAGTATATTCGCTATGTAATAACTCGTGGCTTCCTTTTTTAAAGATTACGGGATGCTCGTAAACTCTTGGATTGTAGAATTTGTAGTTTCCAATTGTGAACAGTTCACACTTGGTAACAATAGTGTCTTCTTGTACATTAGTCTTGCAAGAAACAATGACTAAGCAAAAAAGCATTAAAGTTTTTAGTACTGTTTTATTCATAACTTAAAGTATTGTTGTAAACTTAAAATAATAGGCAATTTTAGGCTTACATGGTTAAATTTTTAAGAATAAACTTGCGCTTATTCTAACTTTGGGTTTGTTAGTTTGTTATTAATTTTTTGATTATAAATTAAAGTTGATATAATTGACCTAATTTATTATTGTTAATAACGAACCAAATATAATTTTTTTTTTGAATCAAATAGATGAAAAGCATAAAAAATCGACAAAATGTTATTTTTTTGTTGGTTAATCTTATAATAAAGTTGAATTTACATACGAAAAAGCATTAAAAAACATAAAAATTTTAATATTTTTAATGAAAACAAGAAAAGTATAAGGGTATGAAAAAACAAAAATAAATACATTTATTGTAATTATTTTGTTAGTAATACCTAATAGAAAAGGGGTTAATTTTTTTAAATACTTATTTTTAACAGTCTTTCTAAGGCTAAACATTTTAATTCTGGTTTAAGCAGAATAATAATATTAATTTTGTACCATGAGTAAACCACTTACTGAGCAAGAATTGCACAATTTGGCTATGAACCATGTTGGAAAAGATTTAGAAAAGCGAGGTTTTGAATTTATAGCTGTAAATAGTAAGCTTAAAAAGCATCCGCAGTTTGTTTGTATAGACAAAAAAAAGCAGTATTATTTTGTAATTGTAAGAGTTGTTATTTTACCCGATAACCCGAATAACTATGATGTTGTTTGGATGGAGTCGTTTAAAAAGCATGCTCGGGAAAAGAATGCTAAAGTTTTGTATGCAGGTGTTGGATTGGGAAATGTAAATGGTGAAAAGGGACCTATTTATTTAGATAATGAGTATCTCTTGGAGTATAATGGCATACAAGTTTTAGAAACAAATTTTAATTGAGAATAAGATGCAAAAACGACTGGTTAAGACCATTAATTATGTTTCAATTATAGTTTCGGTATTTCTGGTATTCGCATTTATTTCCTGTAAAGAAGTTAAAAATACAGATCGTCTGGGTTTAAAAAATACTAAACTATCGGGGTCTGTTTTTGGAACATTCTATGAGGCAACATACAGTTCTGATGTTAATTATGAAAAACAATTCGATAGTCTGTTTTACGTCATTAATAAATCAATGTCTACCTATCAGGCAAATTCAGATATATCCAAATTAAACAGAAATGAAGCTGTTAAAATTGATGAACATTTTAAAAAGGTATATGAGGCTTCAAAAATTATTTATAAAGAAACCAAAGGGGCTTTCGATCCTACCATTGGTGCAGTTGTAAATGCCTGGGATTTTGGACCGGAAGGCAAGGTTGTGAATTTAGATAGTTTAAAAATAGATAGCTTGATGCTTACGGTAGGTTTTAATAAAATTAACAGATTGCATGATAGTATTACAAAACCAGAGGGAACATTCATCGATTTTAATGCCATAGCCAAAGGTTACGGCGTAGATGTTATTGCAAAGTTCCTAGATTCCAAAAACATTAAAAACTATATCGTCAATATTGGTGGGGAACTTAACGCCAAAGGCATTAATGTTGAAAAGAACAAGGGGTGGACAGTAGGTGTTGAAAAACCTAATTTTGATGGTACTCAATCTCTTTCTAGAACACTTGTTTTAACCAATGAAGCTATGGCAACTTCAGGGACGTACAGAAAATTTAAAATAGATAAAAACGGAAACCGGTATGCCCATATTATTGATACCAAAACAGGTTATCCCAGCAAGACGAATTTATTGAGTATTTCTGTAATTGCGAAAGATTGTATGACAGCCGATGCATATTCTACGGCTTTTAAAACTATGGGTATTGAAAAAGTGAAAGCGTTTTTAGAATCGCATCCGGAGCTTAAAGTATTTCTAATTTTTGAGAATGAAAATAAGGAGTTGGAAACTTTAGCTTTAAACGGATTTCCTGGATAGTTCCATTTTTAAGATGAGCTACCAAAAGTTAATAAGTAATAAAAACCAGCCTGTAGCTAAAAGCAAGCCTCCTATAGGAGTAACAGGACCTAAAAACCGAAGCTTTTTTCCTTTAGAATCAGATAAAACCAATCCGTAGATACTAAAAGAAAATAAAAGGATACCTATAGTAAAGCACCAGTAAATAGCAGGGGTTATCATTTTGAAATTAAACCCTAGTACAAGTAAAACAATGGCATGGTACATTTGATATTTTATGCCCGTTTCAAAACTTTTTAGTTGTTCTGCCGATAAAACTTTTTTAAGAGTATGGGCACCAAAGGCCCCAAAAATTACAGATAGCATACCGAACACAGCAGCAGTTACTATAATGATTTGTTGAGTCATAATTTATTAATTTCTATAAACTTATTTGTAAACCACCGGAATAATTTCACCTTGAGCTAAACAGTATTTAGTTACATCTTCACTAGAAAGTGTCGAAGTATAATCAACTTCTTCAACTTTAAAGCCAATATTACGGAGCTTATCGAAATAATCACGACCATAAACACGTACATGGTCATATTGTCCAAAGATTTTAGCACGCTCTTTCTTATCTGTTATAGAATCGTCTTCAAATGTCTTTTCTCTCGTTAAGTCCTGAGGAATTTGAAAAACACCCATACCACCAACTTTCAAAACACGATACAGTTCTTGCATGGCCTTTGTGTCGTCTGGAATATGTTCTAATACGTGATTGCAGAGAATAACATCAAACTCATCGTTTTTAAATGGTAGATTGCAAATATCTGCTTTTACATCGGCCAACGGAGAATTTAAATCGGTAGTAACATATTCAAGATTTTTCATCTTTCTAAAACGCTTATAAAAGGCTTGCTCCGGGGCAAAGTGCAGTACTTTTAATGATGAACTTGTTTCAGGTTGGAAGAAATCGGTTTCGTTTTTTAAATATAACCATAGCAATCTATGACGCTCTAAAGAAAGCGTAGAAGGGGAGAGTACATTGTTGCGTTGTGTACCGTAACCATAGGGCAAAAAACTTTTAAAGCTTTTGCCATCTATAGGATCGGTATAAGTATTACCTCTTAAAAGGAATGCTAAAATGGGACGCACCAAATAACTTAACCTAATTAGTAAAGGTCTGGGTATGGTGTTGAGTATTAATTTAAAGATTTTCTTCACAAAGTTTCACAAAGTTGCACAGGGAATTCGCAGAGATTCACTGAGGTGTATTTATAAATCGTTTAATTCCGTTTTTTAAAAGTTTGGTATGAAAATTTATTAATAACCCTAACGGATAATTTCCTAATTTCATATAGGTTAATATCTGAGCAAAATGAACGTCGGTAAAAGCTTCTACAGTTTTGAGTTCTATTACAATTTTGTTTTCGACTAATAAGTCGATTCTATAACCATGATCTAGTTTTATGTCTTTATATGTTATAGGAAGTGTCTTTTCTTTAATAACGTTTAAGCCAAGGTTTTTCAGCTCAAAAAGCAAACATTCCTGATATGCAGATTCTAACAATCCTGGACCTAAAATTCGATGCACTTCAATAGCTGCTCCGATAATTTTTTTAGTTAGATTATTGTTATCCATTAATATTTCTCTGCGTATCTCAGTGAAAAACTTAGTGTAACTCTGCGAAACAACCTATAAGACTAAAGCCTTTTGCCTAAACTCATCTTCTTCGTTACTCACAATACCCAAAGCTTCATGTACATATGCAAATGTGGATAGTATTTCGGGTTTTCCATCTACAAGAGCCACGTCATGTTCAAAATGAACACTAGGTTTGCCGTCCTGAGTTACGATAGTCCATCCATCTTTTAATTGTCTCACTTTATGGGTGCCACCATTTATCATGGGTTCAATAGCCACTACCATACCTTCAACAAACTTCTTACCGCGACCACGACGCCCATAATTTGGCATTTCCGGATCTTCATGCATTTTTTTGCCTAATCCATGGCCAACTAATTCACGAACGACTCCATAACCATGAGATTCACAATGTTGTTGTATCGCAAAACCAACATCTCCAACACGATTGTTAAGTTTAAATTCCCTAATACCAATATAAAGAGACTCTTTAGTAACTTGTATAAGTTTTTTGGTTTCTGGATCTACTTCACCAATTTCGAAAGTGTAGGCATGATCTCCGTAAAACTCGTTCATCAATGCGCCGCAATCAATAGAAACGATGTCACCATCCTTTAAAGGTGTCTGCGTTGGTAGACCGTGTACTACGGCATCGTTTACACTGCAAAGTAATGTTGACGGACAGTCGTACAATCCTAAAAAACCAGGCAAAGCACCTTGATCTCTTATAAATTCTTCGGCGAGCTTGTCAAGTTGCATGGTGGTAACACCTTCCTTAACTTCTTTGGCAAGCATACCAAGTGTTTTCGATACTATTAATGCACTTTGACGCATTAATTCAATTTCTTCTTTTGTTTTTACTACAATCATGCTTAAAAAAATAATGGCAAAGATACTCAAAATTAAGTATTAATATTTTTGTGCTAAATATGACTTTTGACATTTTTTAAGAGGTTGTAAATGAATACATTTATTGGACAAAATTCAATAAGATGTATAAAATTGTTAGTGCAGAAGACGCTGTTAAAGTAATTAAAAGCAACAACAGGGTATATATTCAAGCAGCTGCTGCAGCTCCGCAGTTGTTAATGAAAGCCATGACAGAGCGTCACGAAGAGCTAAGAAACGTAGAAGTTTGTCATTTACATGTTGAGGGGGTAGCTGGTTATGCTAACCCTGAACTTAGAGATAGCTTTCACGTAAACTCGTTTTTTATTGGAAATAATGTGCGTCATACATTAACAGAAGGTAACGGATCTTACACACCTGTTTTTTTGAGTGAATTGCCATTATTATTTAAAAGGAATATTTTACCATTAGATGTCGCATTAATTCATGTATCTGTTCCAGACAAACATGGATATTGCTCATTGGGGGTTTCGGTAGAAGCCACCTTAGCGGCTATCGATAATGCTAAAATTGTAGTAGCTCAGGTAAACGAGCAAATGCCTAGAACCCATGGAGATGGTATTATTCATATTACCGAAATAGATTTGTTTGTTGAGTGTAATGAAGCAATACCGTCCCACACATTAGGGGAACCATCACCTATTGAAAATAAAATAGGGGATTATATCGCCGGTTTAATTGAAGACAAAAGTACATTACAAATGGGGATTGGAACCATTCCTAATGCCGTATTATCACGTTTAAAGAATCATAAGGATTTGGGATTGCATACGGAAATGTTTTCTGATGGTGTTATCGATTTAATTTTAAAAGATGTTATTAACGGAAATTATAAAGGCGTAAGTCCAGGACGAGCATTGTCTACATTTTTAATTGGGTCTAAACGACTGTATGATTACGTTGATGATAATCCGTTTGTAGAAATGCGCGAATCGGATTATGTGAACGATGTTTCTATTATTAAACAGAATCCTCGAATGGTTGCCATTAATTCCGCTATAGAAGTAGATGTAACAGGTCAGGTTTGTGCAGATTCTATTGGGGCAAAAATGTACTCGGGTGTAGGTGGACAAATGGATTATATTAGAGGAGCTTCTTTAAGTGAAGGAGGCAAAGCAATTATTGCATTGCCCTCGGTTACAAAAAAAGGAATAAGCCGTATTGTGCCATCTTTAAAGTCTGGAGCGGGTATTGTTACTACTAGAGCCCATGTGCATTATATTGTTACGGAGTATGGAATTGCCAACTTATACGGCAAAACTATAAAAGAAAGAGTTAAGGCATTGGTGAATATCGCACATCCCGACCATAGAGAGTTTATTGATAAGACGTATTACGAATTAATTTAGGGGTATCTTATTTTGAAAACCGGTTGAATTCACTTGTAGATTAATCGAACTCAAATTATTTAAGAAAACCAAAGAAGCCTTTCTTCTTTTTAATTTCGGGAGGGTTTGTATTGGTGAGTGTTTGATATATTTCACCCCATCCTAAAAAACCGCCGATATTTCTATCATCGATAAAAATATCGGCGTTAATTTTTCTACTTATATCGCTGGTATATTCTTCTTCTGGAAAACTGTTGTTTATAGCATAGAACGAGATGCCATTATCTTTACAGAATGCAACGGCTTCATTTAGCCTTGTACCAGATCTGTAAGTCCATAAAATAAGTCGATGCCCATCATCTTGTAGCTTTTTTAAAGTTTCAAAAGCAAACAACATAGGCTTTCCTATTTTAGGATATGCATCTTCAACAATAGTTCCATCGAAATCTATTGCTATAACAAGTTGATTGTTAAAATTCATCTAGGTTATAAACTCGGGTTCTCAACAAAAGTACAACAATTTATTTTTAAACTGCTTAAACCAAAGGATGTTGGGTCATAGATTCAGGTTGTTCAACGCCCATTAACTTTAAAATAGTAGGAGCCATATCGCCTAAAATACCATCTTCAATAGCTTTTAGTTCTTTATCAATTAAGATAACTGGAACTGGGTTTGTGGTATGTGCTGTATGAGGTGTACCATCTGGGTTTATCATAGTTTCGCAATTACCATGATCTGCAATAAGTAAGGTTGTGTAATCATTTTCTAAAGCTGCGTTAATAACATCTTCTACACATGTGTCTACTGCTTCGCAAGCCTTTATTGCAGCTTCCATAACACCAGTATGACCTACCATGTCGCCATTGGCAAAATTTAAACAAACAAAATCAACATCACCTTTTTGAAGCTCAGGAATTAATGCATCACGTAATTCGTAAGCACTCATTTCTGGTTTTAAATCGTATGTAGCTACTTTTGGTGAATTTCTTAAAATACGCGTTTCACCATTAAAAGGCTCTTCACGGCCGCCAGAGAAAAAGAAAGTAACGTGTGGATACTTTTCTGTTTCTGCAATACGGATTTGCTTTTTGTTGTTTTTTTCTAAAATTTCACCAAGGGTTTCAGATAAATTCTCTTTATTGAAAATAACATTTACATTTTTATAAGTTTCATCATAATTAGTAAGAGTTACATAGTGTAAATCCAATTTATGCATGTTTTGCTCATGGAAATCTGTTTGCGATAAAGCTTCGGTTAATTCTCTACCACGGTCTGTTCTAAAGTTGAAGAAGATAACCACATCGCCTTCTTTTATTTTAGCTTGAGGATTTCCCGATTCATCAACCATAATGATTGGTTTGATAAACTCATCGGTAATATCATTTTTATAGCTCTTTTGAATAGTTTCGGTTACATTGGTAGCATGTTCACCAATACCGTTAACCACAGCATCGTAAGCCAGTTTTACACGTTCCCAGCGTTTGTCTCTATCCATAGCATAATAGCGACCAGTAACAGTTGCTAATTTGCTATTCGTTTTTTCTAAATGTCCTTCCAATTCAGTAAGGAAACCATAGCCCGATTTTGGGTCTACGTCACGGCCGTCAGTAAACGCGTGTACAAAAGTATTGGTTAGACCAAAATCGTTTGCAGCTTCCAACAGTCCAAATAAATGATTAATGTGAGAATGTACACCACCATCACTTAGCAATCCTAAAAAATGAACATCCTTGTTGTTGGTTTTAGCATAGTTAAATGCATCTACTAGTACTTCTTCGTTATTTAATGTTTTATTTTTTACGGCTAAATTAACTTTTACCAAATCTTGATAAACAATACGTCCAGCTCCAAGATTCATATGGCCCACTTCGCTATTCCCCATTTGGCCTTCAGGTAACCCAACATGTAATCCGTCGGTTCTTAGGGTGGCGAATGGGTATTTTTTGTAAAGAGAGTCGATAAAAGATGTGTTAGCGTGGTCGATAGCAGAAACTTTAGGGTCTGGAGAATTGCCCCAACCATCGAGTATCATTAAGATAACTTTTTTGTCCATTTTTTTATGATTTTAATAAGAAGCAAAGATAAAGAAGTTATATAAAATAGAGGCTAAAAACCCGCTTAAATACTAGAGTTTTAAGGGCTTTTGATGATCCTTTTAAAAAAGAATCAATCAGTTAATTATTTGTGAAAAAAAAGTTAAAAATGTGTTATTTCTTTTATTTTGTGTAACAGTTTCAAATTATTATCGTCTCTTTATTAAATCAAAAAACGAATCAATAAATCAAATTAAATCTTTCATCATGAAAAAATCAATCATTATTACTGCCATCGCATTATGTTTCTCTGTTGTAACTGTTAATGCAAAATCTATTACAAATAATACTAACAATACAAATGCAGAGTTTGTATTTAAGGTAAACTCTTTTTGCGTTTCAATTGCTAAAGGAGATTTAGAAACTGTTAAGAAACTTATTGACAGAGGAGCAGACATAAACGAAATGTCTAATGGAATGACTCCAGCTATGTATGCTGCTAAATTTAACAGAACAGAAATTTTAAAGCTTTTAATTGCTAAAGGCGCTAATTTAAAAACAAGATCTGCTAAAAAAATGACAGCACTTAAATATGCAGAATTGCACGGAGCAAAAGATGCAGTTTCAATAATAAAAGAAGCATTATCTAAATCGAAAAAGAAAAAGTAATTATAATATAAATAATTATTTTGAGCTAGTCACTCATAAAAAGCCTTGATTTTTCAAGGCTTTTTTATTATTGATGTTTATATTTTTCTATGGCTTCTCTAATTTTTTCAATTCTGTTGTCTGGATCTGGATGCGTGCTTTTAAACTCTGGTACTCGATTAGGGCCTGCAGCAGCTTTTAAAATTTCCATAACACCTATCATTTCTTCTGGGTTATAACCAGCTTTAAGCATAAAAAGAACCCCGAGTTCATCACTCTCTAATTCATCATCCCGACCATTGGTTAATAAGGTATTTTGCCCAATACGATTTACGAGCCCTCCCATATCTGCTCCAACAGAACCGGCAGTTGCCAATCCTTGCCAATATTCGCTTTCGGCTATTCTCTCTGCGCTATGGCGCCCTAGAACATGTCCGATCTCATGTCCTAAAACTCCGGCGAGTTGATCTTCGTTTTCTAATTTTGAAAATAGCGCATAGGTAATAAAAATTTGCCCTCCGGGTAATGCGAATGCATTTATAGCGTTCGGGTCTGCTAATAAATGAAATTCATATCGGTAGGGTGTATCCTTGGCCATACTGCTGTTTACTAACTTATTACCAACATTGTCTACCAAAGCCTGATATTGATTGTTGGAATGTAGACCACCGTGCTGCTGTGCCATTTGTGGTGCGCTTTGTATTCCAATAGCTATTTCTTTATCGGGAGTCATCGATATGGTTTGCATTCTTCCTGTATAAGGATTCTCTTCTTGTTGGCTGCATCTTTTAAAAACAAAGAAAATCGCAATAGCTGCGCCAATTAATAATCGTACCTTAAGGTTTTTTCTTCTCATCTTTTGAAATTTAATCAAAAATAATTCTCCTACGTTCTGTGCGGAAAATTCTATTGAAATTGTTAGTCATTGCAACTAAAAATATAAAATTTTATACACAAATGTTAATTGTATGTAATTAATACAGGTTTTAATAGAAGTTTAATTATTAATTAGACCCCATATTTTTATTAAAAGTCACAGGGAAATTACGAAAAAATAGAATTAATTTTAAGCACCATATTATAAAAACAGACTATGGCTTTTACATTTAAAATTATAGAAAAGGAAAATATAAAATTTGTTATTCCTTTGGTACAAAAACTTAATGGGCATAAAATTACCTATGAGGTATTGGAGCAGCGCTTTTCTGAAATGATTACTCAAAATTACGAATGTGCGGTAATATATGATGGTGATAAACTAATAGGAGTTTCTGGTTTGTGGTTTTGTACAAGACATTATTCTGGAAAGAGCGTGGAAGCAGACCATGTTTATATTGATGAAACTTATAGAGGACAGGGTTTAGGGAAACGATTTTTTGAATGGATATACAATTATGCTAAAGAAAAAGGGTATGAAACCGTGGAATTAAATACCTATGTAAGTAATCCTGCGTCTCATAAGTTTTATTATAATGAGGGCTTTAGCATTTTAGGATTTCATTTTTTAAAAAAGTTATGAATTTTTCTTGCAAAAGAGTTAACAGTTTACATATATTTGCACCATAGGAATGCGGGAGTAGCTCAGTTGGTAGAGCGTCAGCCTTCCAAGCTGAATGTCGCCAGTTCGAACCTGGTCTCCCGCTCTTAAAGCTTCATAGAAATATGAGGCTTTTTTATTTTAATTGGTTTAATTCAGTACCAGACAGTACCTCATAAGGCAATTTATTATATTCAAAAACGCGAGCTGTTAATTCTCCTTTCAAAACAATAGAATCCTCTTTTACATGTAACCAGCTACCTTCTCGCAACCCTATAACGGGTTGGTTATTAAAGTTGTGGAATTCCTTTATTCTAGTTTCTCTGGTTTCCCCCATATGTTTACTGTTTTTATCAGGATCTAAATAATGCGGATTAATATTAAATGGCACAAATGCCAAAGCTTTAAAACTAGGAGGATATAAGATTGGCATATCGTTGGTTGTTTCTATGGTAAGTCCGCAAATATTACTTCCCGCACTTGTACCTAAATAGGGCGTGCCATTTTTTATAGCCGTCTGTAGTGCGCTTATTAAATTGTTTTTATAAAGCTGATTTGTTAATACAAATGTGTTACCACCTCCAATAAAAATGGCTTTGGCATTATTAACAGCTTCTGTAGGGTTTTCGTAAGTATGAATACCCCTGGCGCTTTTATTAATTTTAGAAAAGGCCATATTTGCCTTTTCTGTGTAGGCATCGTGAGATATACCACTTGGTCTGGCGTAGGGAATAAATAGAATCTCATCAATTCCTTTAAAGAATTCGGCTAGATCATTTAAAATATAATCTAAATAACCACTACCATGAATTGTTGAAGTACTTGCAATAATTATGTTTTTCATAATAAAATTTTTCATTGTAAAACTAAGATTATAATACAAATATTTATGTTATGTATAAGAAATTTTTATGGACTTAAGTATTGAAAAGTCTAATAAAAATGCTATTTTCAAAAAAATAACCATTATGAAAAAAGCCATTTTCCTTTTAATATTATTATCTACAATACAAGTAATCTCCCAAGAAGCTAATAGAGTGCGGGTTAAAGGGAAGATAATTGTTGAAAGTAGTGATGTTTCCGGTATAACCATTTATAATACAACATCAAATAAAGGCGTAATAACTAATGAAAATGGCGAGTTTAAGCTACGTGTGGCTCTAGACGATTTAATTGAAGTGAGTGCATTACAATATCAAAATATAAACTTTAGGGTTAATAAGGATATGATTAAATCCAAAACAATAAAGCTTTTTTTAATAGAGGAGATTTATAAGTTAGAGGAGATTGTTGTATCTAAAAAAAGCTTATCTGGAAACCTAAATACCGATATAGAAAGCACCGATGTTTTTAGACCAAAACTAGACGCTTTGTATTTTGGTATAAAACATAAGGAAGACTACGATTTTGATAAAGATTATCTGTCTAAACCAGAAAACATTACGATGAATTCTCAACGACAAGAATTGATTAATGATTTAAATATTGTTAATGTAGTAGATCAGTTATTATTACCATTATTTAGATCTGGAGTGGTTAATAAAAAAGAGTCTGGCGTTCCAGATGTTCCTGTAGAAGCGATAAAGTACTATTTAGGGTCGGAGTTTCTTATTAATAATTTTAATATTCCCAGCCATAGGGTTGAAGCGTTTATAAGATTTGTAGAAAGTAAGGATTTTGATTTCTCATTGCTTAATTATGGAAAAGAAATGGATTTCCTTGAATTACTATATCAAAAAAGTACCGAATTTTTAAATTCTGATAAGACAAAGCAATAAGTTGCTTTAAATTCCAAGTTAGTTTTTAACAAAAGTTTAGAATGGTTTTTCAATTTATTTAAGATTAGAAAGACGTTCTTTATACTTTAATTATAGCAATTTGGAACGCGTATTAGTATCTTTCATATTCATTTTTTTACCACTTTATATAAGTGGTCAATCTACTAATAGAATAGAAGTACAAGGAGTTCTTTTTTCTCCTAATAATGATGTTGAGGCTGTAACAATTTTTAATAAGACATCAAAAAAAGGCACCATTACTAACGAAAAAGGTGAGTTTGCTATTAAGGTGGCTATGTATGATGTTATCGAAATTTCGGCATTGCAATTTCAAACCGTAACGGTTATAATAGACGAAGACGTAATAAAAGCAAAACAATTAAAAATACAGTTAGTAGAGCAAGTTAACCGATTGGATGCCGTTACCCTGTCTTCGGGACTTTCAGGAGTTATCACAACAGATATAGCAAACATTAAAAAAGTTACTCCAATACATATTAATATGGGGGATATGAATGTGGACTTCGAGTATAACGACGAAAAGGCATTTGATAAGGTCGTAATTCAGAATCATTTAAAATCTGTAATAAATCCAGAAGCCCGTAATTACTTGCCCGACCCTATAAAAATTTTCAAATTATTATTTAAAAAGGATCTACCTGTTAAAATAAATCTATTAGAAGGAAAGGAAAAAGAAAGACCGAACCAAAAATATTTTTTAGATGCTTACGATCATAAATATATAAGTGAGACTTTTAATATTCCACTAGACCAAGTTGAAGTCTTCATCGTTTTTGTAGAAGAGAAAGGGATAGACTCAAAGCTTTTTAAGCCTGAAAATGAAATGCAACTTATCGAGTTTTTAATTAAGCAAAGAGAATCGTTTTTAAAACTTCAGGATGTTAAAAAATAAAAGCTTTTTAGTATTAATGTTTTTGTTTGCCGTTCAGGTAATGACTTCACAATCGGTTGAGATATCTGGTAAAGTTAAAAGTAATACAGGAAGTATTGAGAACATTCACGTGATTAATAAAACAGCTCAGGTTTTTACCATAACCGATAAAAATGGTGCGTTTAAAATTACTGCATCTTTAAATGATTCTTTGGTGTTCTCATCTATTCAGCATAAGTTAAAAGAAGTCGTTGTTTCAAAAGGTGATGTTGTCTCTAAATATATTTTGGTAAGTTTGGACGAACAAATTAATGAATTGGATGTAATTAGGATTGGTAAGGTTTTAACAGGAGACTTAGCTCAGGATATTAATAGTGTAGAAGGAAAAGCACCTATTAATTTTTATAATCTAGGTATTCCCGGTTATACTGGAAGAATAAAAACACAAAGTGAAAGGAGGTTGTCTGAAGCGCATGGAGGAGGAATTAAATGGTATCAACCTTTAACAGGGAGTATCCCTATAAATCCTATATTAAATGCTATTTCCGGAAGAACTAAAAAGCTAAAAAACCGTGTGGAAATAGAAACCAAGGAAACGTTTATACATACTATTAAAGTAAGATTGGCAGAGGATTTTTTTGCTTCCAATCCATTAGACGTAGACCTAAGGATGGATTTTTTCTACTTCTGCTCGGATGATGAAAATTTTATTACATATTGTAAAAATAAAACCGATTTTGAAATACTAGTTTTTTTAAAGCAGAAGTATAAACAGTATGTGGAAAATTTAAATACCAATAAAGACTAATGCCTTTTGGAATACTTTTTTGAAACGCACCCAGTAAATGTGTTCACATAGTAGAATAACAATGCGGAAATTATAAAAAATCAGAACAATTAAAATCAGAACAATAAGGTGAGTCTAATAAAGCCTCAAAATAATTACTTTAGCAAAAAATATATAGATGAGATTAATTAAACCATTTTTGTTTTTTTTAATTATACCACTGGTTGCATTTACGAGTTTACATAAATACTACATAAGTGTTACCCAAATTAACTTTGTAGAAGAAAAACAGTCTGTGCAAATAACAACTCGGGTTTTTATTGATGATTTTGAAAACTTGTTGCGAGAACGTTATGATGAGTCTATAACATTAGCCATTGGTGACGAACCAAAAACAATCGAGACTTACATAGGTAAATATTTAAAGGAGAGCATAAAGATTAAGATTAATAACGAAGAAACAGCGCTTACTTTTATAGGTAAAGAATACGATCAAGATATTATGCGTTGTTATTTAGAAATAGAAGATGTTAAAAGCATTGAATCCTTTGAGGTTAGCAATAAAGTGTTGTTCGATTTATTTAAGGAACAGCAAAACATTATAAAGACAAAAATCAACTCCAAACAAAAAAGTTTTATACTTATTCGTGAAAAAGATAATGCTCTGTTAAAATTTAATTAAAAATAAGTTAAAACCTTTCCCAATTCATTATTTTCAACCGTTTTTTGTAATAATTAATTCAATTATTATTACTCAAATGTTGAATTTATTAAACAAAATTTAAAAACGGACAATGAAACAAATCAAATATTATCTCCTTTCTGTGGTTTTTGCTTCAACTGGAATTTTTGCTCAAAATCAAGTAAACGAAAAGCCTCAAGGTCATACAGACCAGAATAAATTTAGGCAAATGAAAGATGTGTTGCCTACACCTAATACGACCAGAACAGCTTCTGGAGCACCAGGTTATGAATATACGCAACAGAAGGTAGATTATATTATGGATATTCGTTTGGATGAATCTAAAAATCAGATTTTCGGAAACGAAAAAATAACATATCATAATAATTCTAAAGACCACTTAGAATATCTATGGGTGCAGCTCGATCAAAATATGAGAGCTAGAGATTCTAAAACCCCAGATATTAATTCTGAAGATTTCAATGCCACATTTAACGGACCAAGTAGTTTTACTTCATCGAACATGAAAAAACGTTTTGATGGTGGATTTAATATTGAGGCCGTTAAAAACTCAGATGGTTCCGATTTATCTTTTATGATAAACCAAACCATGATGCGGATTAATTTGCCTAAGCCGTTAGCACCAGGAGCTGTATTTAAGTTCCAAATAAAATGGTGGTATAATGTTAATAATCACATTGAAGACCATGGACGCTCCGGTTACGAGGCATTTCCAGATGGAAATAGCAATTATGTAATTGCTCAATTCTATCCAAGGCTTTGTGTTTACGATAATGTTGAGGGTTGGCAAAACATGCAGTTCTGGGGGCGTAGTGAATGGGCTTTAGAGTTTGGAGATTTCGAGGTTAAAATTACCGTGCCTGCAGATCACAAATTAGAGGCTACAGGAGTGCTTCAAAACGAAAAGGATGTTTTAACTAAATTACAGCTTAAGCGTTTTGAGTTGGCTAAAAAATCATTTAAAGATCCTGTATTTATTGTAACTCAGGAAGAAGCAGAAGCAGCAGAAAAAGAAAAGAGTACAAAAACTAAAACATGGCACTTTAAAGCAAATAACGTAAGGGATTTTGCTTTTGCAACTTCAAGAAAGTTTATATGGGATGCCATGGCTGTAGATATAAATGGAAGAGCTGTTATGGCTATTTCGTTGTATTCAAAAGAAGGGAATCCGCTTTGGGAAGAGCATTCAACACGGGTTGTGGCCAATACATTAGAAGAGTATTCTAAGCTTACTTTCGATTATCCATATAATAAAGCCGTTTCTGTACACGCACAAATGGGAATGGAATATCCTATGATTTGTTTTAACTATGGAAGACCAAATCCAGATGGAACCTATTCAGAAAGACTTAAAAGAGGTATGATTGGTGTTATTACCCATGAAGTGGGTCATAATTTTTTCCCAATGATTGTAAATAGTGACGAACGTCAATGGACATGGATGGATGAAGGTTTAAACTCTTTTGTTGAAACATTGGCTGAGCTAGATTACGACCCTAATTTTTTTACAGGTAATTTACCTAAAGATATAGTGCATTATATGGGAGGCGATCAAAGCCATCTTTCCCCAATTATGTCGCAAGGCGATTATGTATATCAATTCGGTCCTAATGCTTATACGAAACCTGCAGCAGGATTGTATATGCTAAGACATACTATTATGGGGCCAGAGTTATTCGATTATGCTTTTAGAACATATTCGAAACGATGGATGTTTAAGCACCCAACACCAGCAGACTTTTTTAGAAGTATGGAAGACGCTTCGGCCATGGATTTAGATTGGTTTTGGAGAGGCTGGTTTTATACTACAGATTATACAGATATAGGTATTAAACAAGTTAAGAGTTATTATTTAACAGATAAGCCAACCGAAAAAGCAAAAGAAGTTGCCGAGCAAAATAATTTTAATCTTGATAACTATAAGGACAGGTTAATTTATTTTGCAGAAGCCGAAAATGGAGTCGTACCGGCAGATGCAAAAAAACCTTCAGACTTTGAATTCTTAAATAATCATTTAAATGCTTTGAACGATCAAGAAAAAGGAGAGTTAAACGAAGCGCCAAAATACTTTTACGAGGTTACTTTCGAAAAACCAGGAGGATTGGTTATGCCAATAATTTTAGAATTAACTTACGAAGATGGCACTAAAGAAAGAAAAAAATACCCGGCACAAATTTGGAGGTATGATGAAAGAGAAGTAAAAAAGGTTTTTAAATCGCAAAAGGCTATTACTGGTTTTGTTGTAGATCCGGACTTAGAAACTGCCGATGTGGACATGTCTAATAATTCATGGCCAAAAGAAGAAAAGCAGAGCGATTTCGATCAATTTAAGAAAAGGGTTAAAGGATAAAAAAATATTTTAAGTTAAAAAGCCGATTTTAAGATCGGCTTTTTTTATTCTAACAAAACAACTCACTATATTTGCGTTGTGATACAACAAGCTACATTTTTATTTATTAGTGGTGCAGAAATAGCTTTTATACTATTTATTGTCATCATGGTTTTTGGTGCAGATAAGTTACCAGAAATAGCTCGTGGTTTAGGTAAAGGCATGCGAACTCTTAAAGATGCTACTAACGATATTAAGCATGAGATCACTAAAACTGCAGAAAACAACGGCATCGACACAAGTATCACAGACGATGTTAAGAACGAACTTAACAAGGTTAAAGATGATTTGGAGGATTTTACGGGATCGGTAAAACGTAAATTCTAACACCCCTGTAGGTTTTACCCCCTGAAGATGCATGTTGTCGGTTTAATTTAGTTTTCAACGAGTATTTTTACTTTATGGTTTTGATTATAAATATATTGCGAATCCAAATCTAATCTAAAAATACTAACCAAAAATGAAAGCAATCCTACTTGTGTGTTTTATGAGTGCTACTATGTTGTCGTTTTCTCAAGATGATCGGCACACAATCTTTCAAATAGATAGTTTAAACTCAAGAGCTTTAAGATTTTACAATAGTAATCAGATTGTTGATGCGCTGTCTTCTATTGATCAGTCTAAAAAAATGTCGAATACCATTAATGATGTATATGGTAACGCGTTAGCTAATTTTATTCAAGGTTTAATTTATAGTTCTATAGAAGAGTTCGACGCTGCAGAGAATAGATTTGTAACTTCGCTTAAATCTTCATTGGAAATAGATGATAATTACCTTATAGCAAACTCATGTTTAAATTTGGGAAAGCTGTTTAAAGAAAAAAAATCATTTAGTCAAGCGCATTATTATTATGAGAATGCTTTAAAATATGCCTCAAATGGTAATGTTAAGGATCATAATAACATTGAAAAACAAAAACAAGTTCTATTTGATATTCAAATTAACTTGTGCCAGGTGTATTTAGAGAATAATCTAACGGAAAAAGCACTGATATACCTTTTAAGAGCAGAGGAAAGCCTGAATGAATTCAAGGCAGGCGCGAAAGATTATGGAAGTTTAAAATATACTCAAGGATTATACTTTATAAATAAGGAATTGTATAGCAATGCTAATAAAAAATTAAATGAAGCATTGGTGTTTTTAGATAAAAGCGTAACTGGTAATAAGCAACTACATAATTTACTTTTACTTAATGTATATGAAAAACTAGCTTGGTCATCAGATAAGCAAGGTTTAGATAAACAGGCATACGATGCGTTATTAAAGTATAACGATTATATGTTTAAGTATACAAATAAGGCGCAATCTGAACGAAAGTCTATTTCTGGATCAAAAATTCTTATTGAAGATTACAAAAAGGATGCTCAAATAGCAAATACAGAGCGTATTCAACAAGTAGAAATTACCAATAAAGTAAAAAACCTAAACATTATTATTACGGTTGCATTGGTGCTATTTCTTATATCGTTAATTACGGTTTACAAAAGTTATGTGTCTAAAAGAAGGCTTACTAATATCTTAAAAGTTCAGAACGAGCAATTAGAAATAGCACGTAACGAAGCTGTAAAATCATCAGAGTTAAAATCGAAGTTCATATCTAATGTAACACACGAGTTAAGAACGCCACTTTATGGTGTTGTTGGAATAACATCTTTACTTCTGGAAAACACCAATTTAGTAGAAAGTGACGTTAAGCTTATTAATTCGCTAAAATATTCGGGAGATTATTTATTGAGTCTTATTAATGATATTTTACAAGTAAGTAAAATAGAGTCGCATAAAATCGAATTAAAAAATACATCGGTAAACCTAAAAGGATTAGTAAAGAACATTGTTGATTCTTTCGACTTTAGGTTAAAAGAAACCAATAATAAAATTAATGTCTTAATAGACAAAGGACTTCCAGAATATATAAAATGTGATAATGTTAGATTATCTCAAATTTTAATTAATCTAATAGGAAACAGTATAAAATTTACAGAAAGCGGATGTATTAATCTTCGCGTAATCATGCTAAATAGAAATAGGGAAGAGGTTATTGTGCGTTTTGAAATCGAAGATAATGGTTGCGGTATTCCAGAGCATAAATTCGATACTGTTTTTGATAATTTTTCACAATTAGACGAAAATAATAACATCAATTACCAAGGTACTGGTTTAGGGCTTTCTATTACCAAGAATTTAGTAGAACTGTTTAAAAGTAAAATTGAACTTAAAAGCGAAGTAGGCGTTGGTACGATGTTTAGTTTTGATATTACTTTTGAAATTGATGCTGCTGATAAAAATGAGTTAAAATCGAAAGGTAAGCGACAATTAAAGTCTTTAAATAAAAAGTTTAAGATACTTATAGTAGAAGATAATAAGATAAACCAAATTGTTACACAAAACCTATTGAAAAAGGCCAACTACGAATATGAAGTGGCAAGTAATGGTTTAGAAGCTTTAAACTTAGCTAGAAAAAATAAGTATGATCTTATTTTAATGGATATTAATATGCCGGTTATGAACGGTAGGGATGCAACCAAACAGATTAGGGAGTTTGATGTGCATATCCCAATAATTGCTTTGACAGCATCTGATGTTGATAGTATGAAAAAGGATTGTAATGATGATGGTACAGGTTTTAATGATATTATCTATAAACCTTTTGACACATACGAGTTCTACCAGATTATCGAAACCAATATTCAATCGTGCAAGTTAAAACTGTCTGAAGAAAACAGATCTGGAAATAATATGCAATTAGTAGGTTAGTAGATTATTATTTAACCTTTTTAAGTAATATAAATAGCCCATCTTCTTGATGGGTAAAAACCGGGGGGTTGCCCGATTATCATTTCTTTTTAGAATAGATAATTGGGTTTTTTGTTTTAGATGGTTACCTATTCTAAAGTTTAGTATTAGATAAAAATATAATATTAGAATAATTTTCTATAACATTGTTAAAGAACATGGTAAGGTATTAATAGGTGTGAAATTACAAGGTTTACTTGTATTGATAGATCTTTACCGTTTATCTTTAAAGAATACAGAGGTTTTATAGTTAATATTGACTGCGTTTATGAGGTCCAGAAATATTTTAACGGTAGGTATATAATAAAGTCTAGTTTAAACTTTTCTGCTAATTGTTAACCCGTCCCTGATAGGTAGAACAACAGTTTCTACCCGATCATCATTTTTTAAGAGTAAATTGTATTCTATTAGCGCTTTTGTAGAAAAATCATCAGGCTTTAAATCTTCAAGAATTTTACCACTCCAAAGCACATTGTCTGATAAAATAATACCTCCGGGATTTAATTTATCAATAACAATATTGAAGTAGTTAGGGTAGTTTTCCTTATCTGCATCAATAAATACTAAATCAAACATTTTATCCAGTTCAGGAATAATCTCTTGAGCATCCCCAATATGCTGAAAAATTTGACTTCCATAACCCGATTTATCGAAATACTTTCGTTGAAAATCTGCCAGTTCTTCATTAATATCTATGGTGTGCAATGCTCCAGAAGCTTGTATGCCTTCGGCCAAGCACAAAGCAGAATACCCTGTGTAAGTCCCTATTTCCAAAATGTTTTTAGGATTAACGAGTTTAGAGATCATGCTTAACACACGCCCTTGATAATGACCGCTAAGCATTCTTGGCTGTAATATCTTTTGATACGTTTCTCTATTAAGCTGTTGTAAAAGTTCTGGTTCGTCCTCAGAATGCTTTACAACATAATCATCTAATTCTTCAGGTATAAAATGCATGGATCGTTATTAATGAACACCAGACATCATATTCTTAATAACTGGCGAAGTTAGTATTGCAAATATACCAACAATCACACTAATAAAACCAACCCCATAATAAAAGACACCTATTTTTTGGGGATAGCTGAACTATCTTAATTAGCTAAAATTCGCTGTACTAATTTTTGTTTAGCATCGTCGTCGTCACCAAATAGCCACCGCAGTACATTGTCTTCCCATATATCGTCATATTGCTTTTCGTTGATTACTTGCTTTTCCAGAGCTAAATCTAATAGTTTTCCGGGATAAGACGATTGTGCATCGCTTTCCATTTCACCTAAAGGGTAGGGGTCGTCTAGCCCCATAATAACTTGATTGCTGCCTTGGCGCTCTATCATGAGTTTTAACGAATCGGTATCATGTACCAAGGTGTCGAAGTAAATATTTGGGTGTCCGACAGCTTTTCTTGGGTGGTGTTTTCCTTCAAACAAATCAGGTCTGCCATCAAAACCTTGAATCCGTCTTCCTAAATTCATTTGAGCTAATTGTCCACCATGGGCAAAGCAAGTTCTTATATTGGGAAAACGCTCTTGCATACCATTTAAGGTGTAGAAGTGATAAGCATCGCCACACTGTGCCAGCATCCATATTAAATGAAATCGCCAGGCAGAGTTTTCTAAATTTATCATTTTATCACCATCGTAAGGATGAATTTCGATAGCTAACTTATACTTATTGGCCAATTCGAAGATGGCATCATTTTCTTTATCGAAAACCGAACGCCATTGTCCTATAGAATCCATAAAGTGTGTTGGTAAACACAATACTTTCATATTAAGTTCTTCAACACAACGTTCAATTTCATATAAGGCACCGTGTATAAAACCTGGATGTACTACAAAGCCACAAGTGAACTTTTCGGGATGATCGCGCTGTATTTTTGCATTAAAATCATTTTGAAACCGAAGCGCTTTTTTCATTTCCTCTAAACGCAATCCGTTACCATAAAGCTGCGATAAGTTTAGAACCACAGCATGATCGAGTTTGTTACGTGCCATCCATTCCAGTTTTTCATGCAAGAAGAAACTAGAATCGGTTACTGGTCTTCTCCAGCCTTTTTGAAGCATATATTTACGCTCGTCATCTACCCAGAAAATTTCCTTTTCTTTCATGAATTGTGGTATTTCCTCAGGATAAGGAAGTAAATGTGAATGTCCATTTATGCGGAGTTTACGTGCCATATTTTTGTTTAAACTTTATTAGGAGCTTCCATTTTTACACCACATTTTTTACAAGTACATTTTTCTTCACTGGAGTAGTACTTGTCAAAAATCTTTGGCATATCGGTTTCTATATTGTCGAGTTTGAATTTTTTTCTATATAATAAATTATTACAGTTCTCGCAGTACCACTCTAAAGCGTCTTTCATTTTTTTAGAACGCGGATACTCAATAACCAATCCAACTGTATTGGCTACACGTTGCGGTGAGTGCGGTACTTTAGGGGGTAATAAATAAATATCACCTTCTTTAATATGAACATCTTTTGGTTTATTGCCGTCCATGATTTTTAAAACCATATCGCCTTCTACTTGATAGAAGAATTCTGGGGTTTCATTATAATGATAATCTTTCCTATTATTAGGGCCGCCAACTACCATAACAATAAAATCGCCATCTTTCCAAACACATTTATTACCAACTGGTGGTTTTAAAAGATGTCTGTTTTCTTCAATCCAAGCCTTAAAATTTAAAGGAGAAACTAATTTGCCCATAGAAAGCCCCTTTTAATCTCCCCTAAGGGGAGAAACTCAAATCGGGTATTTGAGTTTTTGTTAAACATAGTATTTTATATAAAGATAATGCATTTGTATAATTTTTCCTCACGAAGAGTTGGTGGTACTTTTACAAACTTTTTGTTCGTCCGCCATCAACAGGCAGGTTAATTCCATTAACATAACCAGCAACCTCACTTGCTAAAAAAGTAACGACATTAGCAGTTTCTTCGGGTTTGGCAAAACGTTTGACTGGTGTGTGCCCCTTCATAGTTTTAGTCATTTCCTCAACAGTAGTATCTTCATTTTTCGCCTTAATTTTAATGATTTCCGATAAGCGTTCCGTTTCTGTAAACCCAGGAAGAACATTGTTAACCGTAATGCCAAATGGGGCTACTTCTTCCGATAAGGTTTTGCTCCAATTACCAACGGCGCCTCTAATGGTATTGCTAACGCCAAGACCGGGAATAGGTTCTTTAACCGAAGTGGAAATAATGTTTACAATTCTCCCGAAACCTTCTTCTTTCATAAACGGGATAGTTGCTTGAGCCAATACATGATTGCATTTAAGATGTTGTACAAAAGCGTTTTCAAATTCATCTAAACTTGCAGTCAAAATATTACCGCTCCTTGGACCTCCGGTATTATTAATGAGGATATGAAATCCGTGATTTTGATTTATAAATTTGATAACCTTCTCTTGTAAATCTCTAGGATCTGAAAAATCTGCTACAATAAAGCTGTGGTTTCTGTGCTCGGGTAATTCGCTTAAAACGGCTTTAAGTTTTTCTCTGTTTCTAGCTACTAAAGTTACGTTTACACCTTCCTGAGCTAATGCTATAGCTGTTGCCTTGCCTATGCCTTGGGTGCTTCCGCATACTAGGGCGTTCTTATTGTTTATGTTTAAGTTCATATATTTTGTTTTATCCTGAATTTTTTCAGGGGCATTTTTGTTTTAATTCAAAAGGAGGCTGACTAAAAAGTGTCATTCAGAACACCCGACTGCCGGCAGACAGGGAATCTCATAAAATTAAACACCTGTTTGTTTAAGTGTTGAGATTTTTCGACTTTAGTTTATGCTGAGCATAGCCGAAGTACTCAAAATGACAATTCAAGAACCTTTTAGACATCCTCTTAATACTTTATACATACGTTTTTTGCTTCTGTAAAAAACCTTAAAGCTTCAAAACCACCTTCGCGACCCATTCCTGAATCTTTTACGCCTCCAAAAGGTGTTCGTAAGTCGCGCAACATCCAGGTGTTTACCCATACGATTCCAGATTGTAATTTATTGCTCATGCGCATGGTACGTTTTAAATCATTAGTCCATAATGTTGCCGATAAACCATATTTCACTTTATTGGCTATTTGTAAAACTTCTGCTTCGGTATTAAAAGGCATAATGGTTACCACGGGACCAAAAATTTCTTCTTGATTCACTCTGCATTCGTCGGTTGGGACTTCTATAATTGTTGGTTCTAAATAATAGCCATTTTCGTAATCTGCAATGGTTATTTTATGCCCTCCGTAAAGAATGGTTCCGTTTTCTTGTTTAGCAATGTTAATGTATTGCATGACTTTTTCTAAATGTGGCTTAGAAACTAAAGCGCCTATATTGGTGTCTTCTTTTGAAGGGTGCCCGACTTTAAGTTGTTTTACTTTTTCAACAAAATCAGTTTTAAATTTTTCATAAATGGGAGCTTCTACAAAAATGCGACTTCCGCATAAGCAAATCTGACCTTGATTGGCAAATGAGGAACGCACTGTAGTTTCTAGCATATCGTTATAATCGCAGTCTGCAAAAATGATATTAGGATTTTTGCCGCCAAGTTCCAGAGATAATTTTTTAAACATTGGAGCAGCTACTTTAGCAATATGCGCACCTGTAGCTGTGCCTCCTGTAAATGAAATGGCTTTGATATCTGGATGCTCAACAATAGCCTGTCCGGTTGTAGTACCTAAGCCGTGAACAATGTTTAAAACACCATTTGGTAGCCCGGCCTCTGTACAAATCTCGCCTAATAAATAGGCTGTTATAGGTGTGACTTCACTTGGTTTGGCAACTACACAATTACCTGCTGCAATGGCAGGGGCAATTTTCCAGGTAAAGAGATAGAGTGGGAGGTTCCAAGGTGAAATACAGCCTACAACGCCAATGGGTTGGCGTAAGGTGTAATTTATGGCATTATGACCTACACTTTCGTGGCTTTCGCTTGCGAATTGTGTGATGGCATTTCCGAAAAAACGGAAGTTACTTGCTGCTCTTGGAATATCTACCGTTTTTGCCAAATTAATAGGTTTACCATTGTCTTTACTTTCGGCTTCCGCGAAACGTTGTAAGTTGGCTTCCAGTAATTCTGAAATCTTGATAAGGATTCTGCTGCGTGTTTCCAAGGTGGTTTTAGACCAATCTGGAAAAGCTAATTTTGCTGCAGTATATGCGTTTTCTACATCTGCTTTTGATGAGTTTGGGATTTGTCCGTAAACTTTACCATCGGCAGGGCAATAGTTATCTATCCATTCGTTAGAGAAAGGAGGTGTGAATTTGCCGTTTATGTAATTCTGAATGTTCATCGGTTTGTCTGGTCGAGCGCAGTCGAGACCTATTCGTTTTCTAAATTATATTTTGAATGTGTTGCATTTCTGCATTCCGCTAAAATTTGTAACATGTCAAAGTTTTTATCTGCTAAAGCTAACTTTTTCTTTGCACTCCAATTTTTAATTTTCTTTTCAAAATAAATAGCTTGATTAATATCGTTAAATTCTTGATGAAAAACTAACTGTAAGGGTCTTCTTTTAAAAGTGAAACAACTTTGGTTTAAGCCTTTTTGGTGTTCTTTAAAACGTCTTGAAATATTATTTGTAACTCCCGTATAAGTTAAACCGTCATTGCATTTTAATATATAAACGTAATAAGTTTTCATAATTAACCTCTCGACTGCGCTCGAGGAGACATTTAGTTAATTTTTATAATTTATTTCTAATTTTTTACAGAATATCATTTATTGAAAGACCATGGTTTATGGCTAGGTCATAATTTGGTTTTATAAGCCATCACCTTAATCTCCACAACCAAATCCGGATGAGGTAGCTGGTGTACTGCCACAGTTGTACGTGCTGGTCCGGTTTCTACATCAAAAAATTCGGCATAGGCTTTATTGTAACCTGCGAAATCATTCATATTTACTAAAAAAGACGTCACGTCTACTACGTCTTTTAAAGTAGCACCTACTTTGGCTAGATTTTTTTCTATGTTTAATAACACTTCACGCGTTTGTACTTCAATATTCAAACGTTTGGTACCCATGTCGTCAATAATATCGACTCCAGCTATGGTGTTATCAGGTCTTCTTGAACTGGTGCCGGATACGAATATAAAATCACCAACACGTTTGGTGTGTGGGTATGCGCCTCTTGGTGTTACGTTGTTTGGTATGCTCATTTTTTGTTGTTTCGATTGTGTTCTCTCTTCCATTTTCAGTTCCTTTTAGAGGGACTGCATCCATACCGAATCAAGTTCGGTAAAGCTCTTCCTTTAAAAAGTGAAAGAGCTGATTTAGAATGTTATTTCAATTCAGTCATATTGTTTTTAATTCTAAGAATTGATTTTGGACTTTACCAATTCCTTTTTATTTCCTAACTCAACGATGCATGGTTTTCGCAATTCTGTCATCTTCAAGTATGTTATTGGTTTCTTGTTGAACCTTCTTTAGAATGCTTTTTAATTCATCTTTGCTTAGATCCAGTTCTGTTGAGATTGTCTTATCTGCTAACATGCTTAAAATAGCTTTGTCTTGTGCACGGCCTCTCGTCATAGCTTCATGATAGCCCATGTTTTCATTAAATGTTACCAGTGAATACTTGGAGGCGTATTCTTCTGGGAAATTTTGTTCTAAAGCCATCTCTAATTTACGTTTTTCTTGGAACATGGGGTTGGCAACATGGTCTCTCATTTCATAAAAGTTATCTATAGCTAAATCTGCAATAGCATCGGTGTCTTTTTTACGGGTTTCTTCATAGGTTTTAAATATGGTTTCCCAACTTCCTAAGTTTTGGTCTAAAACCGCATCAAACTCAACAACATCTTCAAAGGAAGCATTCATGCCTTGACCATAAAATGGTACGATGGCGTGAGCTGAATCTCCCATTAACAGCGTGTTGCCTTTGTAATGCCAAGGCGAACATTTTACGGTACCTAATGGTGATGTTGGATTCTTAAAGAAGTCTTCAATAAGATTAGGCATGAGTTGTAAAGCGTCTGGGAACTCTTTTTGAAAGAATTCTGTAACGATCTCGGGAGTTGTTAGATTGTTGAAATTGTAGGTGCCATCATCATAACTTAAAAATAATGTTACCGTAAAACTGCCGTCTAAATTTGGTAGGGCTATAAGCATAAAACTACCTCGGGGCCATATATGCAATGCGTTTTTGTAGGTTTTAAAATCGCCTGTTTTACTAGGTAGAATACTTAATTCTTTATAACCATGTGTTAAATAGTCTTGCGAAAAGCTAAATAAAAACTTTTTACCTAAATAATAGCTTTTGCGCATTGCAGAGCCCGCACCGTCTGTAGCGATAATAACATCGGCGTCTTCTACAAACTCCTTTTTTGTTTCATAATCTTTAAATAATGCGGTTGTTTTTTTAAAATCGACCGATTTACACTTTTTATTAAAATAAATGGAAACATTTTTATGCTTTTCAGCTTCATCTAAAAGTAAGGCGTTTAACCCACCACGAGACACGGAGTTGATGTATTCGTGGTCGCGTCCGCTATAATTAGATAGAAAAGTGCGCTCTTCTTTATCGTGGATCATACGGCCATTCATAGGAATGCAGAGTGCTTTTACTTTTTCTTCTATACCTACGAGTTTCATGGCTTTATTACCGCGATTTGAAAATGCCAGATTTATAGAGCGTCCTGCACTAATATCTACTTTACGTAAATCTGGACGCATTTCGTAAACGGAGACATTATATCCTCTTTGACCTAGACGTAATGCGAGGAGGGAACCGCAAAGACCTGCGCCTATAATAAGTATGTTTTGTTGTTTTTTCATGACTATCATCCTGAGCTTGCTTATGCTAAACTCGTTTCAGTATTTCAGGATCTTATTTTATTTCTACTGCTAATAATTAGTTCAAGATACTTTTTATTTGTTGAATTTCTTCAAGGGTAATTCTTAGGTCGCTCAGTTCAATATATTCTTTTTCTTGCTTTTCATCATAATATTCGATTCTGTTTTTTTTTAAATCAAAATTAACTTTAGATTGGTTGCTATATGAAACATTCTTTATAACCTTATTTCTTATAATGTATAGTATTCTTTGTTTTGTAATTATTAGATAATCGAATTTTTTACGTTTCAAAAAGAATAAGAGTCCAATAAGCGATTTATCTGATGACATTAATGTTTCTGAAAAATTACCCTCTGAGGTTTTTTTAATCATTAATATATTTTGCTTAGCAGACAAGGTTTACTCTATTTGATTTTTGTTTAGTATGTCTTTTAACTTATCAACCATGTAATAAACATCTTGAAATGAATTGTAAAGTGGAGCGGGAGCACAACGAATAACATCAGGCTCTCTCCAGTCGCTTATTATTCCGGCATCGGTTAATTTATCATGTAAGGCTTTGTCTGCATTTAAAACCTGGATAGATAGTTGGCAACCTCGTTCATCTGGATTTTCAGGGGTAATTATTCTTATAATATCTTCTCCTAATTGTTTTAGTAAAAATTCAAAATAGCCTGTTAGTTTTTTAGATTTATCAGTGAGTTTCTTTATGCCCACTTCATTAAAAATATCTAAAGAAGCTTTAATGGCTGCCATCGATAATATTGGTGGGTTGCTTAGTTGCCATCCTTCGGCTCCGGGGAGTACATCAAATTCGTCACGCATATTAAATCGGGTTTGCTTATTATGGCTCCACCAGCCTGTAAAACGATTTAAGTCTTTGTTGTGGGCATGTCTTTCGTGTACAAAGCAACCGGCTAAGCTTCCTGGTCCTGAGTTTAAATATTTGTAGGTGCACCATACAGCAAAATCGGCACCAGAATCGTGCAGATTAAGTTGTACATTACCTGCCCCATGAGCGCAATCGAATCCAACCATACAACCGTGTTTGTGTCCGAGTCCTGTAATCCGTTTTAGGTTAAAGTATTGACCTGTGTAATAGTTTACCCCGCCAATCATAACCAATGCTACTTCGTTACCGTGTTTTTCAAGGATGTCTTCTAAATCCTCATAACGTAATAGTTCTTCATGCTCTCTGGGTTTCCAAAGAATAACCCCTTCCTTATCATTAAAACCATGATGTCGTAATTGCGATTCTACCGCATATTTATCAGATGGAAAAGCGTCACTTTCAATAACTATTTTGTAACGTGTTTTTGTTGGTTTGTAAAAGGACACCATCATTAAATGAAGGTTGGCGGTTAATGTATTCATGGTAACCACTTCAATAGGTTTAGCACCAACAACGTTTGCCATGCTTTCTGTTAAAAATTCATGATATGGTAACCATGGGTTTTTAGCTTCGGTGTGTCCTTCTACACCTAAATTAGCCCAATCTTCAAGTTCCTGGTCGATATATGCTTTGGTTTGTTTTGGTTGAAGGCCTAGAGAATTCCCGGTCATGTAAATCAATTCATTTCCGTTCTTGTCTTTTGGAATATGAAACTGATTGCGGTAATTAGAAAGTTCGTCTAATTCGTCCTGTTGTTTAGCGTAATTTAAAGTGGCTTTATGCATTTTAAACCGAATAGTTTATTGTATAAATTTATTATTCTGATAATGAAATGATTGTTTCCTGCAAAGTAAAAAAACAAGAATCGTTTCACTATATGAAACGCTGTTTCAAAAATAATACTTATTTTTGAATAACAAAAACTATTTACGCTCTCTGATTAAAAGATCGTAAGTAGATATCTCCCTTATGAAAGAAGTTAATAAAGATTTAAATTTATCTGTTATTAAAGCTTTTAAGCTTTTAGATGTGTATTTAAGTAATAAGCAAGAATGGGGCGTGCGTGAATTAGCTAAAGAAACTGGCTATAATAAAACCACCACTTATCGCTTACTAAGTACATTGGAGTCTTTGGATATTGTACAGAAAAATAACGACGACAAATACATTTTAGGGCTCAAGCTATTTGAACTTGGGAATTTGGTTTCTGTATACAAATCATTAAGAAACTATTCTCGGATTCCTTTGGAGAATATTGCTAAGGAAATTAAGGAAACGGTGCATTTTGGGGTGTTAAACGATCATCGGGTTTTATATTTAAATAAGGCAGAAAGTCCTTTTGGATTAAAGGTGAGTACGTTAATAGGATCTTATCAGCACGCTTATTGCACGGCTTTAGGGAAAGTACTTTTAGCTTTTTCATCAAAAAAACAAATCTCAGATTATTTAAAACATATAGAATTTGAAACCTACACTTCAAATACGATAGCACATTCTGAAGCATTATTGTCAGAGCTCAAACAGATAAGAGAAAATGGCTATGCGTTGGATATGGAAGAACTCGAATTGGGACTTATTTGTATTGCTATACCTGTATTTAATAAAAAAAAGGAAGTTATTGCCGGTATTAGCGTTTCTGGCCCTTCTAGTAGATTTAAATCTGAGAATATTAAGTCTTACCTATCTATTGTAAAAAGAGGTGCTTCTGAAATTGAAACCCATTTACGGGATTACAATTAAAGTTATTCTGTTAAAAACAGGTAGTGGTCTGTAGGTGTTTTTGCATAATCATTTTTTGTATTTTTAAGGGAAAATTTGAACTATGAGTAAAATAAAAGAGTATTCGAACGGTGAAACGACTGTTGTTTGGGAGGCTGAAAAATGCATTCATTCGGCAATTTGCGCTAAAGGTTTGTCCCAAGTGTTCAGACCAAAAGAACGTCCTTGGGTTAAAATAGATGCAGCTTCTACTGATGCTATAATAAATCAAGTGAAACAATGTCCTTCGGGAGCTTTACGCTACTATATGAATGCAGAAGGTGATAATGCTTCTGAAACTTTAGAAACGAAAGTTGAGGTTATGAAGAATGGTCCGCTATTGGTTTATGGTACATTAAAGGTGATCCGCAAAGACGGTGCTGAAGAAACCAAAAATAAAACCACTGCGTTTTGTAGGTGTGGTGCTTCTGCAAATAAACCCTATTGTGATGGCGCTCATGTAAAAGTTGAGTTTGAGGGGTAGTTGTTAGTTTTCAGTAAGCAGTGTTCAGTGATCGGTAGGCGGTGTTCAGTGATCGGTAGGCGGTGTTCAGTGATCGGTAGGCAGTGTTCAGTATTCAGTGATCTGTGGTCGGTATTCAGTGATCAGTTTTGAAGAGTTTGGGGTGCTTTTATTTGAAACGTAACTCATATTTTTAAATCAAAAATAAGTATGCATAAGCGGAATATGTTATGCTTTAATGCTAAAAGTAATAAAAAGAAAAGGGCTTCAATCATTTAGATTAAAGCCCTTTTGATATATATAGGCGCATAATGCGGAAAATTCTATTTATACTTTATATACGAATTTTGTCGTATGTTGGATGTTTTCATTACACAAAGATTAAATAAAATTCTATTTTTAGGTTTATGTCAATATTAAATGTGTGCTAATTAATTGATAATATTGATGTTGGTGAAGTTAAGATTCCAATTAGCATCACCCTTCTTATGGTCTAAAGCAATCTTGATACCGTTAAAGTCTTTGTAGTTTTCGAAAGTTGTAATCATAGATGGTTCCGTTACATTTCCTCTTCTAAAAATCCATTCTTTAATTAAAAAGTCATTTCCATAGTAAATATCGTAAGCATCGCCAGGAGTGTAACCGCCTTCGTCGGAATAGGTTAAAGTGATTTTGTTTAGTTCTGTTTTACTAATCGGTGCTGCTTCTTTGGTGGGTTCAGAAATGGTAAGGCCTTTATCCCAAATTAATTGAAAAGGAACTAGTAGCCAGTATTTATCATTTATAAATCTACTGTCAGTTTGGGTTAATGTTGAATCAATCTTAGCTCTATTGTAGATGATTGTATCATTTTTATTTATGGCGGTAACATCGTTTGTTTTAGGTTTCCATATCCATGTGCGATCAAAATGACTGCTGTCTTTATCTACATTAAAGGAAAAGGTTATTTCGGATACGTTTTTCCAGTTTTCAAAACCATGGGCATTGGCTATTTTTTCTGCAATAGTGAGTGGTTTAACATCAGCCTGTTTTTCCTGTTTTTGTTTGCATGAAAAACATAATGTAATGATGAGGGTAATTAGGATATATTTTTTCATAATTGAAATTTTTGGTAAAGGTATAGAAGATTGGATGAGATTTTTTATATTGAAGTATTAAATTCATGTAATGAACACAAACGATAAATATTTTAGTACGAATAAAGCGACTTGGAATGATAAGGTAAAGGTACATGCCAAAAGCGAGATGTATGATTTAGAGTCTTTCAAACAAGGTAAATCTTCTTTAATGCGCTATGAGTTGGAAGCTCTTGGGAATGTAAAAGGAAAATCGCTTTTGCATTTACAATGTCATTTTGGACAAGATACATTAAGCTGGAGTAGGTTAGGGGCTAAATGTACGGGAGTTGATTTAAGCGATGAAGGTATTAAGTTGGCGCAAAGTTTAAACAGAGAATTAAATCTAGATGCGGAATTTGTTTGTTGTAATGTTTTAAATACTTCTGATGTTGTAAAAAATACTTTCGATATTGTTTTTACAAGTTATGGTGTGATTGGTTGGCTACCCGATTTAAAGCCTTGGGGGCAAATGATTGCTGAGCGTTTAAAAACAGGCGGTACGTTTTTTATGGCTGAATTTCATCCTATAGTCTGGATGTTCGATTATTTGGAAGCCCAACCGGTTATGAAATATGGGTATATGCAAAAAGATGTGATTTATGAAGAATATGAGGGAACGTATGCCAATGAAGCATCGAAAATGGTGAGTAAGGAATATGGGTGGAATCATGGGTTGGGTGAAGTTGTTTCTGTTTTAACTGAGGCTGGTTTGCATGTTGAATATTTAAAGGAGTATGACGAAAGTCCCTATGATGTTTTGCCGGATTTAGAAAAAACCGAATCTGGAATGTATGTAACAAAAGATAAATTGTACCCGTTAATCTTTACACTAAAGGCTACTAAATCGTAAGTTGTAAATATTTTGTAGAATAAGATAAGCTTATATATAAAGCTTTTGTGTGTAAAAAGTAACGGGAAGAATCTAGTTTTCCAAATGAGGTTTTTGTAAAAAATAAAGCCGATGAATTTTTCATCAGCTTTATACTCACTTGCGTGTTGCATAGGACTAGTTCACTACTTGTTTGTTTGTTTGTTTGTTTGTTTGTTGTGAATACATCCTATAAAGTTCGTCTGTCTACACTAACATAATCGACTAACACTTCTGTTCTGTTAAATACATTGTTTTTCGTGTTATCGAAAAGATATAGTTCATCATTAGAACCGATATTTAAATTTAGGATTATATTATGTGCTGAAAACTGGTCTAAACGCAAACCACTTACATTATTATTGGTATATGTTTTCTTTAAACTGTTGTTTACATAAATTTCCACTTTATTCCATCCATTTTGATTAGACCAGCGCATTTCAAAATCATTCCAACCACCTTGGGCATTAACAGAATTGCTATAGTAATTTACAGATTGACTAGAATTTAGAATATTATTGCCTTGCTGCCATCCGAAGAAAAGATTACTCGCATATTTATCATTCCAACTTTGTCCAAAAGTATACCCTTCCATGATATCAATTTCGCCTTTTGTTGGCCATCCGTTCTCTTCAACAGTCCAGAAAGCTGGCCAAGCCCCATAAGTTAGATGAAAAGGTTTCCATCCGTTATTATCAAAAGCATTAAACTTAATTCTAGCTTTAAAACGTAGCTCTTCATTATTACCAGGTCTAAAATTCTGTTTGGATTTTACATGTCCCGATTTCCATTGATTGCTATTCCATTTTTCGGCTCTTAAAACCAAAAAAGTATCTCCTTGCCAAGAACCTATAAAAACTTGTTCTGGTAGGTATCTGCATCTCCAAGAGTTATAATCTGTTCTGTTTGTTTTTGACCATTTACTCCAGTTAAACCCGTCGAAATTGTCCCAAAAGATATTTTGCCAAGCAGATTTTGCTGTTGAAGTTTTGGTTGACATCTTATCTGTAGTTATAGAACTGGAAACATTTTCAGTAGCTTGGTCTTCCTCAAGTTCATTTTCGCAGGAAGTTATTAGAGCAAGGCACAACAGCATTGTAATTAATGATAGTTTTTTCATGATTAAATTGATTTTAGTTTGTTTAAATTAATGACTATAACAAGTAAGCTAAATCAATGGTAGTTCTACGCGTATGATGATATTCGGGTACTAATAAAATTATACAATAATTGCTGTTTGGATATGTAGTTTTGCAGCGTATTGTATAAATTATGATGTATAATTCGTTTTTATGGTAAATAATTGATTGTGTGATTCTTAGATGGTGTGTAGAGATAGAGTTACAATCAAGAATGCTTATTGAATTGAAGTATTGTGTTTATGAAAAATATAAGGGAGATATGCAAATGAATAATCAAAATGGAGAGTAAGGAATATTCATGGAATCATGATTTGAGCGAGGTTGTTTTTGCTTTAATGGAGGCCTGTTTGCATATTGAGTATTTATAGGAGTGTGATGAAAGTTCTTATGATGTTTTTTAAGGTTTAGAGAAAACCGAGTCTAGAATGTGTTTTACCAGATATAATTTACACTCTTTTAATTTTTATTTAAAGGTTGTTAAATTATAGTTTTTAAGTGTTTTGTGTGTGTTGTTTAATGTTCTAGTATAAGAATAGTAACGGATTTTGAAACGCTAATTTTTTCGATTAAATTCAGACTTTTTTAGATTCTTTTAGTTTTAGGGATTATACCTCTATTATTTTTATACATTGCTAAGTACTGGTATTTCTTTCTCTGTCAATAATATTTCTTTCAGTTTAGCCTTGATTTTCTCAGTTCTATATTCGTTAAATTCCTTAATTCCACCCCAATTTAGTTCACAATTCTCGTCTATATAATTCCTTCGCTTGTAGGCTTTAATTTGCTCTTCGTTATTAGAAAAATGTTCTCCTAGCCAAATTTCTGGGTTTTTTGCTTTTTTAGCTAAATTTTCCTCTCCTTGTAGAAGTTGAAGGTTGTAAAGGAAATTAGCTTCTGTAAGATAGTCCCCATCTAGATCTGTGTTCTTGGGTTTAAACTTCGATTTCGGATAAATGTGATCAATATGAAAAGTTGAATTTTTATAATCTAAATCTGGATATAAAATTTGTAAAATTGGAAGAATTGCGGGATTTCCATATTGAAAGTCCATCATTCTATCGATGTCATCTCTTGATATTTTTAAGGGTTGTACTTTGCTTATAGCCAATTTATTATTAACCATTTTAAAATTTTCCGCTGTTCTAATGATTTTTGCTACAACCTCTAATTTACCATCTAAAGAAGTTGTGAAATAACTTGTGATTTGTGCGTTTCGCACAAATTTGAGTAATTCAGTTTTGTCTTCTTGTACTATGTTTTTCTTTTTGAAAATGTAATATGCGACAGCTGATAAAATGTAAGCGGAAGAAAGTTGGTTTGTATAACCAAACTCTTTTAACAATTTTGTTGCTTTAAAAATCGTTTCGGTTATTCCTTCCCAATTATCCTCAATTTTATTGATATTACTTTTGCTGAAATTCTTTAGTTGAAAGATATGGTTGCTTTCGGTCAGTAGTAAGCAAGTTTTTAACACTTGGTCCCTTCCCATTACTCCAAAACCCTGTTCTTTTAAAGAGTCGACAAATTTATTCATCACATCACGAATGTCAGTCGAGAAATTCGCAGTCAAAATCGACATTAAAAGGTCAGAATATGATAATTGTGTTCCGCCACTATTTACACGAATAAAAATCTTTAAAACTTTATCAAGGTTTTTTTCGGTTTCCTCAAAATATGAAATCAAACTTTTTGTGCAAAAAGCATCTTTTAATTTTTCAAGTATTTCCGCTTCGTTGTCCGAAAGGTTTTTCTCTCTAGCATAGCTTACAATACTACCCAATTCAAGAATATCACCAATTTTAAACCAATAATTATTTTCATCGATTTTTGGAATCGTGTTTTTACGAAGAAAATCGAAATCGAAGTTGTCATCTGGATTTTCTTCATTTGGTTGGTATCTTAAATTTAAGAAAAGTTGTTTTTCCTCAAACGCATTTGGATTGTCCCACCACGCTTTTGGTTTTTTCAGAGTTCTCGTACCTTTAAGTCCAATGTAAAGCGAAGTCAATCTTTGTTGCCCGTCAAGTACAATAGATAAATCATCAGAGTTGATTTGTTCTATGTTTACTTTTTCATTATGTGTTTTTCGTTCATCGTAGTTTTCTATGAACTTATATAGTTGAAAGTTCAGTTTTTCAGAATCTTCTTTAGCATCTTTATTGGTTTCAATATCGTCTTTCTTGAGTTTCCAAAACAGGAATGAGCCAATTGGATAACCTCTTAAAATGGAATCAAAAAGTTGTTCGATTTTCTTCTCTTTTGCTTTTCGTAACCAAACATATTCTCTTTGAATGTCAGGTAGAAAATAGCTTTGGTTTAAGTCCTCAATTACATTTTTTATTGATACATCTCTGAATTGCCCCATATTTTTTCAAATGCTTGTTGGTTAGTTTTACTTGTGCCTAACAATATGATATGATATGAAACATTAAAATGATATCATATTGTTAGGCAAATTTAGAAGAAAATTTTTACAAAATCAAATTTGAACCAAAAACTAATTAAAGCTACTTTTTTTAATAATTCTTTTGGAAATGCAGCTTTAGTTCTATTTGGTTTAGAAGCAGGTATGTTTCTTATATAAAAAAGGTTAGGATGTAATTTTTCATAATCCCGATGATAATTTTCATCAAACCAAAACTTTTGAAATGGATTATGCCTAAATACCTTTGGCTATTTTTTATTCAGGTTTGTTAATATAGAAATTCAATAAATCAATAGCTTTTTGATTATTTAGTTTTTTTGCAACAAGCATAGGTGTTTCTTGCCCCATGACTTCTTTAATAGATGGATTCCCGCCACTTTCAAGTAACAATTTTGCTATTTTTAAATGGTTATATCTAATACTCTCTACCAGAGGTGAAGCCATAAATTCTGGATGTTGATAATTGGGGTCTATTCCCATATTAAGGTAGAATTTTACTAATTCAAAATCATCTTCCTGAACAGCCTTAAACATGGATTTCCAATCTCCTCCTGACATGCGTTATTAATTTTCTTTTAGTTGCTAACTAACCGCTATATTCTTTTTCTGCTTGTTTGTATTGCAAAAGATAAAGTTTCGTTTCAATGAATTTTATTTGTTGTTGAACTAAGTTAGCTGAAAATTTTTATAAAATCAAGTTAGAGCGAAATACTAATTATGGCTCTCTTTTTAGTAACTCTGGAAATTTGGATTTAAATCTGTTTAATCGCGGAATAGATACGTTTTTTATATAGGGATGGTTGGGATGTAACTTTTCGTAGTTTTGATGATAATCTTCTGCAATCCAAAACTTTTGAAATGGATAGACTTCTGCAGCAATCTTAACGCCTAGTTCTTTTGCTAGAACCGCTTTTTTCTTTAAAATGATTTGTTTTTGCTCTTCATTTTGATAAAAGATAATAGAACGGTATTGAGAACCTCTATCGTTACCTTGTCCGTTTACTTGGGTTACATTTTGTGATCCAAAGTATACATCGACTAAAGTTTCGAAACTTACAATTTTAGGATCGTAAATAATCTCAACGGCTTCTGCATGTCCCGTTCTACCAGTATTGCTGGCTCCGTAGGTTGGGTTTTTAGTATATCCGCCAGAATAGCCTGAAATAGATTCTTCAACACCTTTTACACTTTCGTAAATAGCTTCTACACACCAAAAACAACCACTGGCAAAATAAGCACGAGCTTTTCCATTTTTTATAGGAACTTCAATAGGGTCTGCGTTAATAACAGCTTGTTGTTTTGATTTATCTTGTGCTGTGTTTTGACAGCTAAATAGGAGGGCTAAAACGAATAGTGGAATTATCTTTTTCATTGAGAATATGTTTTTCATGTTGTAATAGACGAATAAAATTATAAAACCTTAAAAGCTGATAAAAAAATAGAATTATCAAGAAGCTAATTTTGTATCCTTGTTAAGCTTGCTTGTCGTCAAGGAGGTGCAATTGTGGCAATTTAGTTTTATATTAGATTTTATTTAAGAGATTCCCTGCTGGCAGCTACGGTGTACTCATATCTTTTTAAGTTATTTTTCCTATTAGCTTTGTGAAATTTTAATCTATATAAGCTGAGACAGTAAACTAGAGCCTGAGTACCACGATAATTAAGACACGAATTGCACAAATTTACACGAATAGAATCTCAATGTGATTGGGGTTATTTTCAACATAAATACGAATATAGCTTTTAGTCTGTCTTAAACCCATACAGATTTTAAACTTGCTATGACTTTAGCTTGGAAAATCATGCCTTTAACTTAGTGAACTAGTAGATAGGATAATTCGTGATAATTAGTGAAATTAGTGTCTACTTTCTTATGTAATATTATTTTTTAAGTATGTCTATAAGCTATGTATTAATATTTGTGGCTATACCTTAACTGCCGGCAGATAGGTTCGTTTGCTTCAACTACGCTCAGCACGAGCTGTTCTGGATGACAATAAAAAAAGCCTTCATGAAAATGAAGGCTTTAAAAATATATGTTTTGTAATGGATTATAGTTTTGAAAACATTTTTTCCATTTTCGCTTTTTGTTCTTCGGCTAAAGCGGCATCTACCAAAATTCTACCACTATGCTCATCTGTAATTACTTTTTTACGAGAAGCAATTTCCACCTGTACTTGTGGTGGTATGGTAAAGAAAGAACCTCCAGAAGCACCTCTTTCAATAGGTACAACTGCTAAACCATTTTTTACATTTGTACGAATTCTGACATAGGCAGCTACTAGTCGCTCTTCAATTTGAGTTTTGTAGGTTTCAGACTTTTCGATTAAAGCTTGTTCTTCTTTTTCGGTTTCAGCTAAAATGGCATCTAATTCACCTTTTTTGTGCTTTAAATGTGTTTCACGTTCTTTTAAACGCTCTTTGGTTTCAGCTATTACTTGTTTTTTCTGCTCTATTTGAGCTTTGAATTCTTTAATATGCTTTTCGGCTAATTCAATTTCTAATTCTTGAAATTCAACTTCCTTAGTTAAAGAATTGTACTCTCTGTTATTTCTAACATTTTTTTGTTGTTCGCTGTACTTCTTTATTAAAGCTTTAGATTCTTCAATAAGATTTTTTTTCGAAGCAATATCGTTATCGATAACCTCTAAACTTGAAACAAGTTTTTCTAATCTTATGTTTAGTCCAGCAACTTCATCTTCTAAGTCACGAACTTCTAAAGGAAGTTCTCCACGAACATTTCTTATTTCGTCTATACGAGAATCAATTAGTTGTAAATCGTAAAGAGCTCTTAGGCGCTCTTCTACAGTTACTTCTTTCTTTTTAGCCATACTTTAAAAATACTTAACAGGATTGGTAGTTATCTTTGATAAAATGACTGCAAAATTAGTAATTTTTTTTGTAAGATATGCTACTAAAAGGTTTTTTGTGTATTGTTCGCTTTCATAATGACCGATATCTGTCAAAAGAATGCGGTTTTCTGCTGTAAAAAAGTCATGATATTTTAAATCTGCAGTTATAAAGACGTGAGCACCAGATGCTTTAGCGGCTTGGATGGCAAAACTTCCGGAACCTCCTAAAACTGCTACTTTTTTTATTGGTTTGCTCAAAAATGATGAATGTCTGATGCATGCCGTGTTCATTTTTACTTTTAAATAGTTTAAAAAGTCAGGCTCATCCATCGGCACTTTTAATTCGCCAACCATACCCATGCCAATGTTTTGGTTTTTATTCTCCAATGTGGTTATTTCGTATGCAACTTCTTCATAACTATGGGTGTCGAAAAGGGTTTTTATAATTTTCGATTCTAAATGTTTTGCGTATGTAACCGTAATTTTGGTTTCGGCTTCGGTATGTATTTGTCCTTTTTCTCCTTTTGTAGGGTTAGAGCCTTCATTACCATTAAAGGTGCCGTAACCTTCTACATTAAAACTACAGTCATCGTAATTACCAATGCTTCCTGCTCCTACATTAAATAAAGCGGCTCTTAGCTGCTCTGCTTCATCTTTTGGTACGTAGGTTGTTAGTTTTTTAATGGTTTGAGATTGCGGAATTAATATGCGTTTATTGGTTAGTTCTAACTGATTGCAAATTATATCGTTTACACCTTGCAAGGCGTTATCCAGGGCGGTGTGCATGCTATAAATGGCGATATCGTGTTTAATGGCTTTCATAACCACACGTTCCACATAGTTTTTACCCGTTAGTTTTTTTAAACCTTTAAAGATAATGGGGTGAAAACTAACTATAAGATTACAGTTTTCCTCTATAGCTTCGTCTACTACGGCTTCGAGTGTGTCTAACGTAACAAGTACGCCAGTTAGTTTTTCATTTTTGTTACCTACCAAAAGACCAACATTGTCGAAATCTTCAGCGTAAGCTAGTGGTGCTAATTTTTCTAAGTGGTTAATAACGTCTTGAACAATCATACCATTTGTGTTTATTTTCAAAGATAAAATAATTACATTCGTTGCAATGATTTTTTTGCGTTACATTTTGTTTCCTGTGGTTCCCGTTTACTATTTAGTAACATGGCTAAGGAATAGGTTATATGATTTAGGAATTAAAAAATCCACGGCTTACGATTTTCCGGTGATTTGTGTTGGTAATTTAAGTGTTGGAGGCACTGGTAAAACACCCATGATTGAGTATTTGGTTACCCTTTTGAAGGATGATTTTTTAGTGGCTACATTAAGTAGGGGGTATAAGCGCAAAACAGAAGGTTTTCAATTGGCCAATAAAGATGCTACGGCAGAATCGATAGGGGATGAGCCTTTTCAATTTTATAATAAGTTTAAAAATGATATTCTTGTAGCGGTTGACGCCAATAGGACTAATGGCATTAAACAATTGCGATCTATTGATGATCAGCCAGAAGTTATTTTGCTAGATGATGCTTTTCAGCACAGAAAAGTAAAAGCTGGATTCAATATCTTACTTACTACGTATAGTAATCCGTATTTTAAGGATGTTGTTTTACCAACGGGTAATTTACGCGAACCTAGAAGTGGATCGAAACGAGCAAATATTATTGTAATTACTAAGTGTCCGAACGATTTAAGTGATGCTGAAAGAGATGCTATTTTGAAGAAAATAGCTCCTGAAACCAATCAACATGTGTTCTTTAGTTCGATTAGCTATTCAAACAATGTTATTTCCAGTAACATGACTAAATCTATTGAAGCTTTAGAAGATTTTACTTTGGTTACAGGTATTGCTAATGCTACCCCTTTAGTTAATTTTTTAAGCGAAAAAGAGCTGAGGTTTGAGCATTTAAATTTTAAAGACCACCATGAGTTTTCAAAACAGGATATTGTTGAGTTAAATAAAAAGGAATTAATAGTGACTACCGAAAAGGATTTTATGCGATTAAAACAATATGAATCCTTACAAGATAAGTTGTTCTATCTACCCATTAGCGTGGTAATTAATGATACTGAAAAAATGAATGGGCTGATTAGAGATTTTGTAAAAACTAAGCTGTAGCCGATTTATCGTTATTAGAAGCTAATGCGTTGTAAAGCTTTTTCTCGAACTCTTCTTGTTTAAATGGTTTTGGAATAATATCGGTAAAACCAGCTTCATCAAATTCGTGCATTTTATCTTCAATGGTAACGGCCGTTAAAGCAAAAATGGTTAGTTCTTTATCGAAAGCTCTAACTCTTTTAGTAGCTTCCATACCGCTTATTCCTGGCATGTGAATATCCATTAAAACAATATCGTATTTGTTGGCCTTAATCATTTCAACGGCTTCTTCACCATTATCTACTATATCACATTTAAGACTCATTTTGGTAAGAATCTTTTTGGTGATCATTTGGTTGATTTTATTGTCTTCAACAACTAAAATCTTAACATCGGAAAGATCTAATTCGTTAGTATCTCCGTTAAAGTAAGCGACCTTGTTGTCTTTTTCTTCTTCAACAGATGTATACTCAAGTGGTATTTCGAAATAGAATGTTGTTCCTTTGTCTAATTCACTTTTAACGTAGATGGTACCTTTTAAAATGTCGATTAATCCTTTTACAATGGAAAGACCTAAACCGGTACCACCATATTTACGGTTTATTTGAATAGAACCTTGTGAGAAACTCTCAAACATATTGTCTTGTTTCTCCTGACTAATACCAATACCGTTATCTTCTACCTCGAAGCGTAAGGTGTAAATGCTGTCTTTTTCTTCTATTTTATAAACTCTAATCCAGATATCTCCATCTTTGGTAAACTTAATAGAGTTACCAATTAGGTTTATAAGTATTTGAGAGATCTTAAGTTGATCGGCAATAAAGTTCTCAGGTAAATTGTTGTCGTACTCGAAGTGAATTTTAATATTGTTGTCTTGTGCCGAATTGTTAAGAGCTAAAACAATATTGTTTATTTTCTTCTTTAAGTTGAAAGATTCTGGCTCTATGTCAACTTTATTAGCTTCAATTTTATTTATTTGAAGGATGTCGTTTATAAATGTTAGAAGATAATCCCCAGAAAACTTTAATGATTTTAAATGCTGAACTTGTTCGGGTTTTGGGTTTTCATCCAGTAACATGTTACTTAATCCTGTAACGGCATACAGAGGCGTACGTAGCTCATGAGTTACCGTAGACAGGAAATTGGCTTTGGTTTTAGATGCCAATTCTGCTTTTTCTTTTGCAATAATAAGTTCCCCATTTTTTTTATGAAGCATATTATTGGTTTTAAGCCTAATGTTATTGTTTTTGTAAAGTGATAAGGTGAGTAGCGATAAAATGGTGATTAAAGCAACACTTAAAATAGAGATTAAGGTACCAAGGTTTTTATCGTCTTCGGCTTTTTCTAACTTTTCTACAATTTCAATATTCTTCTCATTAGCTTCATTCAATAAGTATTGTGTTTCTTGATCTTTTGAAGAGTTTAAGCGTGTTAAGTCTCTTATAGAATCTGTAAGTGTTGAATGCTCGCTAAAATAATCTCTGGATAGTTTATAGTTTTCGGTAGCATAGTATATATTACTAACCACTAAATACCCTTCATTAAGTATGGCTGTAAAGTTATTTTCTTTAGCAAGTGTTAAACCTTCATTGGCAAAGCTCAAAGCCTTTTCATAGTCGCCTAGTTTATGGTAAATGATACCATGATTAATAAGTGCCTCGCTTAATATTTTTTTGTAATCTCCTTTTTTTGCTTGAGCCAAAGATTGCTCAATAATGTCTCTAGCTTTTTCGTAATCATCTAAAAACATATAGGTCTTACCTTCACATAAAAGAATCTCGGCTAAATTTTCATTTAAACCTTCTTCCTGGAATTTCGACTTAGCCGCTTTATAGGAATCTAGGGCTTGCGCATAATCCTTTTTGGTTAGATAAACATCTCCGAAAGTTTTATAAGATTTACCCAGATTTTTGTTGTCATTAATAATTCTTTGTACTTCAATTGCTTTATTAAGGGATTTTATGGCGTTGTCTTCCTCCTCAATTATAAGTTGAAGTTTTCCTTTTATGGTGTAAATAATTCCAATACTCTTTTTATTATCTGATTTTTCGGCCAATTTTAAGGCTTCATCTAGATTTTTTTGAGCATCGTAGTAGTTGTATTTTTCCAATTCAACCTGAGATTGCTCAATACGATAATTAATACTATTTTGCTGTATCTCAGGGTCATCATCGATTGTTTTTTGCGATGAAGCACAGAGGCTGAATAGCATTATTATAAGATATATGTAGTTTTTAACCTGGGACATATTTATTCAATATTACCGACAAATATAATTATTTTATCGACAAAATACACTTTTTTTCCGACAAATTGCATATTAAATCAATTATTCGTTTGGAATAACCACTTTCATTATCGTACCATCCAATTATTTTCACCATGTTTCCAATTACAGATGTCATACCCGAATCGAAAATGCAGGAGTGTGTGTTTCCTACAATATCAATAGAAACGATAGGATCTTCTGTATATTCTATTATGCCTTTATAATTATTTTTTGACGCTTCTTTAAAAGCATTATTAATATCTTTTATCGAAACATTTTTTTTCACATTAAATGTAATATCTGTTAAAGAACCATTTATTACAGGAACTCTTATACCGCAACCTCCAATAACATCAGACAAATCTGGAAATATTTTAGTAAGCGCTTTTGCGGCACCTGTTGTTGTAGGCACTATAGATTGTCCGGCAGCTCTTGCACGACGCAGGTCGCGATGAGGTTGATCGTGTAAACTTTGATCGGTAGTGTAGGAGTGTACCGTAGTAATGTATGCCTGATCAATGCCACAGAGGTTATTGATAACATCAATCATAGGGGCTGCATTATTTGTGGTACATGATGCATTGGAAATTATGGTTTCAGATCCATCGATACTACAATCGTTAACACCCCTAACAATGGTTTTTATTGAGTCTTCAGCTGGCGGCACACTTAGAATTACACATTCTGCTCCATTATTTATATGGTTTTGTAGTTCGGATGTTGTTTTAAACTTTCCGGTAGCTTCAATAACAAAATCTGGGTTATATGGTTTCCAATCTGTTGCTTCTGGATGATTGTTATTGAGTAAAGGAATCTTTTCTTCGTTAACTATGATATGGTTGTTATCGTAGGATATAGAACCATTAAACAAGCCATGTATACTATCATATTTAAGAAGATGGCTTAACGTTTTGGCATCTGCCAAATCGTTAATAGCTACAACCTTTATGTTATTATAGTCTTGAAGTAATCTAAAAACACGCCTACCAATTCTACCAAAACCATTGATTGCAACAGTAATCATATATTTAATTTATGTGTTTTTGTGCTCGGTAAGAGGATCTTACCAAGGCGCTACTTTCAACATGACGGAAACCTAATTCAAGACCAATGTCTTCATATTCTTTGAATTCGTCTGGGTTTATGAATTTTTTTACCGGTAAATGCTTTTTGGTAGGTTGTAGGTATTGACCAATGGTAACGACGTCTACATCATTTGCTTTTAAATCGTGAAGTGTTTCTATAACTTCTTCCTTGGTTTCTCCTAAACCAAGCATAATACCAGATTTTGTACGTCTTTGTCCTTGTTGTTTTAAATACTTTAAAACGCCTAAACTTCTATCGTATTGAGCTTGTATACGAACTTCGCGGGTTAAACGTCTAACAGTTTCAATATTGTGCGATACAACTTCTGGAGCTACATCTACAATTCTATCGATATGTTGTTCGATACCTTGAAAGTCTGGAATTAAAGTTTCGAGTGTTGTTTCAGGATTCATTCTACGAACCGCTTTCACGGTTTCAGACCACATGATGCTTCCCATATCCTTTAAATCATCCCTGTCTACACTGGTTAAAACGGCATGTTTAATTTTCATGATCTTTATAGATCGCGCTACTTTTTCAGGTTCATCCCAATCTACGGTCTCTGGTCTGCCGGTTTTTACACCACAAAAACCACAAGAACGGGTACATATGTTTCCTAAAATCATAAAGGTAGCTGTACCTTCTCCCCAGCATTCACCCATATTTGGACAGCTTCCAGAGGTGCATATAGTATTTAGTTTATACTTGTCGACTAAACCTCTAAGTTCTGTATATTTTTTACCTGTGGGTAATTTAACCCGAAGCCATTTTGGCTTAGCTTTTCGCTCTGGTAATATATTTGAAGCGGTTTCTGAATTCATATATTAAAAAATAAAGGGCAAAGATACAAATAATGCTTTTAAAAGTAGCTTATAAAGTCGTGAGGTACCAGATGCTAAATCCTATTAAAAAAGCTATTCCCAACCAACTTAGGATATGAAGCTGTTTAGAGGGGTGCCAATCTTTAGGTGTATGTTTACTGGAGATTAAACGATAGTTTATAATGGCATAAAAAGGCGCTGTAATAAAGGATAAAATGGTAGCTATTTTTACAAGGAAACCCATTTCTGATGCAAAAAAGAAAAAGATACCTATAGTTCCAATCGCTAATAGGGCTATCCAAAAGCTATAGTTGAATTTTGATGATGTACTAAAAAGTAACTTTATAGTTTTTGTCATGGCTCTTGGCGAGGCATCTAAAGTTGTTAGGGTTGTGCTAAACATGGTTGTAAATGCTGCGATACCTATAATTATATAAGCCCAATCTCCTAAACTACTTGTATACATTTTTATTAATTGATTAGAAAAAGCGCCTGCCGCATTACTAAATGTTTCTCCATTGTTAAACATAACTAAAGCTCCTAATGAAAGAAAACCAATGCCTAAAAAGATTGTGCTTATGTAGCCAACATTAAAATCGAATAAAGCGGATTTAGGACCATAATTTTTCATATCCTTCTTTTTTTCGATACACCATAATGATTGCCATACAGAAACATCTAATGGGGCTGGCATCCATCCCATAAATGCAATTAAAAATGTAATTTCTAAACTATTTTCTGGTAATACTTGTTTAAATGAAACTGGGTCGGTATTATTTAAAGCCATGGTTACGGCTACTAAGGTGCTAATGGTTAAGGTGATTATGATAATCTTCATTAGCTTATCTAATAGTTTATACTTACCAACGATTAGTAGTAGTAAGCAAATGGACGTGATAATAACTGTCCAAATCTCGGTGCTATTAATAGCTCGGTTGCCAATTTCGAAAGCAGGGAAATCACCAAAAAGAGAAGATGCCAAGCCGGCAGTTACTACGGTTACTGCAGCTTGAATGGTAAACATGGTTGCTAAGTTTAGTATAAAATAAGCGATTAAAACCTCTTTGCCTAATTTGTTGTAGCCATCTAATAAACTTTCGCCTGTTGCAGTAGCATAGCGTGGACCGAATTGAAAAAACGGATATTTAAAGATATTTACTAAAAGCAATGCCCAAAGTAATCCCAAACCAAAATCGGCACCAGCACGGGTAGATTGTACCAGATGCGATACACCAATAGCTGCACCGGCAAATAATAAGCCTGGACCTAAGTTTTTGAGTTTGTTAATCATCTGCTTTTTCGAATAATTTCGGCAAGTAGCTTTTTTGCACGTAGTAATTTTACCTTAACATTATTTATAGGCTCATCTAATTCTTTAGAGATTTCTTTATAGCTTAATTCTTGAAAATAGCGCAGGTTTATAACTTCTTGATAATGCGGTTTCAATTTTTTGATATCTCGTAGAAGTTTTGCTAAATGTTGTTCGGTTATTAGTTTGTCTTCGGGGGAGGGAGATTCGTCTAAAACCTGAAAAACATCGCCATCATTTTTAGATATAATCTGTGCAATGGAATTTTTTTCTTTACGTAGTAAATCTATGTGGATGTTTTTTGAAATGGTGATTAACCATGTTTTAAATTTAAAATCATCATCAAAAGTATCAATTCTATCAAATGCTTTGGAAAACGTTTGTATAGTGATGTCTTCTGCATCATTTTCATTTTGAATACGCTTTAATTGAAAGCCATATACATCATCCCAAAAGATGTCTAACAAGTAATTAAACGCTTTTTGGTCGTTTTCTTTTGCACGTTTAATAGCTTCGCTTATTTCCAATAATTAGGTTTTGATATAAGATTATTTATAAAGATAGTTAATTGTACTATAATTAAAAAAACTTCAAGGAAAGGTAATAGTACTAACAGGTCTTTTTCTCTTAATTTCTTAGCAGATTTATTATAAATGACATATTGAAAAATCATTCTGAACAATACCAGAGCCAAAACAATTTCCCAGTTGTATGGTATGGAGAATAATAAGATGGCTAAACCCCAAAATAACAATTGGGAACTGTAAATTAAGGTAAGCAAAATTTTATGCTTTAATTTATAGAATTTAGCCGTTGAAACGTGGCGTCTTTTTTGTTTAAACCAGCTTCTAAATGAGGTTTTTGGAATTGATTCTGTGAAGCTGTTTGTAGTCACACAAATCGATGTATTCTTTTTATTAGCTACTTGGTTAATAAATAGATCGTCGTCTCCAGAAGGTAGTTTCATATGATCGACGAAACCATTGGCTTTAAAGAATTTGGTTTTTGTGTAAGCCAGATTTCTTCCAACACCCATATATGGCAGCCCTAATTTTGCAAAAGAAAAGTAGTGTATTGCTGTTACTAGTGTCTCGAAACGGACGAGTTTATTTAAAAAGGAGTTTTTAATTTTTACATAACCGCCGTAACCCAAAACCAGATGCTTTTTATCGCTAAAATGAGCGGTCATATGCTTAATCCAATGTTTGGAGGCAGGTTTGCAATCGGCATCAGTAAACAGAAGATATTCATGTTTTGAAGCCTTGATACCAAGTGTTAAGGCGTATTTTTTATTTGCCCAAAAGGCTTCGGTATTTTTAACGTTAACAATTTTAATGTTTTTATGTTTACTTGCAAATTGCTCCATGACTTGTAATGTATTGTCATTAGAGGCGTCGTTAATTAAAACAATTTCAAAATCGGGATAATCTTGATTGATAACTAATGGTAAAAAGTTCTGTAGATTCTCAGCTTCATTTTTGGCACAAATAAGTACGGAAACAGAAATGTTCTTTTTGTATTTTTTTGCTTGTTTAAGGAAAGCAAACCTACTGAAGAAAAAGGTATAAAAGATGATTTGAATAGCAACTACAACAATAAATGCGTAGAAAATAAAATCAAGAAATACCATAAATTATTACGAATGTTGAGGTTCGTTGCAATCGCTAAATTGATCAGGAGTTTTTCCGCAAAAGCCACAAACTTCACCTTCTTTATTTAGTACGGGGTTTTGACTTGCACAAGTACCTGCAAATTTGCCGTCTTTTTTTGCCCAAATTTTAATGGCTATACCTGCAATTCCTAACCCTAATAGGATGATAGTTATTAAAAGAAGTTTCATGTGTTGATATTTATTATTTATCAAAGGTCATACTTCGACTTCGCTCAGTACAAGTACTTTGGCTTCACTCAGCATTAGTACTTCGATTTTGTTCGGTACTGGTACTTCGGCTGCATTCGGTATTAGTATGCGGCATCTTGTACAAGATCCTTTGCGTAACCAGAAGGTTTTTGTAAAAGATGTTTCCTTATGATTTATTTTGTGCAAAGATAATGCTTTTCGTTAAAAAAGCGGCTAAATATATGCTCAGATATGGAATGGGTGACGGATTGTATTAGTTAGTGTCTTATATAGTGTATATTAAAATACTTACTAACTAAAATTGATATTTATGAAAAAATTATTTGCAGAATTTTTCGGAACATTTTGGCTTGTTTTTGGAGGCTGTGGTAGTGCTGTTTTTGCAGCAGGCTATCCGGATTTAGGAATTGGTTTTGTAGGCGTGGCACTAGCATTTGGACTTACCGTGTTAACCATGGCTTATGCTGTAGGGCATATTTCTGGTGGTCATTTTAATCCAGCAGTGTCTCTTGGCTTATGGGCAGGAGGGAAGTTTGAAACCAAAAACCTATTAGGTTATATATTTGCTCAATTAGTAGGAGCAGTGGCAGCCGCAGGAGCTTTGTATTTAATAGTAACCAATAAATCTGATTTTGTAACTATTGGTGGTTTTGCAGCTAATGGCTATGGTGATTTATCTCCAGATGGTTATTCTTTAACAGCAGCCCTAATAGCAGAGTTTTTACTAACAGCTTTTTTCTTGCTAATCATTTTAGGAAGTACTAATAAAAGAGCGCCTAAAGGGTTTGCGCCTATTGCTATTGGTTTAGGTTTAACTTTAATACATTTAATTAGCATTCCAATAACAAATACATCGGTTAATCCGGCACGCTCTACGAGTCAGGCATTGTTTGTAGAAGGAGCGTATTTATCGCAACTTTGGTTGTTTTGGGTGGCTCCAATTGCTGGTGCTATCGTAGCAGGTTTTATACACAAAGCTTTATTTGATAAAGAATAATAAAACTACTTATAAGCAAAAGCGGTTATATAAAAAGTATCATTTTAAATGACGTTTTTTATATAGCCGCTTTTAAGTGTTGAGTATTAGTTAAGTCTGCTTTACTGTAAGCTAATTTCTGCGACTTTGTTCTCTATTGAAGCAATGGTATTTCCACCTTTAGGTTCAATAGTAATATTTAAAGCGAGCGCATTTTCTGCATAAGGGATAGACATAAGTTGTCTGTCTGATTCGCTTAAAATACCTAAGCTTACCATCTTACCTTGCAACTCTGCCCATATTTGGTAGCATTGTTCTTCTGGTAGTTGAGGTAACGAAACCACATCGATCATAGATGTTTTTTCTTTAGGGTTTATATAAGCAACCGTTTTTAAATCTTTTGCTCTTTCATTTCCTGTAATAATGTACTTTTCAGTTTCAGGGTTGTTAAGCTTTAACAACTGCCTCATAACATTATCAAGCAAGAGATTGTTTTTTTCGATATCACTTCGTAGATCAAAAATTTCGTCAACTACCACTTGGTTTTCTTGAGATAGTTTGCGTTTTTGACTGTAGAAATGATACGATGTTCCAGCAAAAATTAAGGCTGCAATACTGGCAGCTATACTAATTTTATGCCACGCTTTATATTTATTTTTATTTCCAGTGTTTAATTCAACAACTGGTTTATCATCTAGTTCTTCTAAAATGTTATCTAAGATATTTTTAGGGGCTTCAACAGCATTGCTTTTAGCAACAATTTCTAAATTGTATTGCAATGTGTTGTATGCGTTCTGTACTTCTGGATATCTTGAAATATAAGATTCAACCTTTTCTGTTTCAGCAGAAGAGGTTTCACCTAATAGATATTTTTCTAAAAGGCCAGAATTTAAAAAAGTAGTTATTTTCTCATTCATGACTTAGTTTAGTTTTAGGATTATAAATTTTTTTCAATTCTCGTAACCCAATTTTTAATCTCGATTTTATAGTACCCAACGGAATATCCAATTCATCGCTGGCTTCTTGCTGCGTCATACCCTCAAAAAACAGTGCGTTAATCACTATTTGGTATTTCTCATCAAGTGTTTTTAGATGTGTTTTTATATCTAAAACGTCTTGATTGAGTTCATTCGATGTAATTTTATATACGGAAGATGTCTCTATTTGGACTTCCTTACCGTTTTTATTTTTTAACGATCTAACTTTGTCAATAGCAGTATTATAGGCAATTCTATATAGCCAAGTAAATAATTTTGCTTTATTAGCGTCGTATTTTTTCGAATATCTCCAAATTTTCACGAAGCTTTCTTGAAGCACGTCCTGCGCCACGTCGTCATCTGTAATTATCTTTTTAATAACCCCAAATAACGAATCTGAATAGCTTTCATAAAGCAGTGAAATGGCTTTTTTATCGCCATTTTCTAGGAAGTGGATTATTTCTTTTTCTGTGGATGATATCAAGGTAAATTTGGTTTTTAACGATAAGCCGTATGGTATGTAATTTACGTCAAAGTTAGAAATTTCTTTTAAATTACAAGATATTTACCTCTGTTTCAATTGAAATATTAAAAAGTCTTTTAATTGTTTTCTGTATTAATTTAGAAAGATTTAGGATGTCCAATCCCTTTGCATTACCATAATTTACGAGTACTAACGCTTGATTTTTGTGTACGCCATAATCGCCAAATTGCTTACCTTTAAACCCTGCTTTTTCAATAAGCCAACCTGCAGGTACTTTTACTTCGTTTTCTGAAACAGGGTAGCTCGGAATATCTGAAAAATTTTGCAACAGTGTATTAAAATCGGATTTTGAAATCACGGGGTTTTTAAAAAAACTACCGCTATTGCCTATTTCTTTAGGGTTAGGCAGTTTACTTTCTCTAATAGCTATAACAGCTTTCGAAACATCTTGAATAGTTGGTTGGGTAACCAGCATCACTTCAAGCTGAGAAGTAATGGCACCATAGCTTATATGAAGCTTGTGGTTGTTTTTGCTAAGAGCAAATGTAACACTGGTTATAACGTACTTTGCTTTGGCGTGCTGTTTAAAAATAGAATTCCGATAACCAAAATCGCAAGCCTCTTTTGTAAATGTTTCTATAGTTTTCTTTTCTAACGATATGGCTTCGCACGACACAAATACATCTTTCAATTCTACTCCATAAGCTCCAATATTTTGTATAGGGGCCGTACCAACGTTACCAGGAATTAGCGATAAGTTTTCAATACCTCCAAAATCGTTATTAATGCACCAAAGTACAAATTCGTGCCAATTTTCGCCTGCATATGCCTTAATGGTAACAAAATCATCATTTTCCGATACGATTTCGATACCTTTTAAATTAATGTGTATAACAAGCCCTTCAAAATCTTTAGTTAGCAACATATTACTGCCACCTCCTAGAATAAGTTTGTCAGGGTACTCTTTGAGGGTTAAAACCTGTTTTAAGTCTTCTATGTTGGAAACAGAAACGAAAAATTTTGCAAATACATCAATACCAAAAGTGTTGTACGGTTTTAAGGATATGTTTTCTTTTATGTACACTATTATTTATTGTAAACTTTTAAAGCTTCTTTTAATATGTTGACTGCTTTTATAAGACTTTCCTTTTTTAATACGTAAGCAATACGTATCTGGTTTATACCAACTCCTGGAGTAGAGTAAAAACCACCAGCAGGAGCAACCATTATTGTTTCACCATCAACATCAAAATGCTCTAGAAGCCACTGTGCAAAATCGTCGGAGTTTTTTACAGGCAGTTCTACAATGCAATAAAAAGCACCTTTAGGCTTTGCTACTTTAACCCCGTCTATTTTTTGTAATTCAGAAATTAGTGTATTTCGTCGTTCTACGTATTCTTTATTAACGGCATCAAAATAACTCTGAGGGGTATCTAATGCAGCTTCACTAGCAATTTGCGCCAGTGTTGGCGGACTCAAACGTGCTTGAGCAAACTTTAAAACAGTTTGTATAAGTGCTTTGTTTTTCGATACTAAACACCCAACTCTTGCACCGCACATGCTATATCGTTTTGAAACAGAATCAATCATAATAGTATGATCGTCGAGTCCAGTTTCTTGCATAACAGAATAATGGGTATTCCCATCGTAGGTGAATTCTCGGTAAACCTCGTCGGCAATTAAAAATAAATCATGTTTTTTAACTATGGCCGCGAGTTTTTGTATCTCTTCTTTTGAATATAAATAACCGGTTGGATTACCAGGATTACATATTAAAATAGCCTTTGTTTTTGGCGTAATTAGTTTTTCAAATTCTTCAATAGGCGGTAATGCAAAGTTGTTTTCAATTTTAGAAATTACCGGAACTACTTTTACTCCGGAAGCTGTTGAAAATCCATTATAGTTAGCATAAAACGGTTCTGGTATAATAATTTCGTCATCTACATCCATGATACTTCCAAAGGCAAATAAAAGCGCTTC